>CAYPFV010000114.1:0-10832 GCA_964410015.1 uncultured Bacteroidales bacterium
AAAAAGTTTTCAACTTTGCCACCCAAAAATCGGCCTGAATGGGAAGATCTGGTTAAAGGCAAAATAAACCACAGGTTCACTAACTTTACCCTCCAAATGAAAAGTGCTGATTATAGCAAAAAACTATCAAAAGGAGAAATCACTCCCCAGCAAGCCATCGATGAGATTTATTCCTTATGCTCAAAATACATTTTGGCTGTTCAACAGGATATGAAGGCTATTTTTAAGGAATGGTAATATCCGTTTAATGCTATCTTCTAATTGAATAACAACAGGGTTAGAAACCAATTAAGTCAATAAAACACACATTTCAAAAAGCAACAAATGATGAATATGCAAAGCACGAATTACCAGATAAAAACAATAGAGGAAACCAATGAACTGATCCAATCCGGAAACTATCTGGTTGTTTCAGGAGAGGAAGATATATTAAAACAATTAGCAAAAGGAAATTGGATTGGTGCAACAATGCCTTATTTTTATATAGAAAATGAAAAAGGGAGAAATGAGAAAGAGAAAGTATTTGTTTTTGATTATACCAAACTTGGTGTAGAATTTAAAATCGAAAGTTATGATCGGAAAACTTTACCTCTTATTTATCAGCAAGGGTTTTCAAATGGATTCAATTTCATCATTTTACCTGCGCTAAGCGATATACATCTGGATTTTGCACTCGAATCCCTAAACTACCCGGATATTTTCAGTAATCCGCTCATTGGTCTGGTGGCAGGAGCCGATCTGGATGAGTTCAACAAAGGGCGCAAAGCTAAAACATTTATGGGAAAAACCTTAAGCATCTCGGAAGACAAAGCTGTGGCAATCCATGTAAGATTAGAAGAAAGCAAGGTGGCCAGGTTAGAGATCATCAATGTTTTCGAACAACAGGATACACCTGTTTTTGAATTTTTTGATGATTCTTTTGTTGTAAAAGATTGTCTGATAAATGGAGAAAAGAAGAATTTATATGACTATATTAAGCAAAATAATTATGATGTTCAGTATCCGCTTATAAGTGATTATGCCGGGGCACTGATAAATGTTAGTTTTCAAAAAACAGACAGCAAAAATAAAGAAGTCATCTTTTACGCTCCAGTATTCAAGGATAAAAAATATTATCCGGCAAAAAAAATTGACAGCTATGCTGACCTTTTTAAAGAAAAGTTACAGAATCTTCAGGAAGATAAAACTAAGATCGTTTTTAATTGCAATTGCGTTTTAAACTTTACTTACGGCAATCTTGAGAATAACGAAATTGGGTTTTCCGGTGTAGCAACCTTTGGAGAGATAGCCTATCAATTACTAAACCAAACATTCACTTATCTGGTCATTGATGATCATTGAATAGTGACAGACCATCTCTACGACTCCTTTTCTTAATTTTGCTTTGAAACTAATACATGAAATGTATGCATATACTTATTTTGCGAATACAGAAAAACCGGAAGCGAAATATTAGAAGTCAGGCAATTGATTTTAATATGTTGAGTTCACTCTGAAAAGTAAATTATCCACAGATTACACAGATTTACACAGATGCTAAATCCTGATAATCAATGTGTTTAAAAAAAGAAAATGAACATAGATTTGCCGAAAACAAGTTTTCGGAGTGGACTCATATGTTTATAATTTGAAACATTCGGTTCTTGTTTTTTGAACCAGAGCGCTTGCAAACAATTCGATTTAGTAATTTTTGCCATGCTGCGAAATCTAATCATCCTCGTGTGTGTTTTAAGCTTAATCATGATTGTTTCATCGGCTGAATTTCCCAATACGGAAGGTAGCGCCACAATCATTCCAGCGGACCAAACTGATAGCGGTCTAATCATGTTTCAGACCAGGCATATTGTACGATCCAGATAGCGAACATGATAAGCAACTGAATACTTCTGTCTGTTTGTCCGAATAGCCCAAAACCAATACTGTAAAATGTAAAATATAAATTACCGATTGTGGTGTTGAATTTGTTAAAGCAATATGACCAATGGCGGGCAAACGTTTTTTTATCAATATACCCCCCTGGACAGACTAATCAACATGATCATGCATATGTATCCAAAACTTAAGAATAAACTGCCCAGTAGTTATACTGAGAACCCAAAAACCGGGTGTATTCAAAACTCCAGTTGGCATCAAAATTTTTAAACAGACCATTTATAAGTATTGGAAAACCAATCAACCTGGAGATAAGCCATCCACGTATATAATGTTCTTTTATAATGAAGATCCGCTGAGCGTCCACGTTTGGTTTGGGCACTTTGAGTAACCAGGACAATACCCGCTCCAAACAGGATGAAGAAAATGGAAATTGCTGTTTGCCTGATTCGTTTTTGTTCGCCGTCAAAAAAGCCGATGCTTATCAGATAAATGAAACCTGCACTGCAGCCCAATTTCCAGGTATGGCAGGTGATACTGGCGTTTCCTGTCTGGGTTTATTTTTCATTTACTTCTTTCATCGCAATCTGTTCCAATTCTTCTAAAATCCTGAAACTCGTTTCTCTGATCCTATTCAAATAGGCATTTTTGTCGTCTCTTAGTCAAGTCATAAGTTGGGTAGTTAAAGAATAAGACACTATATTTCGTCTTATAAAGCATCCAAAGCGTTTGGATGTCTGGTAAGTTAATTGCTGTCATCATTATGTTCGTCGTCGTCTTCTTCCTCTTCTTCTTCCGGGTAGTATTGATAAGCACCTATGTCAACGGTATCGGTGCGGTTTCGTCCTAAAATATCCAGGGGCACCTGCAGAGCAATATCCTTGCTGCCTTTTTTTCTGGCGGGGCTGTCGTTTCGTAGCCTGTAATTATTATCCTGGGCTTCTACGAAACGGGGTTGCTGATTGGTTAAGCTGTTGGTGAATCGTTCTGGGAACTGATTGTGGATTGCGGTTCTGACCAGGCAATGGTCGAAGACAAAATCGGGGTTGGAGTTATCCGGATACAGATCGAGTGCTATTTCCTCGGTTAAACTACCATATATAATAGAATTTCCGAAGTAAACCTGCTCAAAGTCTCTCACTTGCACTACTCCGCTTGTATCAACATAATAATTATTGAAAGTAAGGGAAGGAGTTTGCCTGATGGTTCCCGGAAGGCTGTAATAATTGCCAACGGTTATATGTTTGAAGTTATAGTTGCCTCCCAGCATCATATTGATGGCACTTACTCCACAATTGGCAACTACCAGGTTGGTAGCCTCCACCCATGCTCCTCTGAGCTCCAGTCCGGTTTGATCCATATTTTTGATGATGGTGTTGTGCATCCTTAGGGTAGGTTCTGTAAAACTTCCAATGGAATCCATGATAACCCCATAGGTGGCATTTTTGATTACGGCATTTTCAATGCTATGGTTTGTACTTCCTGCAGTAAGCCATATATACCCCCATTGTCCGGGTAAATCAGAATAATCGTTTTCCAGCCTGTCGCCTTGCAAAAAAACCTGTTCTTCAGCAGTACCTTCTATTTTCAGACTTGACTCATTCATAAATATCATCGCTGAGTTGTTGTGAAAATGAATTTGCGATCCCTTTTCGATGGTTAGTGATGCCTCAGGAGCAACTACTACGAGACCGTAAACAATCCAGGGTTTTATACCAGACCAGGTTGTATTTCTGGTTATAAGATGATAATCGATATCATTGATGGTATCAGAGAAATTGGGTCTTATAAAATTGGCATCCTGCCCCCAGGCAACAAGTTTAACGTCTTGCTGATTGTTGTTGGTATTAAAAACCACACTGTCAGTAATAACCAAAGGCAGCTTTTCCCCTACCGGGTCAACGGTTACTTCCACAAAAACATAAATACTGTCATTGGCTCCGATCTCAATATCTTTGATATGTGTTCCGCTGCTGCCATTGGCATTGATACGAAAGAAAGAACTTTTTCCTCCTGCCAGGCGCAGGTCAGATATCATCACATCAGATGAGTGTCTGTTATAAACCTTAAAATACCGTGTAGAAGATCCTATGGTAGTAAAAACTGTGTCGAAAAGCAATGAATCGGTGGAAAAAGAAAGTTTTACCGAAGGTGAAGTATCAAAATCATCTTTGCGGCAGGATGAGAATTGCAATATCAGAAGCAATATGATCAGAGATGCCAGAACCGGGAAAAAATTTCTCATATAAAATTGTCAAAAAAAACGGTGTAGTTCAAATAAAATATTTGAAACACGCAAAATTAGGTTAATTTTGCACACAAAAAAAAACGAAGGTATAGTTATCAACAATTTTGGTTGAATTTTATTGTACTTTTTTCATTAGAAATCACAAACATCAAATAATAAAGTAAGCATGAAGAACAAAAAAACAGAGCAAGGTGAAAAGAATATCGTTGCTGTTGAGGAAGCATTGAGTAAAAGTGAACAGTTTATCGAAAAGAATCAAAACCTGCTTATCGGAGTTGTAGCGTTTATCGTTTTGATCATTGCCGGGTATATTGGTTTCAACAGGTTTATTATTGAACCGCGCGAACAGGAAGCTAGTCAGGAAATGTTCATGGCAGAAAGATACTTTGATCAGGACAGTTTGCAACTTGCATTGGAAGGAGATGGTGCCCATCTGGGTTTTCTTGACATAATCTCAGAGTATAAGATGACTCGTTCTGCAAACCTGGCCCGTTATTATGCAGGTATTTCTTACCTTAATATGGGCGAGTATGAGGAAGCGATCAAACACCTGAAGAAATATAAAAGAAATGATGAACTTGTTGCTCCTATGGCCCTCGGTGCAATTGGTGATGCATATTTGGAAACAGGGGATATGGAAAAAGCAGCTGATTATTACGAAAAAGCTTCCAACCGTTATGAGAATTCCCTTACAGCACCTGCTTTTTTAATGAAACTTGCTATGGTTTATGAATTACAGGGAGACTATCAAAAAGCTGTCAGCGCTTATGAACGTATACAAAAGGATTTTCCAAATACCAATGAAGGCAGAAATATTGAACGTTATTTATCAAGGGCACAGGCACGTATCAACTCCTGAATGAGTTGAGGTTTGTTTCTTAAAAAAAAAGTTTCTGCTCGATTTGCTTGGTAAGTCTTTAGATCAGTCGCTAAAGAAAACTACATTTTTGTTTTTCAGTCTTTACAGTATTTCGGTCTTACGTTCCTTTTGAGAGAGGAACACCCTGAAGTATTATTATTTGTTTTTCTGGATACAATTTACTGCAAACATAATGGATAAAAAAAAGAAAAACCTTTCTGATCATGATTTGAATGCCGTACCTGATGCATCTGATATGAGATTTGGCATTGTGGTTTCGGAATGGAATGATGAAATAACTTTTGCTTTGCGCGATGGAGCTATTGACTTTCTGAAAAAACATGGTGCAAAAGATATAAATACTGATGTTTATTATGTTCCGGGCAGTTTTGAATTGCCTCTTGGAGCAAAATTTCTCTGCCATACACAACGATATGATGCAATAATTTGTCTGGGATGTGTTATTCAGGGTGAAACCCGGCATTTTGAATTTATTTCTAATGCAGTAGCAGATGGCATTACAAGGGTAGGTCTTGATTATGATATGCCTGTAATTTTTGGCGTACTAACTCCTGATAACTGGGAGCAGGCTAAAGACAGGGCAGGAGGGAAGCACGGAAACAAAGGCGATGAAGCCGCTGTTACTGCTATAAAAATGGTGCATTTTAAAAATTCAGTAAAATAATGATTTTACCATAATATAAGCACTTTGTGCTTTGTCAGTAGTTTCATCGGATTATTCATTTGCCCCCTAATCATCCAGGTGCGTATTGAAGGTTTAATCATGGAAGTTTCAACCGTTACTTATTGGTTTTAAACAGGCCGGATGGAACTTGATGTTTGCTATTTTTATTGGTGTTTGTGTGTAATAACCCATGGAGGTCATATCGTTTTACCGATCAAATATTTAAGTGCGCCTGCAATGTTATACCAACGAATTATAAATGCAAACCTGATTTTTACAATACAAATTAATTAGATTTCCCGGGATTCAAATATTTTGCCAGTAGAATGGAAAAAAAAGACATGCGTATCGTTTTTATGGGAACTCCTGAAATGGCAGTGGCATCTCTTGAAAAAATACTTCAAAGCGGCTACCAGGTGGAAGCCGTAGTTACGGCACCCGATAAGCCTGCCGGTAGAGGAAGAAAAATAACTGCTCCGGCAGTAAAAAAGTTTGCCCTGGAAAAAGAGATTATGGTACTACAACCAGAAAATCTCAAATCGCCGGTGTTTATAGACCGACTAAGGTCTGTAAAACCTGACGTAATGGTTGTGGTGGCTTTTCGTATGCTCCCCAAAGAGGTTTGGAAATTGCCCTCCAAAGGGACATTTAACCTGCATGCATCTTTATTGCCACAATACCGGGGTGCAGCCCCCATTAACAGAGCCATTATGAATGGTGAAACCAAAACCGGTGTAACAACCTTTTTTTTGGATGAAAAGATCGATACCGGAAGGATTATAGCAAAACGTGAAATTTCCATTGGAGACCATGAAACCGCCGGTGAATTGCACGACAGAATCAAAATACTGGGTGCCGCTCTTGTGGTTGACACATTGGAAATGATACGTAAAGAAAAAATAGAAACAATCGATCAGGAGGAATTGATTGCGCAGAGTCAGTTTGAACAACTTAAAAAAGCACCTAAAATATTCAAAGAAGACTGTAAAATTGATTGGCAAAACGATGTGAAAGAAGTCTTTAATCATATAAGAGGCCTCAATCCTTATCCTGGTGCTTTTACGGAGGTTTATGATACAAAAGGTGAATCTTTTATCCTGAAGATTTTTGATTGTGATTATGAGTATTCGTCATCAACCCTTTCACCTGGAGAATTGGTAACAGATAATAAAAATTATCTGAAAATGGCTTGCCAAAATGGTTTTATTGACATAAAAAGTTTGCAGGCAGCCGGAAAAAAACGTATGAACACCCTTGAATTTCTTCGGGGATTTACTTTTTAGCAGGGGATTTTTACACATTTTACTGAACTATATTATTCTGGAATACCAGTAAAACTAGTTATTTTGGATATAAGTTATTAACAAAACCCCCTTTTTTTCAACAAAATCAGCACTTTTCAAAGAATTATCTTGGTTTTTTTTACAAATAACCTATATTTGCAGTGGTTAAAGGAAATTTTTATTATTTAAGCGAAACTAATTAAAATCAAAAAAAATGAACAAAGCTGAATTAATTGATGCTATGGCATTACAATCCGGTTTGACTAAAGCCGATGCAAAAAAAGCGCTCGACGCTTTTATTGGGTCAACAACTGAAGCCTTAAAAAATGGTGACAGAGTAGCACTTGTAGGATTTGGATCTTTTTCTGTTTCAAGTAGAGAAGAACGCAAAGGTAGAAACCCACAAACTGGTAAAGAAATTACTATTCCTGCAAAAAAAGTAGTAAAATTCAAAGCTGGCGCAGAGTTGGCAGATGTTGTTAACTAGGTTTTTTTAACATTTTAACGAAAAAATTAAAGGACGGCGTTTACTTGAAACATCGTCCTTTTTTTTTATATGCCATCATTTTTTTCTAAAGTCTTCGTTTTAGTAGATTTGAATTTCTTTCTCAGACTTTCAGACTTTTAGAAAAAAACAGTTTACAACAAATTATTTTGATTTTATGGTGCAACCAATTGCCCTTGTGGTTGCTGGCTCTGGCGATTTACCATTCATTACTGCCTTAACGGCATTGGCAAGATACCTCTCTTGCACTTTAGAGGCATCACGGTAGTTGTCATCAATTGTGCCAATGTATGCCACTCTGAGATCATTGCCTTCTTTATTTAGCAAGTAAACATGTGGAGTGCGTTCGGCGCCAAATTTCGGGTATACCTCTTGCTTATCGTCTACCAAATAGGGAAAAGGGAAATTCTTTTCCCGGGCGCGAACCTGCATTTTTTCAAAAGAGTCCTCAGGTTGTAGTTCCGGGTCATTGGGATTGATGGCTATAACAGGAAATCCCTGATCTGCAAACTCATTGTGAAGTTCAATCATACGGTCTTCGTAAGCCACTACGTAAGGACAGTGATTACATGAAAAGATTACAATAAATCCTTTGGCATCCGGGAAATCTGCCATCGATACATAACTCCCATCAACGTTTTTGAGTCTGAAATCTTCTGCTTTATCTCCTACCTGGTATCCAGAACTTGCAAAGGACAAAGAAGCAAAAAGAAAAATTGAAATAAAAAAAGCCAATAATTTCATAGTTTTCCGATTTTAGTGAATAATAATTATTTGGTATTTAAAAAAGATTCCAGCGTTTGCTGAAGTTCTTCGTACGTAAATTCACGGGCATAAAACTCTCTTTTGTCTGAATTGTAAATTAAAGTAGCTGGGATAGCTCCGCTCCATTTATCATCAACCTTGGGTATCCATTTATTTCCATCAACTTCGTCGAGCATCACTACCTCTGCTTTCATATTCATTTTTTCTATAAACGGAATCAGCCGACTGTTGAGATGATCCGGTGAATCCAAACTTACAAATAATACTTTTACTTTTTGGTCTGCATATTCTGCCTGTATTTTCTCGAAAGCAGGTATTTCTTTTACACAGGGAGCACACCAGGTTGCCCAAAAATTAATTACATACAATGAATCGGTTTGCTGATTCAGACGTGGTGCCAATTCTTCAAAAGAATAAGACTTAACAGTATTTAAATTGGTTCTTTTATTAGCTCCAAAAACAGAAGAACTTACAATGATCAGAGATATACTCAGGATTAAAAAGCAAGAACTTTTAACCCAATTATTAATGAAAGCAATTTTATGTGTATTCATATCTTACTATATTTTTTCTGGATTGTCAGGTTTCCGTTAGAAGATATGGTCGTATACTGTTCCATATCAAAATTAAATTTTTATAAACTATTGATATTTAATGATATTTGTTCTTTCAACTCAATTAATCCATAGAATACGTATTAAACTTTTGTTTACAAAAATTGTAACACTGAACTTTATAATAGGTTTAAAAAAACGCCTTTCTTCCGCTTTTTTAACAGCTAAAGACCGGATTCTTTTTAAGAAATTCACAACCTGTTTCAAATCATTCTTTTAATCTTGCTTTGTTATCAGATAAGGATTGATATTGAAAATTACATAGGTGAACCGGGCCACGACAAAGTTTTTGACACACATGAGCATGATTATTGGCCTAATGGCAAAGCGTGTAGCTCTGGTATTACGGTAAAAATCTTTCTCCACGAATGAATCTTTTCCTGTGAAAGAGAATTTTCATTCTGAATAGTTATAGAAATAGATTTGCAGATCCATAATTTTGTTTGAATAAAAATAAATTATGATCTTTAAAACCCCGGTTCAATATTTATTAAGACTGACTATGAGTTTATTATGGTTCATATAAAATCAAGTTTAAATACAATGGATAAAAAAATGATCAACTGATTATCTAAAAACTTTACTTTTGCCACAGTTATCAAAACAAATTCAACAGAGCTATTCATCAAAAACAAATAAAAGTGAATAAAATTGGTGTACTTGGAGCCGGCCATCTCGGCAAAATACATATAAAATGCATAAAAGAATCTGAATTACTTGAGTGTATTGGATTTTATGATCCCGATGAAAAAACCGCAATGGATGTAGAAAAGAATTATGGTATCAGAAGATTTGACAGCGCTCACGACCTTATCAATGCTTCTGATATTGTAGATATTGTAACCCCTACATTGTCGCATTTCGATAATGCATCAGAAGCACTTCGCAGTTTTAAACATGTATTTATAGAAAAACCTCTCACTACCTCCGTTGCAGAAGCAAGAAATCTGATTGATCTTGCCAAAGAAGCCAATGTAAAGGTACAGGTTGGGCATGTAGAAAGATTTAACCCTGCTTTTTTGGCTACCTTACCCTTTTTTGATCATCCAATGTTTGTAGAAACACACCGATTGGCACAATTCAATCCGAGGGGCACGGATGTTCCGGTAATCCTTGACCTCATGATTCATGATATTGATATTATACTTAGTGTTATCAAATCTCCTATTAAAAGAATTCATGCCAGTGGGGTTTCAGTAGTTTCTGACAGTCCTGATATAGCCAATGCCCGGATTGAATTCAACAACGGATGTGTGGCAAACCTTACCGCAAGCAGAATATCCATGAAGAATATGAGAAAATCCAGATTTTTTCAAAAAGATAGCTATATTGCCGTGGATTTTCTTACCAAAGAAAGTGAGATCATCCGAATGAAAGATGCACCGGTAGACCCGGGGCCTTTTTCTATGGTTCTAAACCTGGGTGAAGGAAAACCTTCCAAAGAAATTCTGATTGAGAAACCTGAAATTAAACCCATCAATGCCATCAAAACAGAATTGGAAACTTTTTATGACTCTATCGTAAACGACACCGAACCCCTGGTGAGTATAGAAGACGGATACAATTCGCTTGATCTGGCTTATAAGATCATGGAAAAGATCGGACAATAAAGTTTTCATTCAACTTGCTTTTTCGGTTATTTATCCCATTTTTTTCTTTTGGTGGTCAGACAGATAAAACCAATTCGTCTCTCTGGATTGATTTTTGCTTTTTCATGTTTTAGTCATGTTTGCTGGTTAAAATGAATCAAACAAAGACAAAAACAATTGACAATGGCGGGCAAAATTCTCTTTTGCACCATGAAAAAAACATTACGTTTATTGCTGGTGGATTCACTCTTGTAAAAAACGAGAACCTGTTTAAAATAATATAAACAGCTGAACCAAGCTATGACAATAGTATTGACACAGGCGGATGATTAGATTTCGCAGGATGGAAAAAAATAAAAAACCGGAGTTTTGGCGAGCTCCCCCGTAAGAAAAAAACGGGGCAGGCATCTGA
>CAYPFV010000115.1:0-10825 GCA_964410015.1 uncultured Bacteroidales bacterium
AAAAGAATATATGAAGTTGTAGAACAGATTACAGCAACAGGTTTGCCTTTATACTTTAAAGGTGAACTACTCGAACGAATCAAGGAAGAACCATTGGAAATGCTGGAAGAATTTGCAGAAACCTGTTTTAACTTTCACAAATTGCCCGAAGAGACCCATTATAATCTGGAGATTACTTATCAGAAACAAAACCTGAATCTTTACAAACAACAAGGTTTTTTATTAAGCGCTAAGCCTTGTGTACTGGTTCTTAACAATAAAATACTCAGGTTTAACCCCGAATGGGATGGAATGAAACTTACCCCTTTCTTTAAAAAAGAGTACTTAGTTGTTCCACAAAGAAATGAAAGAGAATTTTTCAAAAAATTTGTTTTAAAAAGCATTCTGCTTCATCCCTTTAAAAACAAGGGTTTTGAAGTGGAAATTATTGAGGATGCTCCTATACCTGTTTTAAAACTGGAAAATCATTGGCAACACCATATGGCATTGGGTTTGTTTTTTAAATATGACCCGAACATTGTTTTTCATGCCAAAAATCCGCAAAAGTCAACCGCCTACCTGACAGAAGAAAACGGTGTATTTGCTTTTCGCAAGGTCATAAGAAATCCCCAACTGGAATTAAAAACAGCAGAAAAGATAAAGCAATTGGGTATGATTACAGCTGACGGCCCCTACTTTATCTTCGAAAAATTCCATCAGCAACTTTACAACGAAGAAAAAATCAATGTAAAAGAAATGCTGCATGGGTATATTGACTGGATAAACCAAAATACAGACACACTGAAGGAAGACGGAATTGTGATTGAGAATAATTTTTCTGATCAGAATTATATAACAGGCAAACATGATATTTCTTTTAATATCAAAACCAAACCCGACTGGTTTGACATATACGGAATGGTGAAGGTCCAAGAATTCGAATTTCCGTTTATTCAACTAAAAAACAACATCCTCAACCAAAACAGGGAGTATCTTCTACCCAACAAATCCATATTTTTGATCCCTGAAGAGTGGATGAGTATGTATTACGATGTTTTCAGGTTTGGAGATTACGGACAGGATTCGTTAAGGATCAAAAAACTTCATACGGGTTTGATGGAAAGTAGCAATTTCAAGGATGCATCATTGCCCGAACTGGATTTTGAGGTACAAGGCAAGGAATATGAACTGCCCGGTTCATTCAGAGCAAGCCTGCGCCCCTACCAAAAAAACGGATATAACTGGATGATGTTTTTGAAAGAAAAAGGTTTTGGAGGTTGTCTGGCGGATGATATGGGTTTGGGGAAAACGGTACAAACCATCGCACTGCTGACAAAAATTCATTTAGATGAATCCATAGAGTATCAGGCAGATACATTGAGGAAAACCCATGCACAGCAACTCACTCTTTTCGAACCAGAACCCACACAGATCACAAAAACGGAAAGTTCCGAATTATCAAAGGCATCCCTGATTGTAATGCCTTTATCGCTGATCCACAATTGGATACATGAGATAAAGAAATTTGCTCCAGGGCTGAAAGTCATGCAACATACGGGGGCAGCACGCACACAGAATATCTCTGAATTCGATCAATATCATGTAGTGCTGACCACTTACGGCATTATAAGAAATGATTCGGAAATGCTGCAAAAATATAAGTTTCAGTATATCATTCTCGATGAAAGTCAAACCATCAAAAATGCACATTCCAAAATATATGGTGCCATTAAAAAACTAAAGGCTGAGAATTGTCTTGTACTCTCAGGAACACCCATTGAAAACTCACTGAGAGACCTCTGGACACAGTTTTCTTTTATCAATCCCGGCATGCTCAACAGTTATTCCTTTTTCCAGGATTATTTTGTAAACCGCATAGAAAAACAACGAAACGATGAATATATCCAAAAACTGCAGAAACTGATTCATCCTTTTATTTTACGCAGGACTAAAGAGCAGGTAGTAAAAGAGTTACCCGAATTATCAGAGAAAATACAATACTGTGAAATGACCGAAGAGCAGCGTAAACTCTATGAAACAAAAAAATCGGAGGTTAGAAATTCCATTCTCAACCTCATTGAACAGGGCAAGGAAAAGAAGTCTGGATTTCTTGTGCTCAGTGGTCTGACCAAACTGCGAATCATTGCCAATCACCCGCTTATGAATGATCAGAACTATAACGGGGGATCAGGTAAATACGACGAGGTAATCAGAAATGTGGAAAAAATCCTTTCAGAAGATCATAAAGTACTCATCTTTTCTCAATTCGTAAAAAACCTGCACCTGTTCAGAGATCATTTTGCACAAAAGAACTGGGAATATAGTTTGCTTACCGGTGGTACGAGTGAAAAAAACCGTCAGATGCTGATCGATCAATTCAAAAATCAGAAAAACAACCGGTTATTCCTCATTTCACTTAAAGCTGGCGGACTGGGTTTAAATCTTACTGATGCTGATTATGTTTTTATGCTCGACCCCTGGTGGAACCCCGCTGTGGAAAGACAAGCCATTAACCGGGCGCACCGTATAGGCCAAGATAAAAATGTGTTCGTTTATAAATTTATTACCCGCAATACTGTGGAAGAAAAGATTCTAACTCTTCAAAAGAAAAAATCACAACTGGCTAATCTTTTTATCAATGAGAATAACCCACTGAAATCCCTTTCATTAAAAGAATTGAAAGATCTTATGTGATGCAACCTTTATTTTGGATGCCCTCACCAGATGGTTATTTTTTTTGATTGCTGAATTATAAAGAGATGTGGCGGCAGTATCAGATCATGCTGTATGAATGATCTATTGTATGCAATCATTGCTACTTGGGTGCAGTCCTCAGAAAGTACAATCCCACAAATGAGTAAATAATGTTGGGTATCCAGGCAGCAAGAACAGGGGGTAGATTACCATTGGTGGCAAATGTGGTGGATATTTGCATAAAAAGAATAAAAGTAAAACTGAGCGACAGACCAATTCCAAGATGTAACCCAATTCCACCCCTCACCTTTCTGCTCGACAAGGAAACACCAATTAGGGTAAGCACCAAAGTAGCAAAGGGAAATGCAATGCGGCGATGCTTTTCAACAAGGTAATATTTAATATTATCAGAGCCTTTCAATTTTTCAGCATCAATAAAATCTTGTAATTCTCTGAAATTCATCGTTTCCATATGTTTAAGGTTTTGGATAAAATCTCCGGGATTAAGATTAATCAGGGTATCTTTCCTGGTACCAGTGTTCAAAACCTCTTCAAGATCATTGATTTTTCGCTCGGTATAATTACGCAGACGCCATATTTCCAAACTATCGATCCATTCTGCCCTGTCGGCAATCATTTTATACTTGAGTTCTCCATCTTCAATATGTTCGAGGGCAAATTTGTATCCCACATTAATTCTTTCATTAAAAGACTCCAAAAAAACGAACTCACCCGGACGAACCTGCAAGTGAATATTTCTTTCCCTGAATTGCTTCTGCCCTTTCAGGTAAACAGACTCGAACTCAAGTCTTCTTTCATTGGCTCTGGGTATCAAAACATTAGACAAATAAATAGACAGTATAGCTAAAAATGCAGCAGATATTAAATAAGGTAATAACAAACGCCGGAAACTGATACCAGCACTCAACATAGCAACGATCTCGGTATTAAACGCCAGGCGTGAAGTAAAATAAATGACAGCAATAAAGGTAAAAAGGGGACTGAACAGGTTGGCAAAATAGGGAATAAAATTAAGATAATATACAAATACAACATCATAAAAAGGTGCATCCTTTTCCAGAAAATCATCTATACGTTCAGAGAGATCAAAAATGATCACAATCAATATAATCAAAGAAAGAGCATAAAAAAACGTTGTAAGAAACTTTTTAATGATATACCAATCAATCTTGTTTAATAACATATGCAATAAACGATTAAATTCTTTGTGACACTTTGGTCACCATCAAATTCTTCCAGCTGGCAAAAGTACCATTTTTTATATGTTCGCGTGCTTGCTCCATCAGATTTGAATAAAAACTCAGGTTGTGCATAGTAGCGATAACAGCGGCTAACATTTCATTACAAACAAATAAGTGCCGCAGATAGGCTTTGCTGTACATAGTGCCCGTAAAAGCAGTACTTTGCGTATCCAGTGGTGAAAAATCATCTTTCCATTTCACATTTCGCATGTTCATAATTCCATTGTGGGTAAATATCATACCATTGCGGGCATTTCTTGTGGGCATCACACAATCAAACATGTCTATTCCTAACGAAATATTTTCCAATAAATTGGCAGGAGTACCCACTCCCATCAGATAGCGTGGTTTATCTTCAGGTAATATGCCACAAACCAGTTCAGTCATTTGGTACATCATCTCGGCGGGTTCACCCACCGATAGTCCTCCAATGGCATTTCCCTGGCGGTTTTGATCAGCGACAAATTCAGCCGATTGCTTACGCAGATTTGGATAGGTGCTACCCTGAACAATGGGAAACAAACTCTGGCTGTATCCATATAAAGCAGGTTTGGAATCAAAATGTTCGCAGCACCTCACTAGCCATCTGTGGGTAAGATGCATAGATTTCTCTGCATAATCAAAGTTGCATGGATAGGGAGTGCATTCATCAAATGCCATTATGATATCTCCCCCAATGATCCTTTGAATATCTATTACCCGCTCGGGTGTAAATAAATGACGCGATCCATCTATATGCGATTGAAATTCAACGCCCTCCTCTGTAAGCTTGCGGCGATGGGCCAATGAATATACCTGATATCCACCACTGTCTGTTAATATTGGTTTTTGCCAGGCATTAAATTTATGCAATCCACCCGCTTTTTCCAGAATATCCAATCCGGGACGTAAATATAAATGATATGTATTTCCCAGGATGATTTGTGCTTTTACTTGTTCTGCAAGGTCTTTATTATGCATGGCCTTAACGGTACCCGCTGTACCTACAGGCATAAAAACCGGAGTAAATATTTTTCCGTGGTCTGTTGTCAATATACCTGTTCTGGCCTTGCTCCCCGGATCTTTGTTCTCAACTTGAAACTGCATGAAAAAGATTTAATGAAAAAATATTTCAAAGATAGTCCATATTCTGGTAGAATATCTAATTTTGCATCTTTCAAAAACCACATCACAACATGGTAAATATGCTGGAATTTCCCTCCACACCGGAATGGATTAGTTTTTATGTTTTTGTATTATCTGCTATTGTGCTGTTCTTTTACTATGCTGTATTTCTCAGCAGGATGGCTTTTGCAAGGGTAAAAAAAGACCAAAGCCAAAAGAATCAGACTTTGCAACCGGTTTCAGTGGTCATCTGTGCCAAAAACGAATACCAAAATATTAAAAAGAATATCCCCAAACTTATGGAGCAGGATTATCCTGATTATGAAGTTATACTTGTAAATGACTTTTCTCAGGACGATAGTTACTACCTGTTAAAATCCTATCAGGAAAAATATAAAAATTTCAGGGTAATCAACCTGCGGGAAAATGTCAATTTTTTTCAAGGTAAGAAGCTTGCGCTTGCTCTGGGAATTAAATCGGCAACAAACAATACAATTCTTCTTACCGATGCTGATTGTGAACCTGCCGGAAAATCCTGGATAAAATCCATAAGCAAATGTTTTGGGCAGAAAACAGAAATTGTTCTTGGTTATGGTGGATATAAAAAATATCCGGGGTTTCTAAATATGCTCATCAGGTACGACACATTCTTTATTGCTATGCAGTACATGGGTTTTGCCAAAGTTGGTTTACCTTACATGGGTGTTGGACGCAACCTGGCTTATAAAAAAGATCTTTTCTTTCGTTCTGGGGGATTTACTTCTCATTATAAAATTAAATCGGGCGATGACGACCTTTTCATAAACAAAGTTGCCAAAAAAAATAATACAGAAATTTGTTTACAACCCGATAGTTTTACTTTTTCTGAACCCGAAAAAAACTTTTCAAATTGGTTTAAACAGAAAAAAAGACACCTCTCAACAGGTTCTTATTACAGATTGTCGCATAAATTTTTGTTAGGAACTTTTGCCACGGCCAACATTTTATTTTATTTATCTTTTGCGGCATATTTGTATTTTCAACAAACCTCTTTAACTTTATACCTTTCTCTGGGTTTATTTGTATTGAAAATGTTTTTTTTAATGTTATTATGCAGAGCTGCGGGTAAGAAATTAAATGAAAAAAAACTTTTTTGGGTTAGTCCTGCTTTAGACCTTACTTTTGCATTCTTAAATCCAGTGTTTGCTGTTTCAAATTTGTTTTACAAAAAGAATAAATGGAAGTAAATCCCAATTTAACAGAAAAAGCGCAAAGAGATTTTGAATTGGTCAGACAAGCCGTTGAAGAAGGAAATCAATTGGCTTTTACTGAATTGATGGGTCTTTATCGTGATACCATTTATTTTATGCTTGTAAAAATGACAGGAAATGTTGACGATGCAGAAGACCTTACACTCGAAGCCTTCGGGAAAGCATTTAAAAATTTATCGCAATATACACCTGATTACGCTTTTAGTACCTGGCTTTTTAAGATCGCTTCAAATAATTGCATCGATTTTATGCGTAAAAAAAAGAAAAATGTTCTTTCTAATGATAATTATGACGATCTGAACGAATCTTATCAAATAAAAACAATTGCCTCCGGAGGATTAGACCCGGAAGAAAAGCTGATTAAGTCGCAAAAAGCAGATCTTATGCGAAAAGTAGTGGAAAAATTAAAACCAAGATATAAAAAATTAATTCAGCTTCGCTACTTTGATGAATACTCCTATGAAGAGATTTGTCAGGAACTTGATCTGCCTTTAGGTACAGTAAAAGCACAACTATTCAGGGCACGTGAATTCCTTTTTAACATCTTAAAAGATTCGCAGGAGAGATTTTAACCATATGATAATTTGCTGAGAAGGCAGTTTTATGGAATAAGGATTATTTATATCTGACATTACTTGCTTGCCTGAGGTACCAGTTTGATAAACATACCCGGAGATTCGGTAAGTACATAAATAAAACCATCAGGTCCCTGCCTTACATCCCTGAATCGTGCAAAACCCTCCATAATCTTTTCTGTTCCTTCCACATTCTTTCCATCGAGTTGAACCCTTTGAATGTGCTGCCCCGCCAAAGCTCCCACCAATAAGTCTCCCTGCCATTGTGGATACTTATCACTGGTAACTATTTCGAGTCCGCATGGTGCAATAGAAGGTGTCCAGTGCAATACAGGGTCTACCATTCCTGGCAGCGTGGTATCTCTTGATATAATAGTGCCGCTGTAATTTCGCCCAAAAGTAGCCAAAGGCCATCCATAATTTTCTCCTTTTTTCTCGATGTTGATCTCATCACCCCCCTTAGGTCCATGCTCGTGTGTCCATATTTCTCCCGTTTCGGGGTGAACGATCATTCCTTGTATGTTGCGATGACCATAAGTCCATATCTCAGGTCTTGCACCAGGTTCATCCACAAAGGGGTTGTCATCCGGAATTGTTCCATCATCGTTGATGCGGTTTACCTTACCATTGTTGTTACTTAAATCCTGCGCGTTGTCTTTTTGTCCTCTGTCGCCAATGGTAAAATACAAATGATTTTCATCATCAAAAACAATACGGCATCCGAAATGAGCACCACTGGATGTGTTGGGTTTGCCCTGAAAGAGGTTCTCGACATCGACCAATCTATTTCCCTGTAAGCGCGCCCTGGAAATAGCCGTATTGCCCCCGCCGGGTCCTGGTGAGGAATACCCCAGGTATATCCATTGATTTTTTTCATATTCCGGATGAAGCACCACCTCCATCAAACCTCCCTGTCCGTGTGCCCATATCTCGGGCAATCCCGAAACAGGTTCTTCCTGCAAAACACCGTTTTGCCATATCCTTAAGCGTCCGGGACGTTCAGCAATCAATATCCTTGAGTCTGGTAAAAAAGCCATTCCCCATGGATTCTGAAGTCCAGTAGCAAGGGTATCGATACTAAAACTCAAATCGCTTGTGAGCTGAGGAAAATCATTGCTTTCCTGCTCCATATCGCAACTGTTAAAAAGAAAAAGAATGAACATTACTTTGGGTAGTAAAAAAACAGGTATCATAAGATGTGATATTTTGTTATAAGGTTGTATTTGAGCCAACAGCTGTTTAAACCTTGATAGTCTAAAAAAAAGATTCGGATTTCTTTTATTGCAGTTCTTTGCTATTGGTAAAAATCTGCAAACCTGGTATTCTGAAAGAAAGTATGCTTAACTGATTGACAACATGTTCATTTAATGAATTGTAAGTTTTTGATAAAAAGAGATATTGGAATCGTTTGGTTACTGATTGTAATATGTCTGACACAATAAAAATGAAAAAAGAGTGTTCAGCATATTGGTTTTCAATTTAAAACAACCTGCTTAAAGAATTGTTTTATTTATACATGACAGATGAACAAAAAAAGGAAAAATTACTTTATTTAAAAACTTTGTTGAGAAACGAGGCAAATAATTCAAAAAGAATTGGTACTTTTGCCTGCTTTTTTAATAATTGAGCTTAAAAAATATCCGGCAGTAGTCAAATGGCACCGGGTTTATTAATCAATTAGATAGATTATTATAATGAGAATAGAAAGAAATTTTGACCTGCTGGAAAGATTTGCCCAAAACCCCGATACTATTGGAACTTTTAAACTTGCAGGTAAGGAAAATGGAAATTGGCGGGAATATAATTACAAAGAATATACAGAGATCGTAAGAGATGTTAGTCTTGGACTTCTATCTATGGGTTTCAGACCCGGAGATAAGATCTGCACCATTACCAATAACCGCCCCGAGTGGAACTTTATAGAAATGGGTGTTGCACAGGCTGGAATGATTCATGTTCCTGTGCACCCAACACTTTCAGAAGAAGAACTTACCTACATCATCAATCATTCCGAATCTTCACTGGTAATTGTATCGGATGCAGCACTTTATAAAAAAATGCTTTCCATAGCTCCCAACCTGGAAAAGCAACCGGGCGTAATGACCTTTAACCAGGTTGATGATGCTGATCATTGGAGTGAGATTACTGCACAGGGAAAACAAAATGCCGTAAAATACTACGATGAAATGATGCATATTCGTGAAAAGATTTCTGCCGACGATCTGTTGACCATCATTTATACTTCCGGTACTACAGGAACCCCCAAAGGCGTTATGTTGTCTCATAAAAATCTAATGAGCAATGCCATTTCCACTGCCGCTATTCAGCATCTGAAACATGGAGACCGGGCTTTGAGTTTCCTGCCTTTGTCGCATGTATTCGAGCATATGGTCAATTATCAATACCACTATTTGGGCGTAAGCGTTTATTATGCAGAAAGTATCAACACCATTCCCAAAGATATTAAAGACTTGCAGGTAGAAGGATTTATTGCAGTACCCAGACTTTTGGAATCTATTTTTGACAAAATCATACAAAAAGCCAGAAAATTAAGTCCTGTAAAACGATATATTTTCTTTCAATCCATTAAACTGGCGCAAAATTTTGAACCCTACAAAAACCAATCACTATGGTTTCGGTTGCGTCATAAACTTGCCGATAAATTTGTATTTAGCCAGTGGCGGGAAGCATTAAGTAAAAATATAACATTTATTGGATGTGGTGGTTCTGCTCTTCAACCAAGACTTACACGTATTTTTTGGGCTGCCGGCCTGCCTGTTTTTGAAGGATATGGACTCACCGAAACATCGCCAGTGGTTGCTGTAAACTATTCAAAACCCGGAAAAGTAGAACCTGGTTCGGTAGGACCGGTGCTGAAAGATGTACAGGTAAAAATTGCTGAGGATGGTGAAATCCTTGTAAAAAGTCCTGGATTAATGCTGGGATATTACAAAAACAAACAGGCAACTGAAAACGTAATCGATCAGGATGGTTGGTTTCATACAGGCGACATTGGAGAATTCTCTAATGGAACATTCTTAAAAATTACCGACAGAAAAAAAGAGATATTCAAAATGTCCAATGGCAAGTATATTGCTCCGCAACAGATCGAAAACAAACTGAAAGAAAGTTTTTATATTCAGCAAACCATGGTAGTGGGAGAAAATCAGAAATATCCCGCCGCTATTATCATACCCAATTTTAAGGAATTGGCACAATGGTGTGAAAAAAAGAAAATTCAATTTTCTGACAATGCCGAATTGGTCAAAATTCCGCAGGTCGTAAAGCATTTTCAGGAAGAGATCAGAGAATTTAACAAAAAACTAAGTCAAAACGATCGGGTGAAAAAAATTATCCTGATTGCCGATGAGTGGAGCCCTATTACAGGTGAATTATCTTCTTCACTGAAGTTGAAAAGACAAGTTATCATGCGAAAGTACAGAAATCTGCTGGATGCTATCTATAATACCCAATATGAAAAAGAACCGGTACCTTTGAAAGTAAGATAGATTAAGTATTTTTACTTAGAGATACTTTCATCATAAAGCAATACTTATTAGTGTTGCTTTTTTTTTGCCCCGTTTTTAATACAAAAAATTCGGTTGTTGAAAACTTATGAAAATAACAGATGATAAATTTTTTCCATCCATATATTCCATTCATTCCCACACTATCGTAAGTAAGTTTTAAACTGTATTACAGATAATTAAATCTTTAGAAAAGATGATTTACTAAAAGATTAGTTAATCTTATACAGAAAAAAAATACAGATATCCTGCAAATAGGCGCACATAAACACAGGTATTTTCACCTATTTTAAAGCAAATTTAATATGAGTTATTTTTCGTATTTAAATAATACGTAATTTTACGTAATGATAAGAAGTATTTAATCAATGAGTAATTTCAGATGAACCGAGCCATGACAAAGTTTTTGACACACACGCACATGATTATAATGC
>CAYPFV010000116.1:0-10405 GCA_964410015.1 uncultured Bacteroidales bacterium
GATTAAATTGGATGTTCCATCTGACCGAATTAATCAAATTATAAACAGATGAAACTACCATGATTAAGCATAAAACACACACGAGGATGATTATTGGGGTAATGACAAAGGCGCGTAGCGCTGACATTATCGGGTTCTCATTAAAGCCATAAGCACCTCATAATCTAAATATTGAAAATTATAACCAGATGAAACAGTCATTTACGAAAAGTAAACTCCTTAGAATCAAAAACACCGAAAGCCTTGTCTTTGACGATTTCTTATCAAAGACACAATAAGTAAGGGTTTTCTTACTGACACTACTTAAGGTAGTTAAGCATACGAATTTTTCTCAATGAATTCTTTTTTGTACTTTTTGTTCTCAGTTTCCACCTTTTGGTAACCACTGTCTACCTGTTTATCACTTTTTATTAAATACATTTGGCAACAATAAGCATAAACACCAAAGGGGATGAAACGAACATGTTTGTAAATTAAACACAAGTACCTGTGAAAATAGAAAAAATGGAGTTCCATCAGACCTTAACCTTCAAATTATGAACAGATGAACAATTACTTTCATAAATAAAAATCAAAATTATATAACTGAGGAAAACATGCAAAAGTACTTACACTTATTTTTATTGATATTCTTAGCAGGAGGATGTAATCCCCAACAAAACAATCTGTCTGTAAGGGAATTAGAAGAAAAGATTGAATACAGCACATCAAAACTCATTCAGGCAACCGAGCAACTCAGCATCAATGATGGGTTTCCCCGGTCGGTAAAACAAGGCGACTATAACTGGTCTTCAACCGGTATTGGTGGATGGACATCTGGTTTTTTTCCCGGATTGCTATGGTATGCCTATGAGTATTCGGGTAATGAACAATTACTGGATGCAGCTATGCAATATTCAGAAAAATTAAAACCCCTGAAAGAGTTAGACTGGAATACCCATGACCTTGGTTTTATGATGTTCAACAGTGTTGGTCATGGTTACAGAATCACAGGAAACCCCGAATACAAGCAATGGCTTTTGCAAACGGCAGATTCTCTGGCAGCGCTTTATAATCCTGAAGTGGGCACTATACATTCCTGGCCCTGGATGACAAGAAAAAATAACTGGCCTCACAATACCATTATTGATAATATGCTCAACCTTGAACTGTTGTTCTGGTCTGCTAAAAACGGCGGAAACCCTGATCATTACCAGATTGCAGTAACCCATGCGCTCACTACACTGAAAAATCATTTCAGAGAAGATTACAGCAGTTATCATGTACTGGTATATGATAGCACAAGTCCGAATGTATTACAAAAGATTACCGATCAGGGTTATTCCGATGAGTCGGTATGGGCACGCGGACAAGCCTGGGCTTTGTATGGCTATGTTTTATGCTACAGAGAAACAGGTATGCCCGAATTTAAAGATGCTGCTATTCAAATAGCTGATTTTTACGTCAATCATTTACCCAGCGATTTTGTACCCTACTGGGATTTTAAACTCCCCAGCTATGAGAACCAGGAAAAAGATGCCTCTGCTGCGGCTATTGCAGCTTCGGGGCTTGTGGAATTGTCAGAACTGCTGGAAGAAAAAAATCTTAAAGAAAAATATCTCGATGTAGCTGTCAATACGATCAATTCTTTATCATCCGACGATTATTTATCGCATGATACCATGGCAATTCTGGAACACAGCGTGGGTAGCAAACCTCACGATAGTGAGGTGGATGTACCGCTTATTTATGCCGACTACTATTACGTGGAGGCACTTCTGAGATTGTGGAAAATTACCAACAACAAGAATCTTATTTGATCTTTTAAATTTTGTTATCTTTCTTGTAATCTGATTTTTACATACTCAAACCTTTTGTCTGTAATCAAAACACCAACCAAAATCCTGTTCCTATGACAAGAAATTTACTATTTACACTTTTTCTTCTGATTCATGTTATTTACACAAAAGCAAATCAAAACCTTTCTTTCCAACAACTTTTAGCTGATGTTCCGGTTTTTGATCTGGTAATGGACGAAAACAACATGCTGTGGATCGGTACCGAAAACGGGCTGATAAAATATAATAGCAAAGAATTTAAGTATTACCAGTTTGATCCCCAGGACTCTTTATCGTTGAGCGATAATTCTGTGAGATCATTGTTTTATGATTCGAAGCATAATCTTTGGGTGGGAACCCGAAACGGATTAAACCGTTATTTGCCTGCCCAGGATAATTTCAAACATTACCGCACTTCCGAAAACGTTGGCAGAAAACACTACGGTTCTTTTATTAAATCGATAACTGAGGATGCCGCCGGGTTGATCTGGATCGGTACTGAAAATGAAGGGATCAGAAGTTATGATCCGGTCAGGGATCATTTTCGCTCTTTTACTCAGGGCACCACACTTCAAAATTTAAGCAGTAACAATATAGAACAACTCAAAACCGGTCACCGTGGAGGTATTTGGGCTGTAACACGCCATGGACTGAACTACAGAGACCCTAACACTAACGAGTGGAATCATTATTTCTTATCAGACGATAAAGAACAAAGAAAGCTCAAAAACGATCTCGTGTCTGCCGTGGTTGATAAAAAAGGAAATGTATGGATCGCTTCAAGAGACAAAAAAATATCTATACTCAAAAAAAATGGTGAGATCGTTTCTGAGAATTTCCCTGACATCATTTTAACCACATCCAAAGACCAGGAAGGAAATATATACCTGGGAACTATTTCTGGTCAGATTTTCTTTATCCCGGCTGATAATGAAGGGTTTAAATCTATCAAAGATATTACGCCTGAGAATTTTAAACTTTCTCCCATTCATGCCATCTATAAAGATCAATGGGATAATTTATGGGTGGGTTCTGAGAAAGGTTTGTTTGTGCACTACAACAATTCCGGAAACTTTCACGCTGTTAGAACAAACAATACCAGTAATCTTCCATTATCTGATATCATGTCGCTTACTCACGATCATAAAAACAGACTATGGGTATCGGCAGGAAAAAATCTTATGATCAAAGATAAAGGACAATGGAAGGAACCTGAAAATGTATTTAGGGGCGGCAATATTTTCAATGATAAATCGATATACAAGATTTATAGAGACCGTAACCAAAATATATGGTTAGGTACTTTTGAAAGTGGTTTTTACCGGATTTCGAAAGATGAAAACAAACTGGAGCATTTCGATCTTCTGAAAATCACAAATACAGATAATCCTTCCGTCAACAGTGTTTGGGATATTGAACAAGACCAGCATGGGAATTTCTGGATCGGGACCTGGGGAGGGGGGCTGGTATACTTTGACGACGAAAAGAACACCTTTGAAAAGTACCATTTTGATCCTGATAATGAAAACTCACTCAGCAATGATAAGATTTTATCATTATTGTCTGATTCTGAGGGTATTTTGTGGATCGGCACCGATGGTGGCGGACTCAATAGTTATGATCCTGAAAAAAAAATTTTTACAAGACACAAGGTAAGAAACAAAGAACTTGTTAGAATACTTGATCGCAGCATTTTATGCCTGCATGAAGACAGAAAAGGAAACATCTGGATAGGTTCTGATGGTGGAGGCGTTTTTAAATATGATAAACAGACACAAAACTTTCAGATTTATAATCGGGAAAATCAATTGTGGAACACTTCCGTAAAAATGATTCTCGAAGATGATGCAGGTAATCTGTGGATGTCAACCAATGGTGGGGGTATTTTTATGTTTTCACCTGAAAAGGAAAAATTTATTCAGTACACAGAGGAAGACGGACTGTCGTCCAACAGGTTTCACAACGGTTCGGGATACAAGGATGCTACCGGCAAACTGTTTTTTGGCTCCTATGAAGGGTATACCTCTTTTAAACCCGAAACCATTAAGGAGAGCTCTTTTATCCCCGATCTGATGATCTCGGGTATTACCTTCAACAACGATGCAGAAAACACACCTGGTTTGCATTATTTCAGGCAGCAAATTCAGGAAAAAGGGGGTATCAGAATCGCTCCATCAATCCAACTGATCAGCATTGAACTGGCAGCTGTTGAATATTCTCTTTCCCAAAACAACTACTATCGTTACAGACTGAAAGGTTTGAACGATCAATGGAACAACCTGGGAAAAAATCCCAGAATCAATCTTATGAATTTATCCCACGGTAAATATGCCCTGCAGATACAGTCGACAAATGCTGACGGACTTTGGACCGGTAATACTCTTACAATCAACCTTAACGTAATGCCTCCTTTTTATAAAACTAAGTGGTTTTTGGCGCTTGTTTCACTGGTTTTCACAATGCTTTTGTATATACTTTTCAGATACAAGGTAAAAGATATGAAAAACAGACAACTACTCCTTGAAAAAGAAGTAGAGAGAAGAACAGAAAAAATTAAAAATCAAAGTCTTAAACTGGAAAAACAAAATAAAATTCTGGTCTCGCAAAAACAGGAACTAACCAGCAGAAATAAGAAAATTATTGAAAGTACAGACAGAATAAGGTCTATGACCAAAAAGATTCATCAGGCAGATCAAATGAAATTGAGGTTTTTTACCAATATTTCTCACGAACTCCGAACGCCTCTTACCTTGATTATCGGACCATTAGACCAATTAATTCACAAGTTTCAGCAAACAAATGATACGGATTCACTGGATCATCTCATCACCATGCGACACAACGCAGAGCGCATATTGCGTCTGTTTGAACAGATCATGACTTTCAGAAAAGCCGAAAACGGTGCCCTGAAATTGAAAACCGAATATGGCAATCTCTCTGTATTTCTTCAATACATTGTAAATTCTTTCAAAGACTTTGCAAAGCAAAAAAATATTCATCTTTACTTCAATTCGCAACCCGAAGATATTTATATGAGTTTCGATCGCGAAAAACTCGACAAAATATTCACCAACCTGCTTGCCAATGCCCTTAGATTTACCAATGCCAACGGACAGGTATCCCTCGAAGTAAAAAGATGTATTGCTCAAAATCAAAATAATACCCAAAAGGATGCTAATCATAAAGAGACCATTCTGATTTCTGTGAAAGACACCGGAATAGGAATACCTGAAAAGGATCTTGAAAATATTTTTGATCGCTTTTATCAGGTAGATGAAAAAGGAATAAAAACAGCTTATGATGGTGTGGGCATTGGCCTTTCGCTGGCAAAAACACTTGTGGAGATACACAAAGGTGAAATATCAGTAGAATCCAGTAAGGGGAAAGGCTCTGAGTTTACGGTATCATTACCACCGGGTGAAAAGAAATCTGTTGCTCAGGTTAATGGAAATGATAATGATTTGAATGCTAAAAACACCCAACCTACTCAACTCAAAGATCATCTGGTTGCAAACACCCTATGCATTTCTGCCCGGAATAACAATAATAAAACAGAAAACTGCCATCAAAGCAAAGACAAAACCTTATTGGTTGTGGAAGACAATCCGGAATTAAGAAATTATCTGGTGAAATGGCTGCAAGCCGGTTATAAAGTATTGGAAGCGGATAATGGAAAAACTGGTATTGAAATAGCAAAGAAAAAGCAACCTGATCTGATAGTAAGCGATATCATTATGCCGGAAATGGATGGATTTGAATTGCTTAAAAGTTTAAAATCAAATGTTGAAATTTCACACATACCTGTGATCTTGCTTACGGCAAAAGCAAGCATAGAAGATAAAATTACCGGTATGCAACTCTATGCTGATGCATACATCTCAAAACCCTTTCATCTTCAGCATTTGTCATCCACGATTAATAGTTTGCTTGAAAACAGGAAATTTGTACAACGCAAATACAGGGAACTTTTTAACCTCGAACCTGAAAATAAAAAAGTGGAATCGCCCGATGATGTTTTTCTGAGAAAGATAAAAGAAATTATTGAAAACAATATTGCCAACCCCAATTTTAATGTAAATCAACTCAGCATAGAAGTGGGCGTATCCCGAGCAGGTATCTACCGGAAACTTAAAGCACTCACCAACCTGTCTGTTAATATTCTGATTCGAAATATCAGGATCAAAAGAGCAGCACAGATACTGGCACAAAACAAGCTCTATATCAATGAGATTGCTTTTATGGTAGGATTTAACGATGTGCAGTATTTCAGAAAATGTTTCAGGAAAATGTATCATATGACCCCTTCTGAGTACGTAGCAAAATATGCTGAGGAACCGGTAGAGGAAATTACCTAGCGCGGAACAACTGGTAATTAGTCCTTAAAGAAAAACGCCAAATACTGCCATATTCCCGTTTTTGAAACGAGCCTCTTTATTATTATTGACATCCGGGCGGATGATAATTTCAACCGAAAATTATTTATAAGCGTCAGACATTACTGGCGAGCTCCATCTGACCGAATGAATCAAATTATGAACAGATGAACCAGTCATTTACGAAAAGCAAACTCCTTAGATTCAAAAACTTCGAAAGCCTTGTCTTCGACAATTTCTAATCTAAAACACAAAAAATAAGTTTTTTCTTACCAACACTAATTACCTTTGAATATGGTCAATATCCTTTTAAAACTGATATTTCAGACCATCCGTTTTATAGCACGATCTTGTTTGTTGTCCTTTGTTTTTTTTTGCATCAGGAAACAGGCAAAAAACAGAAGTGAAGAATATTATCTCAAAAAACCATTAATCTCATCATTGCTGAATTGTAAATACAAGAATATCAGGCATTTAAAAATTAAGATGAGACAACACTCCACTTTTCATTTGAGATAATCCTACTTCATATTTGAGACTATATTTTCATCTTAACGCTCTCAGCGTTGTAATTTCGTTAAAACTTCTTCTTAACAAATACTTTACATGAATCAAAGATGAACCGGCCCATGACAAAGTTTTACACACACACGCAAATGATTTGGATTTCGCAACACGGAGAAAATTACAGAACTGGTTTTTTGGCGAGCTCCCCCGTAAGAAAGGAACTGGGCAGGCATCTGACCAAATTAATCAAATTGTAAACAGATAAAATTTATTTAACCGCTGTTTTGATGACAAGTTAAAAAAAACAGACTCTTTATGTATTTTTCCCGAGTTTGTCAATACAATTTTCTGATGTAAACATTTCAAAATGATCATGGATTTTGACTAACACGTAAAACTGATTTTTTGGATATGCAACACTTTCTTAAAAAAAATAAACAAAAACAGATAAAACGAACATGTTTGCGAATCAAACACAAACACCAGAGAACTGTCTTTACGAGCGCAGCGAAGTCAAAATAGCAAACAACACAGAGTTTTATCCGGGCTAAACCCACAAATTATTTACGGATGAACCGTGCATGTTTTTCCAAACACAAACGCAGAAACAACAAAATTACTCACATGCGAGTTCCATCATACCTTAAACATTCAAATACTATTATGATGAAAAAAAGTTTTTTTAACCTACTGATTTTTTCAATCTTTTCTTTTTCGTCATGGTCTGTGGCATGGGCAATGCAAGCACCTTTGGAGGAGGCTGAAGCAGATGATCTACAGTCAACGCAAGCCGATACTTTACCGGTTATTGACCATGGGATTGACAAATTGATTTCATTATCAGATTTTGAAATCGAACCCTCCCAGGTGAAAAACATGGTAACTATGGATATATTTTCGAACATGGAAGGTGCTGTACCAGGTTTGGATATATCGCCTGTGGGTGCTGAACCAGCAGCATATGTAAGAATGTTGATCAGAGGTATAGGATCAGTAAATGGTGCTAACGAACCATTAATTGTAATTGATGGTGTTCCTTTTGAGAATGCTACGCTCAATTCCTCCGGATACAGGTTTAGCGGACTGGCAGAATTAGATGCAGCAGATTTCGAATCAGTAGAGATACTCAAGGGTCCTGCCTCTACTGCCCTTTATGGAGCAAGAGGAGCCAACGGGGTTATCGCCATCACCACCAAAGAGGGAAATTCTGACGAAAGAAAGATTCATTTGTCTTACCGCCAGGGTGTTTCTTCTTCACCCAAAAAGATGGATTTGCTTGGTGCTGATCAATTTATGGATGTTTTGAACCAGGCTTATGAAAATTCTTATCCCGATGCTGATGAACCTGCCCCTGTCGATAAACATACCTATGATGGTTTTTATTCCCAGACTTATGAAGATAGTGAGGGAACCATTCACCAACCCAACCTCAGCAATACCGATTGGTATAACAATATGCATATGCAGGGAGTAAACCATTATGTAAGAGGGTCTGTTCAGGGAGGAGATGACAGAACCTCCTATTTTGCTGCAGGCACATACAGATCAGATGAAAGCTTTCTTTACAGAAGCGCTCACGACAGAGCAAACTTTCGTTTAAATCTGACCAATCAGATGACCAACAGACTTAAATTAGGTTTACGCCTTTATATAGCCTCCAACAGAAGAGACATTAATTCACGACAATGGTTTGAAACGGCACACACTTCAGCACTGCCTGTATATCCGGTTCAATCTCCAACCAACCAGGCATTGTATTGGTACAATGAAGACAACCCCACAAATATTCAGGCGCTCAACGAAAGATCATGGGATAAAACCGGGGGAATGAGAACGCTTAATACAGGTTTTGCCGAATTTAAAATACTTGAAGGACTTACCATTAATAGTTTGTGGAGCTGGGATTTTCAGCATTATCTCAATGAGGATTATAAACACCCTTTTGTGGCTCCTTCTGATAACGGCTTGCTCATTATTGGAAGATACGACAGGTCAAACTGGTCGGGAAACAATTTCGTGAACTACCAAAACACCTTTGGAAAACATAGTTTGGATCTTACCGGTGGATTCTCTCTGGAGGATTACAACTGGAATGGCAATACCATTTATAATCCCGGCATGACATTGCTTTTCGTTCACACCAATGGGGAATCAAACCAATTGCGTGAAGCATGGACACATGTTGAGAACTACAGGTTTTATTCAGGATACGGAAATCTCAGGTATAACTTTGATGAGAAATACCTTGTCAATTTAACCCTCCGTTCGGATGCTTCCAGCAGATTTGGCAAAGAAAACAGGATGCACCATTTTCCTGCCGCTTCAGTAGGTTGGATTATGAGTAAAGAAAATTTTCTATCCAACATCAGCGCAATAGACTATCTGGAGGTTCATGCCGGATACGGGATTGTTGGCAATGCTCAGATGTCGAATTTTTTGCATTTAAGTTCTTTAGGACCCTCTGCGCAAAATGATCCTGATGCCGAAAACCAAGGTTATTATCGTTATGGCGAATATCCTGCAGTAGTGCCAGTAAATATGGGCAACCCTATGCTTGGTCCCGAAAAATCGACCCAAATCGATGCAGGTATAAGATTTGCCCTTTTGCAAAACAGGATTTCCGGTAAGATTTCCTATTTCTCATACAACAACTCCCAACTCCTTAATAACGCACCCGTAAGTGTTCTTTACGGATACGAAAATACACAGAGGTGGGAAAATGACGGAGAGCTGAATACCCAGGGGATGGAAATATTTCTCTCTCCGCAAATCGTTGAATCAGAAAACGGTTTCAACTGGAGTATGGATATCAACCTTTCAACAGTAAATACCACCCTTACCCAATTGCCGGAAAACAAAGACTATCTCGAAAGTTTTTTCAACAGGTCTTATGAAAATGAACCCCTTGCCGGGTATTACGTGGCGGAATGGGCAGGCGTTGATCCGGAAACCGGCCATGAACTGGTGATCAACCCTGAGACAGGTGAAGCCACAGATGCAGAAGTACTTAATGATGAAGAATTTTTAGCCATGGCGACTTATTTTGCCGATAAAACACCTTTCCCCAATCTTTATGGCGGGATCAGAAATAACTTTTCTTTCCGTGGATTTGACCTCTCATTTTTGTTTACAACCAGGCAGGGGCATTACCTGCTGGATCTGGGAGAACAGTCAATGAGTTATATCGGTTCGGGAAGTACTGCTAAAGAAGAACTTGCCCAGGGTTGGAGCAGTCAAAACCCCACAAACCTGCCTTTGCTCTATGATACCCAAATGTCTGAAAGAGTAACTTCCAGGTTTCTGCACGACGCCTCCTATTTCAGGTTGCAGGAAGTAGCAGTAAGTTTCCTGTTGCCCAAAACCATAGCAGGATGGAATTACAACCAGGATGTAACACTTTTCTTTATTGGAAACAATCTGCTCACAATCACTGATTTTCCGGGGTATGACCCCAATGGAATACACAGCACATACAGCAGCATGTCTAATATGGATGCTGGTTTGTTGATGTTTGATCCGCCCATCCCAAGAACCTTTATGTTTGGAATATCTGTGGGTATTTAATTTCAATTGCAAACGATTGATGAACCGAGCCATGACAAATATTTTGACACACACGCGGATGATTATAATTTCGCAACACGGAGAAAATTTCAAAACCGGAGTTTTGGCGAGCTCCATCTGACCAATAAAAAACAAATTATAAAC
>CAYPFV010000117.1:0-10285 GCA_964410015.1 uncultured Bacteroidales bacterium
AAAACAGCATCAGTCTCATTTTCAATACTTAACCAAATGTTAAATTATGTTATATAATTACACGTACTGATTTACAGTGTTTTATGACTTGGTGTTTTTTTGTTTGTGCTAATTTTTTGTCCCTAATTTGCAAGTTGGGTTAAGCAAATCATGGATGTTTCATCTGTTTATAATTTTTATTTTATTGATTATTAAACTATTATGACTTTAATGGAAATCCGGTAATGTCAGCGCTAAGCGCTTTGTCAATAACCCAATAATCATCCACATGTGTGCCAACAGTATTGTCATGGCTCGATTCATTGGGATTTATGTGATATTTTTTTAGTGTAGGATTCTCAAGTCTGTTCTCTTCAACTAAAAAATAAGTCATTTTTTTTTGAAAATTTGCACACTTTTACAAAATGCAAATAAATTGACGGAAATTTACTTAGCAGGGATGTTTTTTTTGTTTTTTGTACGAAAATCTGTTTTCACCCCTTTATTTTATTAACAATCTTATAATGAGAGGGCAAATGCAAATGCGTTAATGATTATTTTTCGTAATTTTGCAGATATTGATTCAGAACTCATTGCAATTATTTAGATGTGAGTTGAATTGTGGAAATAACAAAAAAATGCGATATAATAATTATTTTGTCAACTTTTCAAAAAAACTATTCTATTGTAGTGCTTTCCCAAAAATGGATGCGATTTAAAATATATTTTTACAGCATATAATGGAAAAAATAAAAGTACTTGTTGTTGATGATCATGATCTGATCGTTTTGGCAGCACGTCAGATATTCTCAAAAATACCTGACATAAAACTTATCGGTGTTGCGAGTAATGGTGAAGAAGCTTACGAAAAGATAAAAACAAGCAAACCAGATGTAGTAATACTTGATATCATTCTACCTGGAATTGATGGTATACAACTGACAAAAAAAATAACCAATGAATATCCGAATATAAAAGTTGTATTGCACTCCTCAAGTGTAAGCGAGAATGTTATTGTAACAGGTTTTGAAGCGGGTGCCATGGCCTACGTTCCAAAAAATTTCAAACCCGGACAGCTCATCGAAGCCATTCATACTGTAGTACAGGGCGATCACTACAGCAAAGGATTTGTTTCGGAAATACTGATTGAAAACTTCCTGAAAAGTAAAAACAAAAAAGATGGGCAAAATAACCGTCTAACTGACAGGGAAATAGAGATACTCCAAGCCATTACCAAAGGATATACCAACCAGCAGATGGCCGATAAGCTTCATATTAGCGTCAGAACGGTAGAAGCCCATAAATCAAACATCATGAAAAAACTCAAAAAAAACAGTACGGCCGAACTGGTAGTCTATGCCATCAAACAAAAGATCGTAAAGATTTAACTTAAAGGATAATTTTTTTCCAAATCCTCTAGTTCAAGATGTAGTTTTTCCCATTTGTTTTCTTTAATTTCCATCTCTTTTTTCAATGCTGAATAATCGTTGAGTATTTTGTTATACTGGCTTTTTTCTTCTATTTGTGAGGGATCAGATAAAAAAGTTTCGAGTTTTGAGAGTTTCTCTTCCAGTTCATTTATTTCCTCTTCTATACGGCTAATGCTATTGTCAATCTTTCTTTTTCTTTTTTCCAACTCCTTTTTCCTTTCCCATAGCATTTTATTTTCCGATGCACTGGTATTTTTAGAATTTTGAGATTTTTGTTTTTTTTGATTGAGCTCGGTCAGATTACTCAAATTTCGTTTTTCTATAAAGTCATAAATATCACCCAGGTACTCTTTTATTTGCCTGTTTTTGAATTCGAAGATACGGGTAGTAAGCGACTGCAAAAAGTCTCGGTCGTGGCTAACAATGATAACAGTACCTTCAAACTTCAGCAAAGCACTTTTAAGAATATCTTTCGACCTCATATCCAGGTGATTGGTTGGTTCGTCAAGTACCAAAACATTTACCGGAGAGAGCAATAACCGGGCAATAGCCAATCTTGATTTTTCGCCACCAGAAAGTACCTTTACTTTCTTGTCGACCTCATCACCCTGAAAAAGAAACCCTCCAAGAATATTTCGTATGCGTGATCTTATGTCGCCCACAGCAACATCATCAAGTGTCTGAAAAACGGTTTTTTCACCATCGAGGAACTCTGCCTGGTTTTGTGCATAGTATCCGATAACAACATTATGTCCTTTTATCAAATTTCCTTCATAGTGCAGCTCATCAATAATAATACGGGAAAGCGTTGTTTTTCCTTCGCCATTTCTTCCCACAAAAGCAATACGCTCGCCTCTGCTGACAAGAAAATTCAGGTTTTCCAGCACCTTTTTTTCACCATAACTTTTAGATATGTTTTGTGCTTCCAAAACAACCTTTCCGGAGGGTGGAGCTTGGTTAAACCGAAAATGAATACCTGACATATCCGGTTCATCCACTTCAATACGATCCATTTTTTCCAGCAATTTTATTCTGGATTGCACTTGTTTTGCTTTGGTGGCTTTGGCCCGGAACCGGTTGATAAAACGCTCGATTTGTTCAATCTCGCGTTGTTGATTGGCAAATTCCGAAGACTCCTGTTCTAATCTTTCCTGTCGCAATATTTCATAATCAGAAAAAGCCGCTTTGTAATCATAAATTTTACCATTGGAAATTTCGATGGTTCTTTTGGTTACATTGTCAAGAAAAGCCCTGTCGTGCGAAATGAGAATGAGTGCACCGGCATAATCTGCCAGAAACCCTTCCATCCATTGAATAGATTCGATATCGAGATGATTGGTAGGTTCGTCAAGTAAAAGCAAATCAGGATTTTGCAGAAGGATTTTAGCCAATTCCACCCTCATCTGCCATCCTCCACTATACTCCGACATGGGTTTGGAAAAATCATCTCTTTCAAATCCTAATCCCAGTAAAACCTTTTCAGCTTTTGCCTTTCTGGTATCCCCTTCTATCAGGTCATATCTTTCATTGGCAATGGCAAGATTGTCGATGAGTTTTTGGTATTCTGCTGATTCGAAATCAACACGATGTGCCAGCTGCTGGGTTAAAGTATTAATTTGATTTTCCAACGCATTGGCTTCGGCAAAAGCAGTAAAGGTCTCTTCAAGCAGAGGTTTTTGGCTTCTAAGTTTCATTTCCTGTGGTAAATACCCAATGGTAAATCCGGAAGGTTTCACTATCTGGCCTGATTCGGGTGTAAATTGTCCGGAGATAATGCGTAACATTGTTGTTTTCCCGGCACCATTTTTGCCTACCAATCCAATACGATCGCGCTTATTTACGATGTAGGAGATATTTTCAAAAAGAAATTCACCATTAAACTGAACGGAAATATTATTTACAGATAACATACAAACTGCATTATAATTCCTGTGATGAAGAACTGCCGGATCTCAGTTGCAGTCCGAGTTCTTCAAGTTGTTTATGATCAACAGGAGAAGGAGTGTCTATCATCACATCTCTGCCCGAATTATTTTTAGGGAAAGCAATATAATCTCTGATAGAATCAGAACCGCCGAATAGTGAGCACCATCTGTCGAATCCAAAGGCCACACCTCCGTGAGGTGGGGCTCCGTATTGAAAAGCATCGAGCAAAAAGCCGAATTGGTTTTGTGCTTCTTGTTCTGTAAATCCAAGAATTTTAAACATTTTTTGCTGAATTTTGGTGTCGTGTATCCTGATAGAACCACCACCAATTTCCACCCCGTTGATCACCATGTCGTAAGCATTTGCACGTACGGCAGCAGGATCGGTATCCATTTTATCAAAATCTTCTTCAACGGGTGAAGTAAAGGGATGATGCATGGCAAAAAAGCGTTGCTCTTCTTCATCCCATTCAAGCAGAGGAAAGTCGACCACCCAAAGGCACGAAAATTTATCGGGATTTCGCAATCCCAGCCTTTTGCCCATTTCGATTCTTAATTCACCCAATGCTTTCCGGGTATTGGCTGCTTCACCAGATAAGATCAAAAGCAGATCACCTGGTTTTGCATTCATGCGTTGAGCCCACAATGAGAGTTTCTCCTGATCAAAAAACTTATCTACCGATGATTTAAAAGACCCGTCTTCATTGCATTTAACATAAACCAATCCTTTAGCACCTACCTGAGGGCGTTTTACCCAGTTTGTAAGTTCATCAAGTTGTTTGCGGGTATAATGGGCACACTTTTCAGCATTGAATCCTACCACAAGGTCTGCATCATCAAAAACCTTAAAACCATAGTTCTGTGCCAGATCATTCAACTCAACAAAGCGCATAGCAAAACGGGTATCTGGTTTATCGGTACCATAATATTTCAACGCATCATCGTAGGTCATTCTTTCAAAACTGATATTTTGATTGTTTTTAATGGTATTGAACAGGTGCTTTGCCAATCCTTCGAATGTATGCAGAACATCATCGCGATCCACAAATGACATTTCGCAATCGATCTGTGTGAATTCTGGTTGACGGTCGGCACGCAAGTCTTCATCTCTGAAACATTTCACAATCTGAAAATACTTGTCGATCCCCCCTACCATGAGCAGTTGCTTGAAAGTTTGAGGAGATTGAGGCAGGGCATAAAACTGACCTGGGTTCATTCTTGATGGTACCAGAAAATCGCGGGCACCCTCAGGAGTAGATTTGATAAGCACAGGAGTTTCCACTTCCAGAAAACCTTGCTTACTCAGGTAGTTTCTAATCTCTACAGACATTTGATGTCTGATCTCCAGGCTTTTTCTTACCTGATCTCTTCTCAGATCAAGGTATCGGTATTTCATTCTAAGGTCCTCTCCCCCATCAGTATCGTCTTCGATGGTAAAAGGGGGTAGTTTTGATGGATTGAGAATCTGCAGATCATCTACAATGATCTCAACATCGCCCGTAGGATTTTTTTTATTTTTGCTGCTTCTTTCCACTACCTCACCCACAGCTTTCACAACATATTCACGTCCCAATTGCCTTGCTTTCCGGCAAAGATCAGGATGGGTTTCCATGTTAAAAGCCAGTTGCGTAATACCGTATCTGTCACGCAGATCAATAAAAGTCATGCCACCGAGGTCTCTGGATCTTTTGATCCATCCGCAAAGGGTTACCTTTTTCCCGGCATCTTGTAGTCTTAATTCACCACAGGTATGTGTTCTCATCATAATCTGAATAGTTTTGTTTTCAGGGCGCAAAGTTAGTAAAATAAATGCTTTTAGGTCTGCCCGATAAATCTCTCCGGAGTTTTTACTGAAAAGATAAACCAGAATAATTAAAAGCATCTCTAAAGTAAGACTGTATAGAAAATTATTTAATATATTGACAGCATCTCAGTTATTCGTACTATTTAACTGTATTCATAATCTAACAATAAACAAAGTACTTTAGTGGGTGATATCCGCAAATTCAATGAGAGAAAAAAACAATCAATTAACGTAATTTATGCAACAGAAAAGTGTTTATTTTTGTACAAATTAAAACAGATTATCTTTTTGTATGATATTTGCGATACATCAAATCAATCAACTTCATTTTTATCTGTTCATAATTTGATTAATTTGGTCAGATGGAGCTCACCAGAATTCCGGTTTTGTTATTTTCTTCGTGTTGCGAAATTATAATCATCCGCGTGTGTGTCAATATTTTTGTCATGGCCCGGTTCATCTCAAAGAAAGATCATTTGTTTTTGTTCCTGACACAATAATAAAGTGCTTGTTACGCTGGTTTAAGAGAAAAAAAGACAGGCTTGAACAACAATATTTATTTTTATTTAGATGCAGGGATGAGTAATATACAAAGCTCAGAACCTGTGTAATTATACTATTATACCATGAAAAAAACAATTTTAATATCCATTTTTCCCATCGGGTTTTTACTTATTTTAAATCTGCTTTCATTTGTTAGAGCCGAAAAAGAAGATCAGGACAAGGATGCCTATAAACAAAAACTGATAGATGGGTATAATATATTTGCATTACCGATACCCGATGATTTATATTTTGCAGGAGAAAAAGCTCCTGTTGATAACTTTGATATCAAAGAACGTTTTGACCGCGAACTATTGGTGAATACCTACTGGCAATCGCAAACCATGTTATTTTTTAAGCGAGCGAACAAATGGTTTCCAGTCATAGAGTCTATTCTTGAGGAAGAAGGGATACCAGACGATTTCAAGTATATTGCACTAATAGAAAGTGGATTAATGAATGTTGTTTCGCCTGCCGGAGCTACAGGTTTTTGGCAAATCTTAAATACTACCGGTCGCGAATTGGGTTTGGAGGTAAACAATGAAGTTGACGAAAGGTATCATGTTGAAAAATCAACGCGCGCTGCCTGTAAATTCTTCAATAAAGCATATGAGAAATTTGAAAACTGGACACTGGTAGCCGCATCATACAATATGGGAAAATCCGGATTATCCCGGAGACTGGAGGAACAAAAAGTAAACTCTTACTACGATCTTTATTTGAATGAGGAAACATCAAGATACGTCTTCAGAATTCTGGCGATAAAAACCATTTTAGAAAATCCCGAAACTTTTGGTTTTCATTTTCGCGAGAATGACTTATACCATCCGCTTGATTATTACACTGTAACTGCCGATACCACTATTACAGATTTGGTAGCCTTTGCACAAAAGCACCAGATCACCTATAAAGAATTAAAAACCCTGAACCCATGGATCAGAAAAAGTAGTATTACCAATCGTTCGGGTAAAGTATATAAAATTAAAATCGTCAAAGATAGTTTATGGGATACTGCATCTGTAAATACAGCAGAATAGAGATTATGCTAAATTAAAAAAATTGAAAAAACAACGAAAAACAATTCTTTTTTAAAAAAATCATTAAGACCGATAGCAAAAAGCATGCTACCGGTCTTTTTGGTTTTTTAGAACTGCGGTATGATGAATGATTGCTTTAGTGCTTTTAATCACTCATTTTTTGTATACCTTCTTTTTCAAAAAAACAGGTATTTTAAATAACCGAAAAAAACAATGATTCTGCTCAGAAATGTAATTTAACAATTGCTGAAACAAGTTTATTACAGAATTACCTTGCGCTATATCCCAATAACAATTTATCACATTACAACTTCCTGAATATCTTTACGCAACAGTAAACTTTTCAAATCCAACAACAAAAGTATCACTGAATATATCTGCAACTTATTAGCCTCAAAGTCCTGTTCAAACATCTGCATAGTCAAATTCTACATCTACATAGTCAAATTATAGTATGTTTTAAATCAAAAAATTACGTGTATTACTGTTTTTTGACAATTAAGAGTTGTATAAGTTTACAAACTGAAAAACAGTATATATTTTTCAAAAAAGCAACAGTAGGAAATCTTTTATTACTGATGTTCTGTCAAAAAAAAACGCTTATTTATTTTCAGAAAAGAGCTAACAAACAAAATTGGTTATTTGTCAATTAAAAAGAAAAATTATGGAGGAAAATAAAAAAGAAAAGAAACAGCAGTCGTATTTAAGTTTCAGATTGGGAAAAGAGGAATTTGCAGCCAATGTATCCAATGTACTTGAGATACTCGAAATGCCGGCTATAACAAGCATACCCCATTCCCCTGAATATATGCGGGGGGTGATTAACCTAAGGGGGAAGGTATTACCTGTACTTGATACACGATTAAAATTTGGACTTCAGGTAAGCGAGGATACCATAAACACTAGTATAATAGTACTACGCATCAATCTGGAAGGTAAAGAGATTGAAATCGGAGCTCTGGTAGATGGTGTAGAAGAGGTAATGGAACTCACAGATTCTGACATGGAACCTGCACCTAAGCTGGGTAGCGATCTGAAAATTAAATTCATAGAAGGTATGGTAAAAAACGATGATAAATTTATCATGATTCTGAATATGGACAAGGTATTTTCAGGGGATGAGCTTCTACAGGTTAAAGAAGCGACGGGCAATAAAAAAGCAGAAAATACGGCAGTGGTATAACTTTCTGAGAAACAATTCACTTTTAGAGAAAACACACACTACACATATACATAAATACTTTATTTAAAAAAATCACGCAAAAATCATTAAAAATTTACTACTATGAAACTATCAGATTTTAAATTATCCGGTCAGTTGGGAATCGGTTTTGGAGCAATAATCATAATTACCATTATTCTGGGCACCATTGCTGTTATCAACATGTATGGAGCTTCAAACAGAGCGAATGACCTGGTAAACAAATACGTACCAGGCACGGCGGTATCCAATAACATTGAACGCACTTCCTTACAAACAATGTATGCCATGAGGGGTTATGCCTTTACAGAAGAGCGTGAATACTGGGATGAATCGCAGTTAAAATTCGATGAACTAAAATCCATATTACAAAACTCCTCCAGATTGGCAAATTCTGAAGACAGGGAATTCCTGCGTGAAAAAACAACCGAGGCAGAACAGTTTGTAAACAATTACATTAATCAGTCGGAAAGAACACATGAATTAAACCTTGCTATTGCAAAAAATATAGAAGAAATGGACCAAAATGCCGAGAATTTTGTTCAAAGTTGCAATGCATTTCTTGACGATCAGTATGCTGCGCTTCAGAACAATATACGAGCAGGCGCAGGTTCTGCCACACTCATGGAAGGAGAAATTAAGATCAGAGAAATGAACAATATTATAGACAAAGGCAATACCCTTCGGGTTTCAAATTTCAGATCACAGGCGCAACGCGATCCTGATTTTTTTCAGCAGGCAATCAATAATTTCGACATAAAAAACGAGTTAACAAACCTGAGAGAAGTTACACGTAGCCAGTCTAATATAGAACAAATCAACATAGTAGAAGAATCTGCCAACAATTACCTAATGGCTATGGAGAATTTTCTTGAAGCATGGTTTGAGCGGGAAGAGCTGAACGTTCAGCGCACAGAAACCGGCAACCAGGTTTTAGCAATATCTTCAGAAGTAGCAGAACACGAATTGAATGAAGTAGAGAATTACTCATTAAATATGGCTAGTTCACTCACCTCCTCAAGTGTTGTGGTTATTACAGGTTTAATCATAGCGATCATCATTGCCCTGAGTTTTGCTGTAATCATTACCAGAGGTATTGTAACGGGCATTACCCGTGGGGTGGGCATATCAACAACCATAGCATCAGGAGACCTTACCACATATGTTGAGGAACGTTTCCTGAATCGCAAAGACGAAATAGGTCAGTTGGCAAGATCATTGAGAAACATGGTTGAAAAGTTAAAAGAAGTGATCGGTTCGGTGATGACAGGATCAGACAACATAGCAGCAGCCAGTCAGCAGATGTCATCTACAGCACAGGAGATGAGCCAGGGAGGCACCGAGCAGGCATCCAGCGCTGAAGAGGTAAGTTCCTCTATGGAAGAAATGGCTGCCAATATTCAGCAAAACACCGATAATGCAAGAGAGACCGAGAAAATAGCCAAGCAGGCAGAAAACGGAATCCTTGACAGTAGCAAAGCTTCAGAACAAGCAGTAGGGGCTATGAAAGATATTGCTGAGAAGATTACTATCATCGGTGAAATATCCAGACAAACCAACATCCTGGCACTGAACGCAGCAGTGGAGGCAGCAAGGGCAGGCGAGCATGGCAAAGGTTTTGCTGTTGTGGCAGCCGAGGTTCGGAAACTGGCAGAAAGATCGCAGGTTGCAGCTAACGAAATTGACAAACTCTCCAAATTTGGCGTATCGATTTCAGAAGAAGCCGGAGAAAAACTCTCGGCTATCGTTCCGGAGATTCAGAAAACTGCTCGTTTGGTGCAGGAAATTGCAGCGGCAAGTGTTGAACAAACCTCCGGTGCTGATCAGGTAAACTCTGCTATACAGCAACTCAACCAGGTAACGCAGCAAAATGCAGCTGCCAGTGAAGAAATGGCGACAAGCAGCGAAGAGCTGGCAAGTCAGGCGGATCAACTGCTGGAAATGGTCTCTTATTTCAAACTTGATGAAAAAGCAGCCAGAGCAGGTAAAGCAGCAACAAAGAAACAAAGCTTTACAGCAAAACCTCAGAATAAATCCAATGGACATCATTTTCAAAAACAGGAAACCAAAAACGAAGGGAAACCTAAAAACGGTGTGGTTTTGAATATGGAATCGGGTGCCAAAGACAGTGACTTTGAAAGTTTTTAATATTTGATACCCATGAGTCCACTCTAAAAAGTCAATTATCCACAGATTACACAGATTTACACAGATGTTAAATTCTAACAATCAGTGGGTTTAAAAACAGAAAATGAACACAGATTTGCCGAAAACAAGTTTTCGGAGTGGACTCATCCATAAACCCAAAATAAAAAAACCCTCTTTGTTGATCACAACAAAGAGGGTTTTTTATTTTGTTAAACCAA
>CAYPFV010000118.1:0-10260 GCA_964410015.1 uncultured Bacteroidales bacterium
GCTCGGTTCATCTGTTTATAATTTGATTAATTCGGTCAGATGGAGCTCGCCAAAAAACCAGTTTTGTAATTTTCTCTGTGTTGCGAAATTATAATCATGTGCGTGTGTGTCAAAAACTTTGTCATGGCTCGGTTCATCAGCTAATAATCAGGATTTTATTTTCATAGTAACTAACGAGGGATATCTGCGGCTGATGAAATAAAAACCACCAAAAAATACTGAATTATAAAAAAGATCACCTAATAGAGCGGTATGAAAAAAAGGTAATCCCATAGTGTAGGATTGCATTAAACCGGCAAAAGATTGAGCATAATACGGACTTCCAATCCAAACGGCAAAATTGGTGATCAGAAAAAATAGCATGGAGGATGATACCGAGGCAAGAAAAACACTACCCACACCAATGGAATTTCTGATTTGATTCCCTATCACTACTACCAGGGCAAAACTTATATACACAGGAAGCATCCAGGCATGAAGACCTATGATCAGATCCGAAAGAAAAAGGGCAAATAAAGGTACAAAGAAAGATAACCATTTCTTTCCTAAATGAGCTCCACCGAAAAGAGCAATGGCTGCAATGGGTGTAAAATTTGGATAGTGAGGTATCAGACGCATGATTGCTGCAAATAAAATAATTCCTGCAATAATCAATACTCTGGGTGTAAAAATGTTTTTGAAAGTCATTCTTAATGGGATTAAATTTACGTTATGTGTGATATTTTTCAAAATTATAAAATAATAGTCAATTAACAGCCGCAAAAATGAATTGTTTCCAAAATAATCATATTCGTTTATTTTGTTTCTTATTATTTTAATTGCGTAATTTTGCTAATGTCTTTACAACATCCAATACCTGTTTTTTTCAAAAAAATAAAAAATAGATGTGTTTTTGAAAGGCAAAACAACAAATCAAACAAAACCTATTTAATAAACGGACTTTTTAAAATCAAAGATCATGGAGTTTCCAGCATATGTGAAAAAAGACCCATACCTGAAAAATTATATTGAACCTATAATAGGTCGATGGGAAAGAACTAATAAAAAAGAATCAGAACTAACCCAAAACGAAAAGGAACTATCTGATTTTGCCGTTGGTTATTTGTTTTATGGTTTGCATAAAGAGAAAAACAGATGGGTGATGAGAGAATGGGCTCCCAATGCAACAGATATTTTTCTGTTCGGAGAGTTTTCTGACTGGCAAATAAAAGACGAGTACAGATTTGTAAGCATTGGTGAGGGAAACTGGGAACTCACCCTGCCATTAGAAACCTTGCATCATCTGGATCTTTACAAATTGCACATAAAGTGGCACGGGGGAAGAGGAAACCGCATTCCGGCATGGGCCAAAAGAGTAGTCCAGGATCCTGTATCACAAGATTTTAATGCCCAGATATGGGACCCGGAAAATCCTTATGTATTCAAATATCCCAAACCCCGGAAAGATGAAAAATTCTCTCCCCTCATTTATGAAGCACATGTAGGTATGGCAACTGAAGAGTATGAAACCGGTACTTTTAAGGACTTTACTGAAAAAATTCTACCCGGAATCAAAAAGTCAGGGTATAACACCATTCAACTCATGGCTATTCAGGAACACCCCTTTTACGGTTCTTTCGGATATCATGTAAGTAGCTTTTTTGCTGCCTCTTCCCGGTTTGGAACCCCCGATGAACTTAAAGAACTTATCGACGAGGCACATAAAATGGGACTGTTCGTTATCATGGATATCGTTCATTCCCACGCTGTTAAAAATGAGGTGGAAGGTATTAGCCGCTATGATGGAACGCTTTATCAGTTTTTTCATAACGGAAGCAGGGGCGATCATCCTGCATGGGACAGCAGGTGTTTTGATTATGGAAAAAACCAGGTACTTCACTTTTTGCTCTCAAACTGTAAATATTGGATTGAAGAGTATAACTTTGATGGATACCGGTTTGATGGAGTCACCAGCATGCTTTATAATGACCATGGATTGGGTAGCGCTTTTACCGAATATGGACAGTATTATAATGGTAATCAGGATGATGATGCCATTGTGTATCTCAAACTGGCCAACAAACTCATTCATCAGGTATATACGGATGCCATAACCGTTGCCGAAGAAATGAGTGGTATGCCCGGAATTGCAACTTCACAGCAGGAGGGAGGATATGGTTTCGACTACCGACTGGCAATGGGTATTCCTGACTACTGGATTAAAACAATCAAGGAAAAACCCATTGAGCAATGGAGTGTTGGTGACATGTTCTACAACCTGTCTAACAAACGTGAAGACGAAAAAACAATCCATTATGCCGAATCTCATGACCAGGCATTGGTTGGAGACAAAACGCTTATTTTTTGGTTGATGGATAAAGAAATGTACTACAATATGCACGTAAACCATCAAAATATAATTGTTGAAAACGGTATTGCTCTGCATAAAATGATCAGATTGCTAACCATCACTACAGCCGGCAACGGATACCTCAATTTCATGGGAAATGAATTTGGACACCCCGAATGGATTGATTTCCCCAATGTACACAACAACTGGTCTTATCACTACGCAAGAAGACAATGGTCGTTGGTCAGAAATGAAAATCTTCGCTACCAGTTTCTCAATATGTTTGACAAAGAAATGATCAAATTTGTGAAAAAAAGAAACCTTATTCATAAAAAACTTCACTACCCAAGGGTGCAAAATGAAGGAGATCAGGTTCTTATTTTCGAAAGAGGTAAATTCTTATTGGTCTTCAACTTCAACCCTTTCAACTCTTATACCGGATACAGCTTTGAATGTATTCCTGGAAAATATAAGTACATCCTGAATTCTGATGATAGCAAATTTGGCGGTTACGACAGATTAAACAATGAAACCATACACTTTAGCCACAAAGATGCCAAAGGAAAAGAGGTATTGAGTCTATATATCCCCTCATTATCCGCTTTTGTTCTTGAAAGATATTAAAAAAATAATGAACGCATATCATAATTAAATCTTTTTCATTACTTTTGTAAGTCTTTATTAATCAATTAATAACAAAATACAAGTTTTCGAATTTTAACATAAACAAATACTTTTGAACCATTAAACCCTAAAGAATTATGCTGAAAAACATTTTTGCTACTTTTGTTATCGGACTGGTTATGATCTCATGCAACCAGGTAAGTCAAAATTCATCAGAGGAAATTCAAACCAGACAAATAGCGGAACTTCTAAGTGAACCACTCGGATATGAAGGAACCGAAGTTAGTTTCGAAGGTACTATCGGACATATATGCCGCCACGGAGGCGACAAGATGCGTGTCAATCAAATATCCGACCAGGACTACAGTATTTTGGTAATGCTGCAGGATTTTCAAAGTCAGATAAACCAGGAATTTGAAGGTAAACAGGTTAAAGTTAACGGTATTCTGAAAACAGAAGTGATCGAACCCGAAGAAAATCATACTCACAATCACGATCACGATCACGATCATGCAGACCATGATCACGGACACGCAAACCATGACCATGAACACGCAAACCATGACCATGATCATGCTTCCGCGGAAGTAAATGAAGATGATTGCGAATCTACAGAACAAGCCATTAAAAAACTCGAAGAAAAAGGGATTGAACCCAATATTTTCACTTTTGTGGAAATGACAAGTTTCAAGATTATTAATAATGATTCTGATTCTAAAGAGGAAATGGCCGAAGTGAATTAAACATCACACACTTTAAAACATCAAATAATGAGTCCACTCTGAAAAGTAAATTATCTACAGATTACACAGATTTACACAGATGCTAAATCCTGATAATCAATGTGTTTAAAAAATGAAAATGAACACTGATTTGCCGAAAACAAGTTTTCGGAGTTGACTCAATAATAAGTTGTTTATCCTCAAAAAACTCCGGCATGCTATTTTGCCGGAGTTTTTTTTTTGAGAATACTTGATGAGCATTGTAAGGTTTTAGATTCTAAAAATTATGCTATCTGTTTATACAACTGGTTACGAAAATGGTATCAAAAATGCCTGTTCATTTTGTCCTATAATTTATATTATGTTAAATAGAAAAGTAAAAAAGAAAGGGTGGAAACTCATTCCACCCTCATTCGCTTATGTATTTGATAATGCATTATTGTCAGGATTACATAACTGACTTAATCTATATTTTCTTCTTCTTCTTCTTCTAAACTACCAAATTTTTCTTCCCATAATGCGTTTACCTCTTCTACCTTTTCTTCCTGTTTGGTTCGCATGTATAATTCTCTGAGCGATCTTAGTACTACTTCATAGTTGGAGTCGTCTTCATCAATCATTTCAAATGCCTGCTCCAGATAAGGCTGAGCTTCCCTCCATAATTCGAGCACTTCTTTCTCTTTTTCTTCATAAGCCTGAAAATCCATATCTTCGCGAAGAATCTCTTCTGCTTCAACATATAATGCAATTCCTTCATTAAAATGCATAGCACCCAGATTATAAATAGCATCAAAATAATCTGGTTTTAGTTCTATCGCTTTTTCATAGGCTTTAATCGCTTCATTATAAGCAAATTGTCTTTCTTCTTTTGAATAAAGGGTATCTCTCGACATTTGATCATAATTTACAGCGAAGGCATAGTGTAAATTTGGATTATCAGGGTCTCTTTCAATAGCAATTTCAAGAACCCGTTCTGCTTCGGGTATATTTCCGGTAGTTAAATAAATATTGGCTTCAGAAAAGATCAGGTCAAGGTTTTCAGGATATCTTTCCCGTCCTTTATTAATCCAGTCAGTAGCTTCTTCAAAATTTTCTTTTTGAACACTGATGTTTGCCAGGGAACTATAAAGAAAAGGTTGATCATATTCATATTCTTCCACTTCTACATAATAATCATAGGCATCATCAATATTTCCTGCCATTTCGGCGGAAAGACCGGCGTTATACAATGTGGAAGTGTCTATAGATTCAAATGACTCACTTACTTTGTACGATTTAAAAAACAATTCACTGGCTTGTCCAAAATTTTCCTCATTATACTCAATTGCTGCGGCATTGAAAAAATTTTCAGATAAAACCAGTAATGTTTGTTGAATATCGAGCAAGTTTGCATTTTCCTCATCTAGCTCTTCTGCTTTTTGGATCGCCTGGTAAGCTTTATCAAGCGGATTTTCAACAAGATTTGCCACTGACTCATCTTCAGAACCTGCTATTTCTAATAATATCTGGGTGTATAGCACCCATGTATCTGATTCATTTTTTGTGGATTCATGTTCTAAAGCATTGTTTATGTGACTTAAAGCTGTTGACAATTCGGCCCTTTTTAAATTTCTGTTTGCTTTTCTAATTTCTTTTTTTTGTGCCTCCGCAATGTTTGTAAAAAACAAAAGCGTTATAGCAATAATTGCAATTTTTTTCATCATCTGTGATTTTGATTTTTGATTAATTATGTTGCTTATGCAAATTTAGTATGAATCATTTTAACAATAACATCAACTTTACAATAATATTGCCAAATTTAAAAATTGATGATCTATTCGGGTTGATCAGGAATTTCTTCATCCGGTACATCTTCTGATTTTTCCTGAATTTTGGCAACTGCAGCTATCTTATCTGAGTTTTTCAGGTTGATAAGTTTAACTCCCTGGGTGGCTCTACCCATATTTCTCAAACTTTCTACTGATAACCTGATGGTGATGCCCGATTTATTGATAATCATCAGATCATCTGAATCAGCTACATTCACCATAGCGATCAAACTACCGGTTTTTTCGGTTACATTCATGGTTTTTACCCCTTTTCCTCCCCGGTTGGTAATCCGGTACTCTTGCAGAAAAGACCTTTTTCCAAAACCCTTTTCCGATACGACAAGCAGGGAGCTTTCCGGGTCATCCACACATACCATGCTTACTACCTCATCCTGATCATCATTCAGGGTAATACCTTTCACTCCGGAAGTATTTCTTCCTGAAGGTCTTATAGAACTTTCATGAAAACGAATCGCTTTTCCGTTTTTGGCAGCAATAAGTATTTCACTATTGCCATTGGTCAGATTGGCAGCTAATAGTTCATCATCTTCGCGTATGTTGATAGCATTGATACCATTGGCGCGGGGACGCGAATAGGATTCTAGTGTTGTTTTTTTGATGATCCCTTTTTTCGTACCGAAAATGATGTAATTATTCTCAATGTATTCCTGATCGGTAAGATCTTTCACCTTGATAAAAGCCTTGATTTTATCATCTGCTGTTATATTGATCAGGTTTTGAATAGGTCTGCCTTTAGTATTTTTTGATCCTTCAGGAATTTCAAATACCCTTTTCCAGAAGCACTTACCCTGCTCAGTAAAAAAGATCAGATAATTGTGGCTTGTAGCATGAAAAAGGTATTCCACAAAATCCTCTTCACGTGTTACCGATCCTTTGGATCCCATACCTCCCCTGCTCTGCGTACGAAAATCAACAAGGGGCGTTCTTTTAATATAGCCCATATGCGAAATGGTAATGACCATATCTTCATCCGGAATAGTATCTTCAACCCTGAAATCATTGGCAGTATATTCTATCTTAGACCTGGATTCATCTCCATATTTTTCCCTGATCTCAGAAAGTTCATCTTTAATGATCTGCATTCTCATTTCTATGCTTTCCAGAATAGATTTCAGGTGCTCAATGGTTTTGAGCAATTCATTGTATTCATCCTTAATTTTTTCAATTTCCAGCCCTGTAAGTCTTTGCAATTGCATGGATAGAATTGCTCTTGCCTGCACTTCTGACAGACTGAAACTGTCAATAAGTCCATTTCTTGCTTCTTCGGGTGTTTTACTCTTTTTGATCAGTTCGATCACGGCGTCGATATTATCCAGTGCTATGATCAATCCTTCCAGAATATGGGCTCTTTTTTCTGCTTCTCTCAACTCAAATTCTGTCCGGCGTGTTACCACTTCGTGACGGTGATCAACATAATGTTTGATCAAATCCTTTAGGTTGAGCAGAGCCGGACGACCATTTACCAATGCAATATTGTTTACATTAAAGGCAGTTTGCAACCCGGTATGTTGATACAAAAGATTTAATACTACGTTTGGCACTGCATCTCTTCTGAGTTCATAAACAATTCTCAGTCCGTTTCTATCGGATTCATCTCTGATATCGGTAATACCTTCAATCTTTTTATCGTTGACAAGGTCTGCTGTTTTTTTGATCATTTCAGCTTTGTTGACCTGATAAGGGATAGATGTAACGATGATGCTTTGTTTGCCTGTATCTTCCCCTTCAAAACTGGCTTCGCCCCTCACAACAATTCTTCCTTTTCCTGTATGATAAGCCTCTTTTACGCCTTCATGTCCGTATATAATTCCACCGGTGGGAAAATCAGGAGCTTTGATATACTCCATCAATTTATCTATTTCAATATCATTATTATCGATATATTGTATAATTCCGTCAATTACTTCACTCAGATTGTGTGGAGGCATGTTGGTTGCCATACCCACTGCTATACCACTTGCTCCATTAATGAGCAGGTTAGGCACTTTGGCAGGTAAAACTGATGGCTCTTCAAGGGTGTCATCAAAATTAAGCTGAAAATCAACGGTTTCCTTATTCAGATCGGCCAGTAATTCTTCAGCAATTTTCTGCAGGCGTGCTTCGGTATACCGCATTGCCGCCGGACTATCCCCATCAACACTTCCAAAATTTCCCTGTCCGTCAACGAGGGGATATCTTAATGACCAGGTTTGTGCCATACGCACCATAGCATCGTATACAGAGCTATCGCCATGGGGGTGATATTTACCTAACACCTCCCCTACTATCCTGGCAGATTTTTTATAGGGCCGGTTGCTCAGGATCCCTAATTCCGACATTCCAAATAGCACTCTTCGGTGCACGGGCTTCAATCCATCCCTTACATCGGGTAAAGCACGCGACACTATTACCGACATCGCGTAATCGATGTAGGCACTCTTCATTTGATCTTCAATGTTGACTTTCGTTATCTTTTCGTCTGACATACTTGATTTTTAGCAATTTATGGATATAGTTTTTATTTTTTTGCAAACAACGAAATTACGTTTTTTTTGTGGAAAAAAATACCTTTCTTTACCCTCCGTTTGCTAATTTACTAACAAATTGGCATTTTTATTGTTAATAAGTTTTCTCAAGGATAAAATGCTTTATTCAGTTCATCACAGATGATAAATAACTGTTTCGAACATGATCGTGTAAAAATTGTTTTTTTTATACAATTGTGAATAAATTTAATGCGTTTTATACCTTGTTTAATCAATATTGTATATAACTTTGATAACGTACTATTTTTTTTAATTTTTATATCGCAAAACAAATATGGAAGCGAAATTTTCTCCCAGAGTAAAAGATGTAATCACATACAGTCGTGAAGAAGCCGTGAGAAATGGCAACGACTATATTGGCATTGAGCACCTCTTACTCGGTATCATCCGTGAAGGTGAAGGTCTGGCTATTCAGATTCTGATCAATCTGGGTGTGGATCTGCACAAAATTAAATCTAACATTGAAAGAACAATCCGCACCGATTCCAAAAAAAGTCGTAATGTTGAAAATATTCCCCTTGTCAAGCAAGCAGAAAGAGTGCTGAAAATTACCTATTTGGAAGCAAAAGTGTTCAATAGTGAAATTATTGGCACAGAACACTTATTACTTTCCATTTTAAAAGACAAAGAAAACCTTGCTACCCGCCTTTTGCACCAACAAGGCGTTGTTTATGAGGGAATAAAAGAAGAGATTATTCAACTTAAAACCGATACCGATAATCCATCCTTCAAAAGTTTTGACCCTAAAAGTGATCTTTCCCAAAGCTCTGACGACGATGAAACCTCCGAAGGAAGCGGTTCAGGCGGATTTGGGGGTGGTTTTAAAAAGTACTCGGATAAGTCCAAAACACCAGTTCTTGACAACTTTGGACGCGATCTTACAAAAGCTGCTGAAGAAGACCGACTTGACCCGGTAGTTGGACGGGAAAAAGAACTGGAAAGAATTGCACAAATTTTATCAAGACGCAAGAAAAATAATCCGATTCTCATTGGTGAACCCGGTGTAGGTAAATCAGCTATTGCCGAAGGATTAGCACTGAGAATTGTTCAGCGGAAAGTATCACGGGCACTGTTCAATAAAAGAATTGTTACCCTTGATATTGCTTCTCTGGTTGCAGGTACCAAATACCGCGGACAATTTGAGGAGAGAATGAAGGCACTGCTCAACGAACTGGAAAAAACCCCTGATGTCATCCTGTTCATCGACGAAATACATACAATTGTTGGAGCCGGAGGTGCAAGTGGCTCTCTGGATGCCTCCAACATGTTTAAACCCGCTCTTGCAAGAGGCGAAATACAATGTATTGGGGCTACTACGCTCGATGAATACCGCCAGCATATTGAAAAAGATGGTGCTCTTGAAAGAAGATTTCAGAAAGTAATTATTGACCCTACCACATCTGACGAAACCATTGAAATCCTTAACAATATCAAGAAAAAATATGAAGACCATCACCTGGTCACTTATTCGCCCGATGCCATAAAGTCTTGTGTGGCGCTCACTAACAGATACATCAGCGACCGTTGTCTTCCCGATAAGGCAATAGATGCAATGGATGAAGCCGGTTCAAGAGTCCATATTACCAATATTAAGGTTCCTGAAAATATTATCGGTATCGAAAACCGGATTGATGTGGTTAGAGAAGAAAAAACCAAAGCAATTAAAAGCCAAAAATATGAACAGGCTGCCAAATTCAGAGATCAGGAACGCGAATTGCTAGACCTTCTCGAAAGAGAAAAAAGAGCCTGGGAAGAAGAATCTCAACTACACCGGGAAATTGTAACCGAGCAAAATGTTTCGGAAGTGGTTTCCATGATGACTGGTGTACCTGTGCAAAGAATCGCACTCAACGAAAGCCAGCGACTGATTAGTATGGAAGATGATCTTGAAAAAAGCGTTATAGGTCAAAACGATGCTATCAAAAAAGTAGTAAAATCCATACGCCGAAACCGGGCAGGTCTTAAAGACCCTGCAAAACCCATAGGTTCTTTTATTTTCCTTGGACCTACAGGGGTTGGAAAAACCCATCTGGCAAAAGTTCTATCCAAACATCTGTTCGATTCTGATGATGCCATCATCAGAATTGATATGAGTGAATATATGGAGAAATTTGCTGTCAGTCGTTTGATTGGTGCGCCTCCCGGATATGTTGGATATGAAGAAGGAGGACAGTTGACCGAAAAAGTAAGACGCAAACCTTATTCAGTCATTCTTTTGGATGAAATCGAAA
>CAYPFV010000119.1:0-10246 GCA_964410015.1 uncultured Bacteroidales bacterium
TGAGGGTATCCTCCAGTTTTGCTCTTTTCTGATGGCATTGGCCAGGCCAAGATGCAGGCATAACTGATCATGTTCACGGGTTTTTTCAAAGAACCGGCTCATATTTTCATACAACCCTGTTTTGTAGTGTGTATTACCCTGTCTGAGGGCTGCTTTGCAAAACCATAGCAATGCTTCTTCGTATTTCTCGGCATGTTGATACATCTGGGCCAATTCATGATAGAGGTACCAGTCTTTTTTGGTGTTGGCTACCTTGTGCAGTTTTTCAATGGCATGGTGTGTTTGTCCTGTTTGAGCAAGCGCCATAGAAAGATTTCGTGATATCCATAGTTGATTTCCCTGATGGAATTTTTGTATTTTTTGGAGGGTTTCTTCGCAATGGGTTATACACTCGTGGTATCGTTGGTTCAGCAAAAGGGTTTTTGATCTTCTTACCAGAAAAGTTTCCTGGTCAGAGGCCAGTTCTATTTCTTTTTGTACCCCTTTTTTGGTCAGTGTGGTTTTTTGAGGTTCCGGCGAAAAGTCTTCCCATGTATACTGCTCAAACAATGCATCGAGCCTTTTGGCAGGTTCACCTTTGAGAAGCATTTTTTTTGAAAGGATGAAAAACAATCTGGAAAATAACAAATAGTTCTCCTTTTTCAGTTCTTTCGAAATTATTTTTAGTGCATCTGCGGCATACCGGGGCAGGGTTTGGTTCGTATGATTAATTTCGGTGTGTTTAATATGCTGATAAAGGTTCCAGCCGTATTCGTAATAGGTTTGGGTATGCAGGTATATATCAGGAAACAACCTGAGATGGTTATGCATATATTCGATTGCCTGCAGTGTTTTATTGCTTTTGCGCAAGGCATGCAACAAATTGGCCACCAGATAGTCGTGGGCTATAATTTCTTCGCGTTCAAATTGTTTGTGCACACTTGTTTTATAATAATCCAGCACTTTTTCATACTGTTTATTTTGGCGAAGTGCAAATAATTCTTTGTTGATCTCGAAAAGTTTTTCCATACTTCATTGATTTATGAGCCGGGTCTAAAAATCCTTTGCGCGAACCAAGACCCTCGAGTGGGTTACTAATTATCAATTCGTTAGCAATAGTAGAATTGGATATTCTGTCTTTTTAAACTGCATTTATGAGTCCACTCCGAAAAGTAAATTATCCACAGATTACACAGATTTACACAGATGCTAAATCCTGATAATCAATGTTTTTAAAAAAAGAAAATGAACACAGATTTGCCGAAAACAAGTTTTCGGAGTGGACTCATTTATATAAACATTAAAAAAAGAGTGTATTTTTATTATCGAGCACCATATCCATATCTACGCTCATGCCTACAATTTTCATGGCACGCAGCTGATCAACCGATACCGGCACAAAGAATATACTATCGTTGTTATCATATACCTCCTGCACTTCTTTAATGGTTTGGTGAATCTCATTAAATACAGTTCTGTCGGTTTGCGCCAGAAAAATAGATTTCTGTACCCTTGTGCATCCTTTTTTCAGGAGGTATTTGGCAATTTGTGTGCGTATTTTGTTGTTTTCAATGTCGTACATAATAAAATAGATCATCTTTGCCGGGTTGTTGTTATGTAAATGGTAAATATCAAGAATATACTGTATTCGCTTTCGAAGATCATCAACAGGTTCATCAGGAAAACTGATTTCTCTGCCCACGTCTTTCATAGGAGATATCCCTGAATTTTTGATAATCCTGAGTTTTTCCAGAAACGATAATTGTTTTTTCTTTTTTTTTCTTGCAGCACTCATAAGCAAAACTTATTACGGAAACTTGAATGCAAAAAACTATTTTTTTTGTATTGATTGCGGGTTGGTCGTGTTTTTTTACTGCAACAAATCATCTTTGGATGATTCATCTGTTCCAAAAAAGTATTCGCATAAGATTTGATACACAACATCCGCCAATTCGCTATCACTATTGTTCACAGGTGTTTTTACAATTTTATATCCTTTTTTGCCATAAAAAATATTCATTTGCGCCCATTTGTCCTGCAAAACAAATTTTAATTTTCTGCCATACTGGATAGGGTGTGTTTCGGCAAGTTTTATATCAAATTTTTCAGTTTCTTTTTTAACATCTTCCAGCACATTTTCAACTTCCCGGGGCACGTAATAATTTTTGTCTTTTTTAGTGCGTGCATTGGGGTTGAGTTTTTTACGGATTTCTGCCAGCAGATCGGGGGTTAATTCCTTGTCTTTTGTTTCCGGTTCTGGTTTCACCTCTACTTTTTTGATGAGGTTTTGTGCTTCTTCTACATCCAGATAATTCTCAAAATTGATAAAGTCTTTCATATCTACCGGAAGGGCATCTACATTCAACCATGCTTTTTCATCAATACTGAGAAAACAGGCCCGCGTAGCATCACTGGTGGTTTTATCTACAACCTGTTCCAGGTTGTATTCGTTGGAAAATTGATGCAGGAAAACTTTGTAAAAGATGGAATATCGTTGCTTATCAAAGCATTTTTCCTGGAGTTGGAAAAGGGCTTTTAGTCCATTGTTTCCGGGAGAGGTAAAAAGGAGTTGTACTCTCGGATCTTCCTGCAGTTTTTTGCGCAGGGTTTCCATGTTTATATTCTTATCGGCCAGGTGGTCAATATCAATGATAAAACAATCAATGGAGGCAAAATTTTCCAGTCGCCTGTAGGGTGGGTTAAACATGGCGCATACGACATACGGCAACATGCGCTTCAAGCGGTTGTATTTCTTAGGATCAATGGCCATGATGGTGCGCAGCTGATCTATTTTGCTTATCAGGTCAGCAGACGGATGGGTAATCATTTCATACATTTGCTCTGCCGTGGTCCTGGTTAGGGGGTCGTTGGTTGATTGAATATTTTTTCCCAGATTAAGCATGATGATACTATATTATGATTTTAAAAATATTTGTGCCAGTTTGCTGCAATATAAATCGATATGGGTTGCACGTGTGCGCTCCACACCTTTTATGTTTATGATCTCATCTAAATAATCATTCATAGATTGAATAAGTATTCTTTTGCCCATATTCTCGAGCCAATAAGACCCATCATCGCGGATGCTGTAGCAGTCCTGGTCTATAACCTTTTGCCTACATAAGTTAAACACCACATAGTCTGCCCATATTCTGAACACTTCAATCACATCATACGCCAGAGCGGGTCTGTTGTAGTCATCGCGGTGGTAAACACCAATATAGGGATCGATGCCTGCTTTGATCAGTGCACCTTCTACTTTGCCGTAAAGCATGCCATAGGCATAATTGAGCAGGCAGTTAAATACATCAGTTGCAGGGTTTTGACTTCGTTTATCAAATTTAAAATCATCGGGCAGAAACTGCGATAGCAATGCAAAATAAACCCTGGAGGCAGCACCTTCCCAACCCCGCAAACCAGGTGCAATATCAGTTAAATGAGGTGCACTGGCATTGCTGATCTTGGTTTTGTAGTCGGTGAGTTTGTTGATGGCCTTTTGGGTCATCTGCTCCATTTTTTCTTCAGAGGGAGATAATGCCAGGGTCATGCCTATCTGGTTATCAATCTTATGAATGATAAGATTTTTTACCCAGTTTACCGCCAATGAAGAATATAAAAACTCGAGTTGCTTACGCCGGATGGTACTAACTGATCCGAATTTTATACCCCACAACCTGCCTGAGGGTTTGCCAGTGCCATCTACAAACATTACATCAATTTCGTTTTCAATGGCAAGCAAAGCAGCATCGGATGAGATGCTGGCGCCTTTGCTTACAAGGATGCTTTTTAATTTTGTTGGATCAATGGGTTGTTTGCCATCGGGATGAATGACAAGGAACAACCCGTTCTCAACCCTTAAAGCGGTGCCAAATGTGTTTAATATCAATTCCATACACTTACTTTTTTATCTGTTTATAATTTTCTGCAATTAATATTAGATTTCTACCATAATGTCAGCGCTACGCGCCTTTGGATTCACTGATAACATTAGATTTCTACCATAATGTCAGCGCTACGCGCCTTTTGATTCACTGGTAGCATTAGATTTCTAACATAATGTCAGCGCTACGCGCTTTGCCAATCGTTGTATTGGTTTTTTCATTAGAAACCACGCCAATCAGAGCGGTATGCCAGGCGCATAGCGCCGGTATTATGTTAGAAACCATGCCAATCAAAGAGCTGTGTGAGGCGCGTAGCGCTGGCATTAGGGCATCTGTTTTGTATTTTTGCAATGTTGCTAATTATAATCATCCGCGTGTCTGTCAATTTTATTGTCATGGCTCGGTTCAATTATAAATTAATCATTATCCATTATTGTATCGCATAGTTCTCAAGAAAGTACAGATTCTTTTCTGATCGCGTAATAGCAGTATATGTCCATTTGAATTTCAAAGAAGGATCAGAAGGATGCCACAAGCCCTTTTCTAAAAGTATATAAACATGCTGCCATTCGCCCCCTTGTGCCTTGTGGCATGTTACGGCATATCCATATCTTGCGCGCAAAGCATTCATGTAGGGGTCGGTGAGTAGTGCCGATAAAAATTCTTCTTTGTTGCGTTTGGGATGCAATCCTTTTTTACGCATCCTGATCATAAAATCGGTGGTTAGTCTGAATTCGGCTTCATTGCTCAGGCGCGCCTGGTCAAGATCAAGAAAGTCTTTCATCAGCAATGTTTTTACAATGCGCTGACCATTATTGCCGGTAACATAAATCTCTACAGGTAAGAATGATATGCCCGCCCGTTGCTGGGGTTCTCCGGTCTGTTTTACTACCTCTACCTGCTCTCCGTTGCTGATGCCCAGCATATAATTGTTTTGTTGCACCATTAAAATCTCGCCCGGAACAATAGATTGAAGATTTTTCCCATATAAAAGTGACCTTATCATTCTGTTGAGGTTTGAAACCAGTCTGTTGGATAAAGCAATCATGATGCATGATTCATATCCGAACTCTTTAAAGGTTTTTACATAATTTTCGAGAAGAAGTATATCGAGCGGGAAAACTTTGATATTGCTGTAAAGACTTGCATTGAGCGACAACCTGGTTTTGAAATTTTCTGATCTTATTACTTTCAGCAACTTTTCTGCATTCTGAAAAATTCCCGGGTTTTCGCCATAGCGCATCACCTCTTTCAGTATCACAGCTGTGCCTTTGCACTTGATTTTCTGCAAAAGGTAAGGTAGTGAGAGAGCCGGTGAGAACTTAGCATTTACCGGTGGCAGCTGAGCACTGTCTCCAACAAAAATAATTTTTCTCTTTCCTGCATACCGGAAAATGTCATCCAGCAGACTTCCACTGCCAAACAAGGTAAGTGTAGTTTGTGTAAGGGGTTTGTCTGATATCATAGAACTTTCATCAATCAAATAAACCCTATTTTCTGATGATATATTTTCATTGAGACGAAAGGTAACTTTTTTCGTTTTTGCCTGCTCATCAAGTTCGCTGGTGTCTATACTGTAAATAAGGCGATGTATGGTTTCAGAAGCAAAACCTGTTTTAGAGGAGAGCACCTTAGACGCCCTGCCCGTGGAAGCAAGCAAAGAGATAGGAACATCATTTTTGCGGCACCACTGAACCAGAAACTTCACAAGGGTGGTTTTTCCGGTGCCTGCATATCCCGAAAGGACAAACACCTGTTCTTCGCCTCCGGAGACAAATTTTTTCAGCATTTCCAGGGCTTGCTGCTTTTCAGGATTGAGCTGTTGGGGTTCGTTTATCGTCATTTTTCTATGATTATGGTTAAACTTTACAAAGGTTAGGGTACTGTCTGAACTTCACAAAGGAAAAAACCGATACTTTTTCGCCTTTGTCATTTTCTTTTGCCACCCTTTTGCTGGTGGAAGCCAGACAGGTAATATTCCTTTTTTGCAGTAATGCTACCAGTGCAAAACATAAGGTAAGTTCGCCCATGATGTGTACAGCGTTGTTCGTATTTTTGATGTCTTTTCGCAGAAGATCAAGGGTTTTTTTCAGATATTCATTGGCTATATGTTCAATATACGCTTCATTGCCCTGTGGGTCTATCTGGGGAAAAGCAATATCGGCAATGGTTCCATAATGCTGTACCGCTTCTTTGATCTGTCGTGGCGGCCAATTTTTTGAAGGATGATTGGTAAGGTTGATGAGCATAAAACTTAAAGTTTTTGATGAATTAATAAGCGAATGGCAAGTTTGGTCCACAATTCCACTTTTTGGCTTACTATTTCAAATGAATACTTCCATTGCAAATTTTGCAGTTCAGATTGCGGTAAGGCAGGTTCTTCCAGGTCTGCCAGGTAAACTATTCCTGTATGTACTTTACCTACCCTGGTAAGTTCTTCATTAATCACACCTATGTATTTTAAATTTTTCACCGAAGGATTTTTAAATTCTTCATTTATTTCTCTGAATGCACAATTTTCAAAAATTTGAAAAACAGATGATTGTTCTGTTTGGTCTGCATCGGTAAAATCAATATGCCCTCCAACTCCTGCCGACCATAACCCGTGAATTCGTTTTTCTCTTCCACTTCTTTGATAGCAGGCCATGCGGCCATCTTGTAACCTGATTATCAGATAGGGAATCATTTGTTTCAGTGATGCATCATTTTCAGCCAGAGTTCTGTTTTTTCAAACCCATCGGTTTTTAAAAATATTTTCAACAGATGCCTGAGGAACAAAATCAAAAAATGTTTCTTTGATCCATTCTGATGGCAGCAATTTTCTTTCAATGCACAGTGTTAAATCTTCTTCCATGATCTCAGATTATACTATTTGGGATAATTGTTTTTCAGCCTCCAACAATAACATTTTCTTTTGACCATAAGGTACAAAAGCGCCAATAAACCCATTGCGGGCAATCTTCAGTATATCCCATTTTGAAATACCACCTTTGCTCATGCATGCAGCTTTGTAATATTCATAAGTGAGATTTGTTCTTGAAATACCCGGGTTGTCGGTGTTGATTGTCACCCTTACTCCTTTGCTGAAATAATCTGCTAAAGGGTAAATTTTCATCCTTTCCGTTTTATCAAATCTAAAATCTCTGTAACCAATGATCTGATAATTACTTGAAGGACACATTTCCACCGTAATACGTCTGTTTACAAACCTGTTGAGCAATCGTTGATCCTCTCCCAGTGTAAGACCATGACCGATCCTGTCGGCATTTAAATCATACACTGCTCCCCAAACACTTTTAACCGCTACGGTTTCACCAGCATGGATAGTCATTTGGATGCTTTGTTTCAACAAATCGTTAAGTGCAGTTTTAATCTGCGATGGTGTTTTCTCACGTTCATCCCCGGCTACATCAAACCCGGCAAAAAACTGATTAAATTCTTTGTTTTCTATATTTTGAACCACATAATCTACATGACTTTTTATAAGCAGACTGTCTTTGTGTCTGCTGGCAATAATGATTAACCTGAAGTGAGTATGCTGGCAATCAGACAGGGAGTGAAACAAAACCTGCATAACATCATCGAGGGAAAAATTCTTTGTTACATAATTAGCCGGCGAGCATCGTAATTCAAGATAAGTAACATGGTGCTTTTTACAATACTCTTTGAGCAACTCACAGGTTTTTTTAAGGGTTGCAGGGTGTTTTAAGATACCGGTGCCTTGCAAGTCACCCAATGTTTCGTATCCTTTAAATTCAATTCCTGCAAATTCAGATTCCCTCAAATAATCGGCATAGATCAATTTTTCAAGTAATTCTTCATCCCCGTCAAATTGCTGAAGAAAACCGGCAACAGCCAGGGGATCAGAAACCCCACCCTGGTTCCTGATCCGCTCTTTTGATTGATGAATCATATTTTGAAGAATTAAATGATCCTGGTGTTGGATGTAACCGGCAACAGAATTTAGGAAGTCTTCAAAATCCCGGTTGCTCTTCATTGCCTCGGCCACTTCTTTTCTGAGTGTTTTAGCCACACTTAGTAATCCTCTGCAATCCAGCACACCTCCCAAATGGCAATGTAATTCGGCTTTGGGTAAAGCATTGAGCCACGCCATATCTTCTTTTTGCTTCATGAAATCTGATGCGATCAACTCATTTTGTAGTTGATGTACTTTATCTGCACCCAACAATTGCAAACCCCTGAAGGAGGTCTGCATGCTTTTCTGGTTTTGATTCTGGTAATGATGAAATAAAAGATTACGGGTCTCTTTTACTCCTTTTGATATATGATTGTAAAAAGTTTCGCTGGCAGGATTTTTTCCGGGATGAACAGAATAATACGAAGTTTTGATTTGCCGATCAATAAAAGTAAGACTGTGTGCAGGTTTTTGATTAAAGACCACCATTGGATACAACTGTTTGCATAATGTTTCAGCAAGCGGTTGCAGAAACAACCTTATATTATTCTGCTCTTTTAAATCTGATTTTGAGGGTATAGAGTCCGCGATATGAATCATAGCATGACAACCGAATATTTCGCTTCCCCATTGCATATCGGCACTCATGGTTTTGCGTCCACCGGCCAAGCTGAGTATTAATTTTCCGCCATTTAGTCTTTCTTTGGCATACAAGATAGTACGAAGTGTTAAATCAGTCATTTGCCGACATTCTTCCGGGTCAAACAGATCAGATACATTATCATAGGAAAAATACTCAATATTGGGTAGCGGGAAATGTACTGATTTTTTCCATTTTTCAACCTTTTCAATCGCATTTTGGGCAACAGGAGAGTCTGTATGGATCAAAAACAATTGATCTACGGGGGGTATTTCCAGTGTTTGCAATTGTAATTGAATCTTTTGCCATTGCGGATGATTTTGGTAAAACGGAAAATCTTCATGATTCAGATAACCGATCAACTCAGGTACAATCTGCCAGGTGGTGCCGAAGGAGGTGACGAGGGTGTTTTTACTATTCATAACTGATTTTTTTCTTCCCATTTTTTTACAAGCAACATGGTTTCTTCATAAAGTTTTGGTAAACTGGTTTTCAATCTTTTTACACTAGCAGGATTAGATCGCATGCCTGCATGGTTCATATCATTTCTAATCCCTCCCAGGGAATAACTAATCTCGCAAAAATCGCTAACAATCTCTTTTTTTAAATATAGTCTGGTTTTTCCAGGATTTCTTGCCGCATCTCCTGTCCATTTCTCTTCAGGTTTTTTCATTTTTAGAATTCCACTACATCCATTTACAATATTTCGCAATTCTTCATCCTCCCAGTTCTCATTCATTTTCATGAGCAAATAGCTGATTATAGTTTCTAATAATAAAGTAAATCCTTGTTGTATCCAATCATAATGAATGCACCATTTTACACCTTCAAACCCATTCATGATCGCATTATCCGGTTTGAATCCTTCAATTTTCTCGTCCAATTTTTTTAAAAGTGGTTGTAGAGGTGGGAAGAAATTACCAACATTAGCATTCATTGCCTCCCGGAAAGAATTCACCTCATTGGCTGAATAAATGTTTTTTCCCCTTGTAGTATAAATGTTTTCTGGTGTATTCTGAAGGGTGCTTAATAGTTTTCTAAGGTTATTCAATTCATCATTAGATCCTTTATATTTTTTAGAAAGATTTTTTAGAGGTTTAGTTAACACTTCTTCTGTCATTGACAATCTGCCAAACTTCATGAATTCTTGCGCAGCTCCCGACCAATCCTGCAATACAGAAAAAGAAGTTATGTCGACAACAGGCGCAAACCCATTATCAAGTTTTCCAGCTTCCCAATTTCCATAGGTAATTGATTTTACCTCAATCTCTTTTAAAAATTTGGAATAATTGATCAATACCATTAATAACATAGGAATCGAACGAAAGGCATGCGTAATATCAAAATACACCTTATCTCCGTTTTCTAGTTTTGAAAACACTGTATTGAAGATTTCCCAAATTTCTTCTTCTGAATTTCCATCACTAATATCAACTGTTTGTATGATTCTTTGTACCTCTTCTATTTTTTGTAATTCAACTGAAAGTCCCGGATAAGATTCTTTTTTATGTTTAGATTGTGCATTTTCTGCCCAGTTAATTTTTTTTGCCCCTTCTGTCAAAAAAAGATATATTACATCATCATTACACCAATCCTTACAAAAGTGTGAAAAGGTAGCAACCTGCACAAACCTGTTTTCAATGTAATCCTTTTTATCATTATCAAAATAGTATTTTGCGGGTTCGTAATAACCGGTACCCAAAACGGAAATAAAAACTTTTCTGCTCATTTTTTCTCATTTTTGTGAATAATTGTTTTTATAATGTCGGCGCTACGCGCCTTTTGATCGATTCGCATAATTTTCTACCGTAATGTCGGCGCTATGCGCCT
>CAYPFV010000120.1:0-10165 GCA_964410015.1 uncultured Bacteroidales bacterium
AGACTGTTAGCGAGCTCCATCTGACCGAATTAATCAAATTATAAACAGATGAAAGAAGTAGGTATTTTTATTCCCTGTTTTATTGATCAGGTATATCCTCAAACGGGTTTTAATATGGTGAATGTATTGGAAAAAGCAGGTGTTAAAGTCGACTATAACCCCAATCAAACCTGCTGCGGGCAGATGGCTTTTAACGGAGGTTATTGGGAAGAGGCCAGGTCTGTTGCTGAAAAGTTTATCAGGGATTTTTCTCATTATCAAACCGTGGTAGGTCCATCTGCATCTTGTGTTGGGATGGTGCGAAATTATTATCCGGGTTTGTTTGATAACTCCGCCCTGCACCTTGAAAACAAGGCTTTGGGCAAAAAAATTTTTGAACTCACCGACTTTTTAGTCAATCAATTAAAAATGGAAGACATTGGTGCTTCTTTTCACGCGAGCATCACCATACATGATTCATGTGCAGCACTAAGAGAATATGGATTGAAAGATGAACCCCGAAAACTGCTAAAAAAAGTGAAAGGACTGGAAATTATTGAGATGGAAAATACTGATGTATGTTGCGGATTTGGAGGTACTTTTGCTGTAAAACATGAAGCAGTTGCAACTGCCATGGCCGAGCAAAAAGTTGAAAATGCTTTGAAAACCGGGGCACAATATATTGTTTCAACAGAATCTTCTTGTCTTATGCACCTTCAGGGATATCTTGAAAAAAACCAAATTCCTCTTAAGATTTTGCATATTGCCGATATTCTGGCTAGGGAGGAATAAAGCTAATGGTATTTTTTTTGCCATAATTCAACATAGGCTGCAACGCGCTCATTAAATAAATTTGCAATCTTGTCTACTAAAGGATGGGGAACAGAAAAATCGAGATTCTGAATTTTTTTTACAGGCAAAACTTTTTTACTGGTGCCCGAAATAAAAACTGCTTCCATGATTACAAGAGCTCTTGCCCTTATCTTTTCTTCTGTTATTATTATCTTGTTTTCCCTGCAAATATCCATAATATGCCGTCGCGTAACACCGGGTAGTATGTCCTTTAAAGGAGGCGTAAGAACCTCTTCATTGCGAACAAAAAACACATTGCTGCTACTTCCTTCTGTAATAAAACCTTCTTTGTTCACCAGCAAAGTTTCATAAACATCTTGCTTTTCAATGGTTTCCTGATTTCTTTTACGTAATTCAGCATCCATGATCTTGGCATTGGGTTTTTTTCTGTGGCCGCTAAAAAGTACTACATCCACCCCTTTTTGATATTGCTCTGCTGAAGGATACTGATGAGGTTTGTTGTAGATCAGAAACTGTATCTTCTCCTGCTCATTGATACCCACAATTTTTATATTACCTTCCGTAACATTATTGTTTTCAATGACCTGATAAACCTGTTTTTCTAATTCTTTTTCCGGGAAATCTTTGCATGCACCCGCCATCCTGCAGGTTTGTTTCAGGCGTTGCAAATGGTCTTCCAAAAATAAAGCAATACCATCAATTACCCTGAAGACCTCGTAAATATAATAAGGGTGCTGCAGAAAAGAACCGTTAAAATCGTGAACCGGAACTAGTTTTCCGTTTTGCATATAGTAAGATCCCGAAATCTCTTTTGGAAAAGAAGGGGAAAAATTATTTGCAGACATTTTTAATCAGAGTTATTATGTTTCTCCCTGCAATTACTTGTTTTAATTTAGCAAATGTAGCACTTCACAAAAAAACATTAATGACCCTCATATATCAGACCAGCAAATAAGAGAGAAGACGACTTATGGATATAAAATGGTTGCTGTTTTTACCAAAGATTCACCACATCAAATGCTTTTTCTTCGATCCGGGAATAAAATTCTGAAGGATGATTCCAAGAAACACCTGGCGCTTTTTCATTGAGTTCTGCCAGATTTCTTTTTTTGAGATCAAAGATTAAAGTGCCATTGTAATCATAAACCCTCGGATAATAAAAGTGAGCCGTTACAAGCGGTTTTGAGGGCGAAGGGTTCTGGAGGTGATGAATAACATTCAGGGGTTCGAAAATAACTTCTCCTTTCTGGTAACTTTTAGGAGGATGACAAAGCAGTTGATTAGTGTCAGAATCGAAAACAAATGCTGTTTCGGTAATCAACCCTTTGAGTATAGCAATATATCCCCAAAAATTATTATGTTGATGAGTAGGAAGTTGATATTGTGGTGGCCATACATTTAAAAATACCCTCAGGGGTGAATCCATGATTACTACGCGGTAATAGTCGTCAAAACCTTTATCTTCCAGAAAACCCAGGTATTCTACATTGGTAAAATCGAATTTACTGAGTTTTATCTTCAGGTTATTGGGTTCTATTTCTTCTGAATTCAGACTCTTTAATTCTTCAATAACTTTTTGCATCGCTTTTTATTAGGGATTTACTATATTGGAATTATTCAACGGTTTAAAATTACGAAAAATTGACCAAACTCATGTTTTGTGAAAAACTTAAATTTTTGAAAGTAAACTCTAACCGGGCAAATACTTTTCTATATTTGAGTCAACTCTGAAAAGTTTATTATCCACAAACTACACAAGTTAGCACTAATTTATATCTTTGATTACCAGGCTAATAAGAATTTAATTTTTTCACTAATTAATTAAAAGGGACTTTTCGGAGCAGACTCATATTTAAAAACTAAAATGTCTTACGAAGTTTATTGTTAAAATGATCTTTAAATCAATAGAAATTCTCATCTTTGTAAACAATTGTATCAAAGTACAAAAAGTTTCTGTCAGAAAAAATAGGATAAATAGATATGTCTAATGAAAAGTATTTTGAAAAGTTCAGGAAAAACATTATTGGAATCGATCAAACTTTCATATCTCCTTTTGGGGTACAAAAGTTAGTTTATGCCGACTGGATTGCCAGCGGACGATTGTATGAACCCATAGAAAAAGCATTGCAGGAGCGTTTTGGTCCTTTTGTAGGCAATACGCATACCGAATCAAGCGAAACAGGTATACTTATGACTCATGCCTATCATGTGGCTCAAAAAAAGATCAAAGAACATGTAAATGCAGGACCTGAGGATGTAATCATAACAGCCGGAAGTGGTTTTACTACTGTTATCAATAAGTTTCAGCGTATTTTGGGGTTGAGGGTTTGTGGTAATCTCTCGGTGGGAAAATGTCTGAAAAAATCAGAAAAGCCTGTGGTTTTTATATCGCATATGGAGCATCACTCCAATCAAACTTCATGGTTTGAAACTACGGCCGATGTTGTAGTGGTAGAACCCGGAGATGATATGCTGGTAGATTTGAATCATTTGAAAGATGAGTTGGAAAAGCACAAGGATCGAAAATTGAAAATAGGTTCTTTTACTGCCTGTTCAAATGTTACTGGTATCCGCACACCTATTTATGATATGGCTCGTCTGATGCATGAATACGATGGCATTTGTTTTATTGATTATGCAGCTTCCGCTCCTTATGACCACATCAACATGCATCCTGCAGACCCCATGGAAAAGCTCGATGCCGTAATGTTTTCACCTCATAAATTCTTAGGTGGTCCGGGGAGTCCGGGTGTTTTGGTTTTCGATTCCTCGTTTTACAATTCTGAAGTGCCCGATAACCCCGGCGGAGGTACTGTTGACTGGACTAATCCCTGGGGTGAATATAAATATATTGATGATATAGAATTAAGAGAAGATGGTGGTACACCTGGATTTTTGCAAACCATCAAAGCAGCACTTGCTATTGATCTGAAAAATCAAATGGGTGTTGAAAACATCCATGATCGTGAAAATGAATTGTTGAAAATTGCTTTCAAGGAATTTGAAAGCATTCCCAATGTAAGTATTCTGGCAGATAATACCCCCGAAAGGTTGGGTGTCATTTCTTTTTATTTTCCTGAAATACATTATAATCTGGTGGTAAAACTGCTCAACGACCGCTATGGCATACAAGTACGGGGTGGTTGTGCCTGTGCCGGTACTTACGGTCATTACCTGCTGAATGTAGACTACGAGCATTCCAAAAATATCACCTCCAGGATCAATACCGGGGACCTTTCTGACAAACCTGGATGGATCAGATTGTCAATTCATCCCACCATGACCGATCAGGAACTTTATCTGATCATTGACGCTCTGAAAGAGGTTCAGCAAAACCATAAGCGTTGGATGAAAGATTATGTTTATAATCCGCGAAAAAATGAATTTAAACACCTGAAAGCACCTTCTGAATATTCCGATCTTGTAAAAGATTGGTTCAGACTTTCTGTACCCGCTTAGGGGGGAAATAAAAAACCTCTCTGGTTTTATACACCTGGTTTAAAATGCCAGAGAGGGTTTGGTTTCATACTTTCCAGATTCAATCAGTTTTTTTTAATCTTGCTGTGCATAAGATTCAACCGGTTCACAGGTACAGATCAGATTTCTGTCACCGTATGCATCATCTATGCGAGTTACAGGTGTAAAATATTTGATCTCATCAGACCATGGCATCGGAAAAGCTGCTTTTTCTCTGGAATAAGGCATATCCCAGTTTGTGGCTGATACCATATGCGCTGTATGGGGTGCATTTTTCAGCACATTGTTTTCTTTGTCTGCAACTCCATCTTCAATCTCCCGGATTTCTTCCCTGATGGCGATCATGGCTTCCACGAACCTGTCAATTTCACTCAAAGGTTCACTTTCGGTAGGTTCAACCATGAGTGTACCAGGTACCGGGAATGCGACCGTAGGAGCATGAAAACCATAATCCATCAATCTTTTGGCAATATCAATGGCATCTATGCCGGCAGATTTCCGGAAAGGGTTACAGTCGAGAATAAGTTCATGCGCTGATCTGCCGTTTTTACCTGTATAAAGTATAGGGTAATAATCTTCCAAAGAAGTTTTAATATAATTGGCGTTCAGAATAGCGATTTTGGTTGCTTCGGTTAGGCCTTCTCCGCCCAACATTTTAATATAACCGTAGGTGATAGGCAGGATAAAAGCACTTCCATAGGGAGCACCTGCCACAGCATTGATTCCTTTTTCACCACCGGTTTTTGCCATTACGTGTCGGGGTAAAAATTTCACCAGATGCTCGGCCACACCAATAGGTCCAACGCCTGGTCCTCCACCACCATGGGGGATAGCAAATGTTTTATGCAGGTTAAGATGACAAACATCGGCACCACAAATTGCAGGATTGGTAAGTCCAACCTGTGCATTCATATTAGCACCATCCATGTATACTTGTCCGCCATTGTCATGAATAATTCGGGTAACTTCCAGTATATGTTCTTCAAATACGCCATGGGTCGAAGGATAGGTAACCATAAGTGCAGCAAGGTTTTCTTTGTGAATCTCAGCTTTTACTTTCAGGTCATTAATATCGATATTACCCTTTTCATCGCATTTCACCACTACTACCCTGGTACCTGCCATCACAGCGCTGGCAGGGTTTGTTCCGTGTGCAGAAGAGGGTATCAGGGTGATATTTCTATATCCTTCACCGCGGCTTTGATGGTATGCTCTTATCACGGATAGCCCTGTATATTCCCCGGCAGCACCGGAATTGGGCATAAATGTAAGTGCCGCAAAGCCTGTTATTTCACAAAGATCATTTTCCAGATTCCGGATTAGTTCCAGGTACCCTTCTGCCTGATCGCTGGGTACAAAGGGATGAATATTGGCAAATTCAGGCCAACTAAGGTGAAACAGTTCCGCTGCTGCATTGAGTTTCATCGTGCAGCTTCCCAGGGGAATCATGGTTCTGTTGAGCGCCAGGTCTCTGTTCTCCAGTTTTTTCAGATACCGCATCATATCGGTTTCTGAGTGGTAGCTGTTGAAAACAGATTGTTGCAGAAAAGCACTTTGGCGTTTAAGTTCTTCCGGTATAGTAGTTATCTTCTCACATTCTGCTGGTTCGCATACAAAAGAAGTAAAATGTTTGTGATTGGCACGTGCAAAAACTTCCAGTATTCTGTTGATATCTTCCATCGAGGTCGTTTCATCAACACTAATTCCCACATTCTTTTCATCTATAATCCTGAAATTCATATCTTTTGCTTCTGCTATCTGACGGATATGATCGGAGTAGATATTTTCAGGGAGTTGAATTTGCAAGGTGTCGAAAAAATATTGATTGGTTTGCTTGTATCCATATTTTTCTACTTCTTGTGCCAATATCCCCGTAAGGATGTTGATATCCCGGGCGATCTTTTTGATTCCTTTTGGTCCGTGATATACTGCATACATACCTGCCATAACTGCAAGCAGTGCCTGGGCGGTGCAAATGTTGGAGGTAGCTCTTTCTCTTTTGATATGTTGTTCGCGGGTTTGAAGAGCCATACGCAGCGCACGATTTCCCAGTCTGTCAATCGAAACACCAATGATTCTTCCCGGAATTTGTCTTTTAAACTCATCGGTAGTGGCAAAAAATCCGGCGTGTGGTCCTCCATATCCCATAGGAACACCAAAGCGCTGTGAAGAACCGATAACCACATCTGCTCCCCATTCTCCGGGAGGTGTAAGTAAGGTAAGACTCAACAGGTCGGTGGCAACCACCAGCTTCATTTGATGGGCATTAATCTTTTCAGCAAACGGTTTGAAATTGTTTACTTTTCCTCTTTCATCGGGATATTGAACGATGGCACCAAAATAAGAATCATCAAAATCTGCTTTTCTGCAATCACCTTCAACAAGTTCTATCCCAAGGGGAGTTGCACGGTTTTTCAGTACATCTTTGGTTTGGGGAAAAATACGTTTTGAAACAAAAAATTTGTTGGTTCCTTTTTTTTGTGCTGCTCTCGATCTGCTGTTAAAAAGCATGATCATGGCTTCTGCAGCCGCTGTTGATTCATCCAGAAGCGATGCATTGGCAATTTCCATGCCGGTAAGATCACTGATTAGGGTTTGGAAATTTAGTAAACCTTCCAAACGTCCCTGTGATATTTCTGCCTGGTAAGGAGTATAGGCAGTATACCACCCCGGATTTTCCAGGATATTTCGTTGGATAACCCCCGGGGTAATGGTGTTGTAATACCCCATACCAATATATGTTTTGTATATGCTATTTTTTTTGCCAAGTGCCTTCAGATGATTAATATATTCATATTCATTAAGTCCACGGGGTAAATTTAGTTTTTTATTTAGCCGGATAGGGTGGGGTAGTGTTTGGTCAATAAGTTCATCAACAGAATGAACACCAATGCGGGCAGTCATTTTTCCAATATCGCCATTTTGAGGGCCATTATGTCTGAGAATAAAATTATCTGTTATCATTGAATAGGTATATTTATGTTTAGATGTTGGATGAATTAAAACTTTTGCCGGGAAACGAATTAACTGATGTTATTGTTTTCACAATTACAATCATTTAATTTTTCTTTTGTTAATTGTTGGAATCAGGAAGATCATTTGCATGCCTGTTTTTATTTTTAGAATTACTGAATATACTGCTTGGCCATTTCTTTGCCTTTATCCAGGGCTTTGAGATTCAACTCAACCAGTTGCTCACTTTTTTTACCAAAAAAGAACCTTATGGCATCCTGTATTTTAGCATAAGATATATCGAGAAAATCTGATGCAGCGCCAAGCATTATGATATTCGAAGCTTTTGATGTACCCAGTTCTGATGCCAACTCATCGGCATTAATGGCAATATGTTTTTTCAGGTTTTGTATTTCATTCATAATCTTATCTGGTTCAGGATAATCGGGGATGTTGATAAAAGGTTTTGTATTGGTAATCAGCCAACCGTTTTGGTGAAGAAAAGGCAGGTATCTTAAAGATTCCATAGGTTCAACCGAAAGGATCAAATCTGCTTGTCCGTGAGGAATAAGATCAGAAGCGATAGGTTGATCAGACAATCTCAGATTGCTTTGCACATCGCCACCTCTTTGGCTCATACCATGTACTTCCGCCTGCTTCAAATACAGGCCACTACTTACCGCTGCATGTCCAATGATGGCAGCAATAGAAAGTATGCCTTGTCCACCAACACCAGCGAGTATGATATCTTTTTTCATGAGTTTCTTTTTTTAGTTTTGACAGGATTTTTGGGTTTTGAACTAATTTCCAAAGAAACAATCTTCTTGGAAAAATTCTGATATGCCGCAGGAGTAGTTTCTTATTGCCAGTAAATCCGGCGGATCAGTTTTAGCGTATTTCCAGAAATTATTTTGCGTAAGTTTTAGACTTGTTTCTTATTTTTTTATTAAGCGTTTGTATGCACTCACGCTGGGGTATGATTACGCTTACACCTTCATATTCAATTTCTTCCTTAAATATTTGCAAGTTTTCTTCATGTTTTTTGGGCAGTGGTTTTATTACTCTGATATGATCTTCTTCTACACCCAGTCCTTTGCAAATACTTTCTATTTTACCCAGTGCAGCAGAAGATTGCCCACCAGTCATGGCAGTAGTAGCATTGTCAAGAATTACAACAGTTATATTTGATTTGTCATTTACGGCATCGAGCAAACCTGTTAAGCCGGAGTGGGTGAAAGTGCTGTCACCGATCACGGCAATGGCAGGAGTTAACCCGGCATCTGCCGCACCTTTGGCCATTGTAATGGATGCACCCATGTCAACGCAGGAATTGATAGCATCGTAAGGGGCAAGAGCACCCAGGGTATAGCATCCGATATCAGAAAAAACACGGCCTTTGCCATATTTTTCCAGTGCCTGGTTCAGTCCGTGAAAACTGTCGATGTGTGGACAACCTTTGCACAGAGAAGGTGGGCGAGAAGCTACCAATTCCGGAACAGGACGTATGTCGGGTTCGGGAAAACCCAATGCCTTTCTTACTAAAACAGGATTAAGTTCCCCGTCTCTGGGCAGAGTGCCATCTAATCTTCCGTAAATGGTTTTGCCATTGTTCATAAATCCTCTGAGCATCTCTTCTACAACCGGGAATCCTTCCTCCAAAACCAGAATTGAATCGCAGGTTTCATATATCTGTGCTATTTGCTGATAGGGCAATGGGTATTGTGATATTTTAAGCACTGGATGGTGTATTTTTCTGTCAGGAAAATTCTCCAGCAGGTAGTTGTATGCCAGTCCACAGGCTATAATACCTGTTTTTTTATTATCACCATCCTCATAATGGTTAAATAAAGAAAGATTTGCTTCCTTTTCGAAATTTTCCTGGTTGTTGAGCAAAACCTTATATTGTTTTCGGGCAATGGCCGGGAGCAGGATAAACTGTTTGAGGTTTGAAGGCATTTGCGCAGTATTTTGTTTTCTCTTATCAGTGGTCTGCACTCCAGCCCTTGAATGCGCCAGGCGTGTTGTAATTCTTAGCAAAACAGGTATCTGATATTTTTCACTCAGATCAAAACCATAATGAACCATGTCATATGCTTCCTGTTGATCGGTGGGTTCCAGCACAGGTATCATGGCAAATTTACCATAAACCCTCGAATCTTGTTCGTTTTGGGAAGAGTGCATAGAAGGGTCGTCGGCAACAACAAATATCAATCCTCCGTTAACGCCAGTAATAGCAGAATTCATAAAAAGATCTGCTGCAACATTCAATCCAACGTGTTTCATGCATACCATTGATCTTTTTCCGGCATAGCTCATTCCCAATGCCGCTTCTGCAGCTGTTTTTTCGTTGGAGGTCCATCGCGCCGTGATCTCATTATTTCGTGCCTCGGCACTATCAATAACAAATTGGGTGATTTCGGTGGAAGGAGTTCCCGGATAAGCATAGATACCTGAAATTCCGGCATCTATTGCTCCCTGGGCAATGGCCTCATCACCTAATAATAATTGCTTTTGCATAAGGGTGATATTTTATGTGTGTTTTGAAAATCAAAGCATTTTTTTTACGGTGCAAAACTAAGAAAAAAAAGTCGGTCGGGGCAAATAAACTGTCTCTTTTCCAGACAGAAAATAAAAACTTTAAAAGTGATTTATGCATTGTTAAGATGGTGGATAAAAACTTTACTAATGAAAGCAACATTAAAACCCATTAGTGCCCAAAAAAAACTATTCTTTTTGCCTCTTCCATCAGTAAAATTTAAAGACAATGCTTTCGTATCGCTACTATTACGGTATGAATCTGTTGACTCTCCTTAATTTTAACGATATGAACCGAGCCATGACAAAAATTTTGACACACACCCACATGATTATAATGCGTGGCGTGTAAATATGCAGTCAGACTTTTAGCGAGCTCCATCTGACCGAATTAATCAAATTATAAACA
>CAYPFV010000121.1:0-10065 GCA_964410015.1 uncultured Bacteroidales bacterium
GTCTCCGGTAAATAATTTTCCGGGCTGCACCCAACCTGAATACCACCCGGAATGTTTACTTATGAGTTTGCACAAAAAAAAAGACTTAGTATGAGTCCACTCCGAAAACAAGTTTTCGGCAAATCTGTGTTCATTTTCTTTTTTTACACATTGATTATCAGGATTTAGCATCTGTGTAAATCTGTGTAATCTGTGGATAATTTACTTTTCAGAGTGGACTCTTGTATTAAAAGTACAAATTTTAATGGACAGCCGACTGAGCGATGCGGATACCAGACGTCTTTACAGCATGGACTCAACCACTATAACTTTGTTTAAAGACATTTTACGTGGGGGCGCAGATTAACTCCAAAAAAGCAAAAAGAAAGGCAAAATAAAACCCCACCTGCAGAAAGCAGATGGGGTTTCTATTGTTTTATTGAAGGAATTCCCGAAATTGGAAAAAATGAACGATTAAATTAATAACCTACCGGGCTTCCTACCCTTGTCATGGCACATCTGAAGCCAATATCGTTGGTTCCTTCATTCTGATCCATAAATCTTCTTGTTCCGGGAACAATCCAGTATGGGCGATCTTTCCAACTACCTCCTTTATAGACTCTTGATTCATCATTGATCAGCGAGGTAACTCCATGGTCGTATACCAGGTTCTCCACTTCTCCACTTTCCTGTCTTTCTGTTTCACCATAGTAAATACTGGAAACGAAATCACCATCACCGTAACCTATATTATCAGCAGATCTGTAATTTCGGCGGGTGGCGCTTTCTTCATCCGTAACTTCCTGTTTTACGATTCTTCCAAGGGAATCTTTGGGAGCAAGATTTCCTTCCTCATCTCTAACCGGACGAGTAAACACATTTCCTCTGAAAGGTCTGAAATCAGCAACATCTTCGTGAGAAAGGGGGCGATAAACGTCAGCAACCCATTCATTCACATTTCCGGCCATATTGTACAAACCATAGTCATTAGGCCAATAAGCATAAACCGGTACTGTAATTTCACCAGCATCGTTAAGATTTCCGGCAACACCCATCAAATCACCACGACCTCTTTGTATGTTAGCCATGATGGTGCCCATTGTATTTTCTTCACTACTTCTGATTACGTGACCATTCCATGGGTATAATCTTCTTTCCACTACTCTTTCATAAACAGTATTGCCAATAAGTCCAAGAGCGGCAAACTCCCATTCAGCTTCTGTTGGCAGTCTGTAGGCAGGAAGTAAAATACCATCTTCTCTTCTTACTCTTCTCTCACCAGTTCCTCTGGGGTCAAGGTCTTCCAGATTTTCTCTTACCAACCCTTCGTATTGTCCGGCAAGATAAGCTTCGGTATTAAAATTTCTCTCATTAGCCTGGTCAGGGTCCCAATCCAGAATACCTTCTCTGATAAGAATCATCTCGTTAACCCTGTCTGTGCGCCATGCAGCGTATTCGTTGGCTTGTACCCAGCTTACACCCACCACAGGATAATCGCGGTAGGATGGATGACGCAAATAGTTATACACATAGGGTTCGTTGTAAGCAAGTCTTTCCCGCCAAACCAGGGTATCGGGCAATGCTTTTCTTACAACTTCAGGATAGCTTTCGCCAAAAACCCGGCCCAACCAATAGAGGTATTCAACATAATCAAGATTTCTTACTTCAGTTTCATCCATGTAAAATGATGACACTGTTACTCTACGGGGTATATTGTTCCAGTCGAACATAACATCTTGTTCAGTTCTGCCCATCACAAAAGATCCTCCCTCAATAAAAACAAGACCAGGACCGGTTTCCTGTTCAGAATAAGGATTTACTTCAAAGCCACCGGTTTGAGGATCATTATAGGTCCAACCTGTGGTGGAAGAAGAGGGATTAGTTCCGCAGGAAGACATTAGTGCCATAGCACCAATTGCCAAAACGACTAAAAAAAGATTTCTGGGATTCCTTGTCATAATTTCTAGTTTTAAAATACTAATGATGCAACAAAAATAACTAAAAAGCCGGACAATTTATTATCCGGTATTTGTCCTCACGCCCCTTACACTGCAAATTCAGTAAAACACTTAGTTCGTGAGCGCCACTTGTATTTCCTGAAAACCCTGATAATGAGTAGTCATAGCTATACCCAATGGCATAATTTACCTGTTTGATACCCAACTGAAAAATCAGTGTATTTGGGTGTTGAAAACTTTGGCGATACCACAAACCAAACATCAGGGGCTCTATATTGAGATGACCACCAGCATTGATTCTCAGGAAACCTGATTGCATTTGTACAATCAGATTCGGAGAGAAAAACATATCTTCTTTCCATCTGCCTGTTTTCATATACATACCATAACCAGCATGAAAAGTATATTTCAGAGATAACCTTTCGCTTTCCGAAATAAACGGCCGGGGTTGCATCAGATGATGCACTGCTGCCCCCAGATAAAACCTATCATTATAAAAGAGCATTCCTGAAGAAAAATCAACATTATGGCCCTGCAATCCAAAAATATCAGTTTCTCCGCTATTTCCCAAACTTCCATCGGGACGGTATTGATCAGGAAATACAAGACCTGATGTTTCTAAACCATGATGCAGATATCCTGCCTGTAACCCAAAATGAACGTGCCATTTCCGCGTCAATTGTGTATGGTATGCATAAAAAGCATTGGCCTGGGTTTGCGTAATCAGTCCGGCCTGATTATCATGCATCACACTCATTCCTAATCCACCCGACAAGATGTCAAAATAACGATCAGCCGAAACACTGTAACTGGCAATTTTTCCAAATTCAGGAAAAGGCTGATTGCGATAATTCAATGCAAAGCGATTGCAATGTTCACTACCTGCAAAAGCAGGATTCAGATACAACGGGTTTGCATAAAACTGCGAAAAAACAGCATCCTGTGATGATGCCATTTTCATTGTACCCCATATCAGTACGTATGTAATTATAATTGTTTTGATGAACAATGCAGTGTTATATCTTTTCTGGTTTAACGTAAACTACTCCGTCCGGGTTTCATCTTATAATAATGTACAATAATTTGTTTAAAGCGGTCTGAAGAAAATCATCTGTCACTTTTACAGTAAAGTATGACATGTTGATTGATTATAATCGCCATTTGAACAAAAAAAACTGTTATGATTCGCTACTTTTTGTGGCGATCTTGATTACACTTTTCTTATTATTTGAACTACAAAAATACAGAATGACATCTTTGCAATGACCTGCTTTGATTAGCAAATATTATTGACCTGATTTTTTGCCTTGATATCAATGAGTCAACTCTGAAAAATTTATTATCCACAAATTACTCAAATTAACACTAATTTATACCACTGATAACCAGATTAATAAGAATTTAATATTTTCACTAATTAATTAAAAAGGACTTTTCGGAACAGACTCATCAATTATAATTTTTACAAGTTAGTATTGACGTATGTTCAGGAAAAAATTCTGCCTGTTTCAACCAATTATGATTAAATTTTGTTACTTACACAAAAGATTCAGCTGCTATGAATATAATGTTTAATCACACATTATAATCAAAGACATGAAGTTGGATTTTTTCTTTGACCAAACAAGTTAAAAACGTACAATTGTATAGAAAATTTTGTCAGGTTTCAGTTCCTTATTATTTTAATATGTAGTAATAATAACAGTGATCAAAAAACGTTACTTGATTACTGTGTCTTTTTATTCTGCCAAAACAAAACTCTTTCGCACAAAGCAGCACTATTTTTTGTGGAGTGAGATAAAAATTTTGACTTTGGTTCTTACTAAAAAAAGAATAAACCATGAATTTTTACAAGAATTTTTTTTCCCTTTTAGTAGTTTTAACAGGGATTTTCTCTTGCACCTCCTTTGCCGGTAATCGATCAACTGATATTCATCTTACCTGGAAACCAGAACACGCAGAAATATCACCTGATTCCGAAATGCAACCATCATTGTATTTTGAAAATGCAATATTTATTGATACGTTGCCACAAATACCCGTGTATGTTTTTCGTGTACCAGAAGAAATACCCCATTTCGGATATCAATTTGAGATTGAAAATTTACAATTTCAGGATTTCACAAAAGAAGAAGAACAAATTCTGGAGAACAATCAGTATAACCATCAAGAGTTACTCCACTGGGATGCAACGCAAACTACCAAGGGTAAAAACTACTCCCTTTTTTATTTAATTCCTGTAATCAGGGAAAACGGTGAATACAAAAAGCTAACATCTTTTACAATTAAATACGAGCCTGCTTATGAACCGGAATTAAAATACCAATCTGAATACAGTTATCCGGAAAATTCGGTATTATCATCTGGCAATTGGTATAAGATATGCGTTGAAGACGACGGTGTTTACAAGCTTGATTTCGACGACCTGGTTTCCCTTGGAATCCCTGCCAGTAGCATAGAAAAATCCAGTTTACAAATATTTGGCAATGGCGGTGGCATGTTGCCCGAATCAAACAGCAAACCAAAAATAACAGATCTGAAAGAAAATGCCATTTGGATTAGTGGTGGAAATACCGGTAATTTCAGTTCCGATGATTATATTCTGTTTTATGGTCAATCACCTCACAGATGGAAATATAATGAAGAGGATGATCTGTTTACAAAACAACTCCATTATTACAGCAACCAAACCTGCTACTTTATTACTTACGGCCAAGGGCAAGGCAAAAGAATTAATGAGCAAAATAGTGTAGAAACCACACCTGACATCACAGTTACAGATTTTTACGACTACCGGCATCATGAACAGGAAATCAGAAACCTTACCGGCAGTGGGAAGATATGGTATGGTGAACTCTTTGAAGTTACTTTAAGTCGTGATTTCAGTTTTGATTTAACCGGCACTAAACCCAATGCCCCTGCCCGTATCAAAATAAATGCTGCAGCCCGTTCCTCCAATACTTCAGGTTTCACGATCTCATCCCAGGGCAACACTTCAAGTTTCAATATAGAGAGTATTAATATTTTCAGTTACACCGGAATTTATGCCAGAAGTGCCACAGGTTATCTTACAGTTCCTGAACCGGAAGAAAATCTGGAGATAAAACTCACTTACAATAATTCGGCAGCAGGAAGCAGCGGATGGCTCAATTATATCACTGTCAACTACATACGTCAACTGGCTTTTCAAAACGGTCAGTTGTCTTTCAGAAATCCCTCCGCTACTGAGGCAGGCAATGTGGCCGAATATCAAATAAGCAACATGTCGTCAGGTTTAAATATCTGGGACATTACAGATCCTTTAAATATATCAGAACAACAATATAGTTTGCAGGGCAGTACAGGTGTTTTTCGAGCCCCATCAGACCAACTGCGCGAATTTATAATATTTGATCAACAGGACTATCTTACACCAAAACTATCCGGTTCTGTTGATAATCAAAATCTACATGCTTCTGAGGTACACGATTTAGTGATTGTGGTACCTTCAACATTTAAAGATCAGGCAGAAAGACTTGCTGATTTTCGCAGAAACCACGACAATTTAAGTGTACTGATAGTAACTCCACAACAGGTATACAACGAGTTTTCTTCTGGTATACCCGATATTTCGGCCATCAGAAATTTCATGAAGATGTTTTACGACCGGGGATTCGAAAGTGGCAACTATCCCCGTTATTTGTTGCTTTTCGGAAATGGAACATACGACAATAAGGATCTGCTGGGTCATGGCGGCAATCTTATACCCACCTTTCAAACCCTTGAATCTTTTAATCCATCATCATCTTATATTACAGATGATTTCTTCGGATTGCTGGATGATCATGAAGGTGAAGATGCTTTGGGTGCCATCGATCTGGGTATAGGCAGGTTGCCTGTACGCACATCCGACGAAGCACGCTTTATTGTCGACAAACTGATACGGTATAATCAACGTATCGAAGGACTGGAACCCGGCACAAGCGATCCCCGTTATGCCGGAGTTATTTCAAACTATGCCGACTGGCGCAATAAAATAACACTCATTGGCGATGATGAAGACTCCAACATTCATCTCAATCAATCCGAAAGAATTGCTCAATACCTTGATGAATCACATCCTGTGTTCAACATCGAAAAAATTTATCTGGATGCTTATCAGCAACAAACCCTCGCCGGAGGGTCAAGATATCCTGATGTAAATAAGGCCATCAACAACCGGATGAACCAGGGAGCATTGCTGATCAATTATATCGGTCATGGAGGAGTAAACGGGCTGGCACACGAAAGAATTCTTACTTTTGAAGATATCCTGTCGTGGAACAATTTTTACAATTTACCGGTGTTTATGACAGCTACCTGCGAATTTAGCAGTTTTGATCAACCCGATGCCAATGATCTTTCGGCAGGAGTTAGGGTGTTTTTAAAACCTGACGGGGGTGCTTCTGCTCTTTTCACTACTACCCGGCTGGCATATTCACACAGCAACTTTACCCTCAATGATGCATTTATGCGCAACGCATTTGTACCTATGGAAAACGGAGATCTACCCCGACTGGGAGACCTCATCAGAATCTCAAAAGTTGAAAGCAGCTCTGCCGGTACATTAAAAAACTTCGTATTGCTGGGAGACCCTTCCATGCAAATGGCATATCCCAGATATGAAGCGGTAACTACTGAAATACCCGATACCATTAGAGCATTGCAAAAGGTAACTATTAAAGGCGAGATACATACACCAGAAGGAAGCAAAGCGCAAGATTATTCGGGAGTAATCTTTCCCACAGTATATGATAAAACCACTACTTTAAAAACCCTGGCCAATGATCCGGGAAGTTCACAGTCAGATTTTAATATACAAAACAGAATTATTTTTAAAGGGATGGCATCTGTAGAACAGGGAGAATTTGAATTTTCATTTATAGTACCCAAAGACATTACCTACATTACCGGGCAGGGTAAAATCAGTTATTATTTTGACGACGGGCATGATATTGATGGTTATGGATATTACGATGATTTTATCATTACTGGTACTTCCTCTGATGAGATATCAGACACATCAGGTCCCGGTATTGAAATTTTTATAGATGATGAAAATTTTATCAGTGGAGGAAAAACAAGTCCAAACCCCTTATTAATTGCTCACCTTTCTGATGAAAGTGGAATCAATACTACCGGACAGATAGGACACGATATTGTTGCATTTTTAAATAACGATTCAGCAAATCCATTGATTTTAAACAATTATTACCAAACACGCAAAAATAATTTTACCCAGGGTACTGTAATTTATCCGTTCCATAATCTCGAAAAAGGGACATATACTCTGGAAATCAGAGCATGGGACGTACTGAATAATGTTTCCTCTGAATCGATAGAGTTTGTGGTGGATGCCGCACCTGAGATCAATATCGAAAAATTGGTAAACGTCCCTAATCCCTTCAGCGAAAGTACAAGTTTTATGTTTGATCATAACAAACCAGCTACCGAAATGCTTGTGCAGATTGAGATTTTCAGTCTCAATGGACAACTGGTTAAGTCTATAGAATCCAATGTATATGCCTCAGGATTTAACATACCTCCCATTGAATGGGATGGGCGTGATGAAGGAGGTACGCTGCTGGAAAATGGAATATACATCTTCAGGGTGAAGGTATCTACAGAAAACGATGGTGAAATACAGAAAGATGAAAAACTGATTATATTGCGTTAGTAGTGTCTGGCGTTAAAAACCCGGCAAGAATTGTGGACAAACAAGCAATCTGGCAAAAAATACGATTCGCTTCACTAACCGGATCACTGAAAAAGTCCTTTTGAAGAATTTAGTTGTTAATTTTTTAAAAACCTGTGAAATAACCTGTTTGTTTTTGAGTTTTGTTATAACAAATTTTATAAGGATTGTGGAGACAATAACCCAAACTAAGGTACGTTTTAATTTTTCACAAAACAGTCTGCAATACCAGCGATGTTTTTTTACTTCCTTCGTTTTTTTACTGCTAACTCAAAAAAAAAATGTAGGTTTGCTTGTTTTTTAATTTAACAATTGATGTTTATAATTTTATTGAAAGAATAAAAACACAGATTATTTATCAAATCATCGTTGAATTAAAAAACAAACATCGCAACAGAAAAATAAATGCATAAAAAAAGAATTGTCATAGAATATTGTTATCGCAGAAAAGAAAACATTATTTAACCCGCAATATAAAGTTTTTTATAACAAACGATTAACACATGAAAATACAATTGAAAAAACCACTATTGGTCGTTGCACTGGTGGCATTTATGTTTACCGGTTCAGTTTTTTCACAATCAGATGATGCCGAATACGGAGAATTATTGGGTCAGGAAGTAAACACCATTACCACAGCAGTACCATTTTTAATGATAGCCCCCGATGCACGTGCAGGAGCTATGGGCGACGCCGGAGTGTCCAGTAGACCTGATGCCAATTCAATGCACTGGAATCCTGCCAAGTATGCTTTTGCAGAGCAGGATATGGGACTTGCCGCTAATTATACTCCATGGTTAAGAACCCTGGTACCGGATATTAACTTGTCGTATCTTAGTGGATACACAAGGATTGATGAATTGCAAACCGTAGCAGCATCTATGGTTTTTTTCTCTCTGGGCGATATACAGTTTACCAGTGAAACAGGAACATTGGAGGGCATTTACCGGCCCAGCGAATTCGCTATTGATGTGGCTTATGCCCGCAAACTCGGATCCAACATTTCGGGTGGTATTGCCGTAAGGTACATCAACTCCAACCTCACCCAGGGACAAAATGTTGCCGGTCAGGAAACCAAACCAGGCAGGGCCTTAGCAGCTGATGTTTCCATGTATTATACCACTGATCTTGACTGGAGATCTTATCCTGCTAATTTTGCTTTCGGTGTCAACATTTCCAATATTGGCAATAAGATATCCTACTCTGATGATGTAATAAATTCCCATTTCATACCGATCAATCTTCGTTTAGGACCCAGTTTATCATTAGACCTCGACGATTATAATTCCATCGCTTTCTCACTTGACATAAATAAACTATTGGTTCCTACTCCTCCCATTTACGCCAGAGACCCGGAAACCAATGCACCCATCATTGATGATGATGGTAATTTTGTGATCGAAAAAGGCAAAGACCCCTACCGCTCTGTTGTTGAAGGTATGTTTGGTTCTTTTACGGATGCACCCGGCGGTTTTCAGGAAGAAATCAATGAACTCACCTATTCATTTGGAATGGAATATTGGTACGACCGGCAATTCGCCATCAGGGGTGGTTATTTCCACGAACATGAAACAAAAGGAAACCGTAAGTTTTTCACCCTTGGTCTTGGATTAAAATACAATGTATTCGGACTTGATTTCTCCTACATCATCCCCTTAATGCAAAGGAGCCCGCTCGAAAATGTCCTTCGCTTTTCTCTTACTTTTGATTTTGATGCTCTGGGTGATGACAATATGTAATGTGAAAACACAAGCACCAGAAAGAAATGCAACAATTTAAAGTAGGATTTGGATACGACGTGCACCGGTTGGAGGAGGGATACAGATTAATGATAGGAGGCGTGGAGGTGCCCTTCAGCAAAGGATCTAAGGGGCATTCCGATGCTGATGTTCTGATTCATGCAGTGATGGATGCCCTTCTGGGTGCGGCGGGTATGCGAGACATAGGATTTCATTTTCCTGATACGGATGAAAAGTACAAAGGAGCCGATAGCAAGATACTGCTGGCAGAAACAGTCAATTTATTAAGCAATGCTGGCTTTAAGATTGGAAATATTGATGCTACAGTATCACTTCAGAATCCTAAGATTGCAGATTATATCCCGGAAATGCAGAGCATTATAAGCAAAATATTATCCGTTTCCACAAGTGATGTATCCATTAAAGCAACCACTACAGAAAAATTAGGATTTGTGGGAACTGGTGCAGGAATTGCCGCTCAGGCCGTTGCATTGCTCTACCGGTAAATTCATTACCTTCTCAACTCAAATTTCTCACCCAGGTAAACCTTTCTTACTTGTTCGTCGTTTGCCAGTTCCTCGGCAGTACCTGCCTTAAGAATAGAACCCTCGAACAATAGATAAGCCCTGTCTGTAATATTAAGAGTTTCATGCACATTGTGGTCGGTAATAAGAAC
>CAYPFV010000122.1:0-10026 GCA_964410015.1 uncultured Bacteroidales bacterium
AACCGGTTCTCTTGCTGGGATTATTGGTGATCAGTCGTACTTTTTTCACCCCCAGGTGTCTTAATATCTGGGCACCAATACCATAATCTCTTTCATCGGCTTTAAAACCCAGTTCTACATTTGCTTCTACAGTATCTAGTCCTTTCTCCTGCAAATGATAGGCTTTGAGTTTGTTGAGCAGTCCTATACCTCTTCCTTCCTGATTCATATAAAGCACGATACCTGTACCTTCTTTTTCAACCATTTGCATTGATTTGTGGAGTTGTCCACCGCAATCGCATTTACACGATCCAAATATATCACCGGTTACACAAGAAGAATGAACCCTGACCAATACCTCATCATCGGTTGACCATGTACCTTTGGTAAGAGCGAGGTGAAGTTTTCCGTTGGTAGTTTGTTTGAAAGCGGTGAGTTTAAAATTACCCCATTCTGTAGGCAAGTCAACGGTTATCTCCTGACTGATCAAGCTTTCAGTTTTAATACGGTAAGCAATGAGGTCTTCGATGGAAATAATTTTCAGATCAAATTTTTTTGCCATTTCAAATAATTCCGGCAGGCGTGCCATAGACCCATCTTCATTCATGATCTCCACCAGCGCCCCGGCAGGTTCGAGTCCGGCCAGGCGTGCCAGGTCTATGGCAGCTTCGGTATGCCCTGTTCTTTGTAACACACCGCCCTCACGAGCCTGAAGAGGAAAGATATGACCAGGCCGGCCTAATTCATGAGGTTTTATACTTTTATCAGAAAGAGCTTTGATGGTAGCAGACCTGTCTGATGCAGAAATACCTGTTGTACATCCGTAACCGATAAGATCAACAGATACAGTAAAAGGGGTTTCGTGTAAGGCGGTATTATTGGGAACCATCAGATCAAGGTTGAGTTCCTTGCATCTTTGACGGGTAATGGGAGCGCAGATAAGTCCGCGCCCATATTTAGCCATAAAATTTACAATCTCAGGAGTTATATTTTCCGCTGCCGCAATAAAGTCCCCTTCATTTTCGCGGTTTTCGTCATCTACAACAATTACAACCTTTCCCTTTTTAATTTCTTCAACAGCATCTTCTATCGAATCCAGTTTGATATTCTCAAACCTGGTTTCTTTGGGTTGGTTTCCAGACATTTGATTCTATTTTTTTAAAAGATTTAAAAAATCCGATAAATAAAGCAAGATTCATACTGTAAAAATGGGTGATGAATCTCAAAAATCCTACATGAACCTTTTGTTTTATAAGCAAAATATCTAACAAAGGTAGTATAAACAAAAAACAGTGAAGTAAGAATGTATAAAAATAAAAATTGTTGACGCTTGCCAACAGGGCATGCGAGAACCATGCAAGTATCAAAAAAAAAGGGCCTAGCCACCGAAGCACCTTATGTGAGATAAAACAAAACGACAGTCCTTTGGTTTGAGAAAACAACAACGAGGAGAAATAACGCAGGTTTTGAAAGTTGCCGGTAGAAATGCGGGTTTTGCGCCGGAATTCATCTTTCAGATTGTTCGATACATCTTCAAAAACTCTTGCCCTGAGGTTGTTGATACACTTATACCCTCTTTCCAATATCTTCATATTGATAAAAAAATCATCAACCAGGAAATTTCGCGGAACCGGGTAATATAATTCACTTCTTATAGCAAAGCATCCGCCGAAAGGGCCCATCATTGTTCCCCACAAAATACTCTCATTTTGCTTTATTTGCACCTCTCTGGAAATATACGCATTTTCCTGATATGAAATACCGCTTCCATGCATGTTTGTATTCATCATGTGTGAATCAACCAATCCTATACCGGGTTCTTTGAAATATTTGACCAGTTCAAACAGGGTTGTTCTTTCCAGCATTACATTAGCATCGGTTAGCACAATTATTGAACCTTTCGATCGCTGATACAAATCGTTGATTACATTGCCTTTACCTCGTCTTTGGTGAAATGGAAAAAACTGCAATTGAGCAAAAGTATGCGTGAGTTTTTCAAGAATAGTGTTGGTATGGTCTTCAGAAGCATCGGAACCAATAAGTACTTCGATTTTTTGGATCGGATAGGTAGTGTTGAAAATACTTCTTACTTTGCTTTCAATCACTTCCTCTTCGTTATACGCAGAAATAAGTATACTTATCTGGGGAAGTTGATCTGAATGACTGTATTGTTTGAAACTCATTTTTTTTCTCCTGGCCAGTATTCCTATTATCCATGGAAAGAGCACATAAGAGTATAACAGGATGGTAATACTAAACCAAAAAACAAATGATATGATATACAGAAATAATAAATTATTTTCCAAGGCGATATGAAATTATTTGCAGATCAATTGAACTTTTCGGGCATAAAATTCTGCTAATGTTTTTGATATTGTTTTATTATTGTAATGGGATTGAATAAATATTGCTGCATTACGCCCTATTCTTTCAAATCTTTTTTTATCTCTTACCAGGGCATTGATCTGGGCAATAAAATCGAAGGACAAATCTTCTATAATAATGTTGTGTTCGTGCACAACATCAATACCTTCGGCACCAATAGATGTAGTAACAATTGTTTTGCCCATTGCCATGCCTTCAATGATTTTCACCCTCATGCCACTACCTGAAAAAAGGGGAGCAATCATGATGGCATTCTCACGGATGAAAAGTTCGCCATCTTCCACTTCGCCATGAAAAACAACATTTCTGTATTTTCTGAACAACTTTTTCATCTTAAGGGGAGCATTGCGTCCGGCGATGTGGAATGATAACCCAGGATTCATTTCGAGCAATTCAATCCAAACGTTTTCAAGAAACCAGATCAACCCTTCCTGATTGGGAAACCAATCAAGGGTTCCGATGAAAAAAAGTGAAGGGAATTTCACATTACCTTTCTTAAGTGAAAGATTATCCAGGTCGTACCCTACGGGTATGGTCTGGGAAGGCAGTTGATTGCCCATTCTGTTATATTTACGGGCATCTCTGGATGTAATAGGCAGAAGAAGATCATATTTGTTCAGATAATTGAGTTCGAAACGGCGGATTCTTCTGGCTAACAAATAAAAATATTTCCGCTTAAAATAATTTTTTTCAAAATTTGCCGATCTTTCCCAGATTTCATATTCTATGTTATGTGCTCTGAGAGATATCAATGCTTTGCTGTATTTCCTTATGGTGTCTATATAAAAGCAAAGATAGAGTCCCTCCAGTTGAATAATGTCGAAATGTTCTTTTTTTAAAAGCCCGATAAGTTGTTTTTCAAATTTACGACTAAAAAAACGGGTTGCATTGTAAGGTAATTTTGAAAAAAGAAGATTAGTAAAAGCATACCAGAGGTTGATATCCGTATCTACTTCTACATCGAAAATGCGTATGGTGTTTTTTATTTTGGGCGGTAGTGCAGAAATATCTGTGAAATGCTTCGGTGTATTCATTCCCAAAACGGTAACCTCGTGCCCCAGCTCTGCCAAACCCAGTGAAATGTTTAGTGTAGCAATAGCTCCACCATCTCTGGGCGGATAAGGTATTTTATTGGCCAACTGCAGTATTTTCATTTTTCTTCCATCTTTTAAAAATAATCATTAATCTATCGGCAATTTTGTTAAACCCTCTCCGGTAGCTATCTATATCGAGTACAGGAGAATCGGTGGTGGCCTGTATGATCAAAACCAGCGCAATGGGAAGTAAAGCGGCACTGGACAACCACATTCCCTGCCAGGCAGGCAAAACCCCTTCTCTGACAAATTTTTCTCCCATAACAGATATTACATGAAAAAACACAAAAAACAATACCGATACTACCACCGGTAAACCAAAACCGCCTTTACGTATAATAGCACCCAGCGGAGCACCAATCATAAACAAAAGCATACAGGCTATAGAAAGTGTGAATTTGCGATGATACTCTATTTCATACCGGGCCAAACTCCGGTTGCGTTGTTTAAACTCCTGATGTGAAAAAATAGAACTCTCCTTTGTTTGCCTCAGAGCGTTCATGGTCTGACTTGTTACTTGTTTTATATAGGTAGGATTACTTTCTGCCAATAGATTAAAATAAACTGCACTGTCGTTCTGGTGCAAAGTCATCCTTTCCAAACTATCCATTATGCTATAGAAATATAGTTTAGAGCGCGTATTCAATAAAAAATCTTCTTGCTTTTTCCGGAGTTCTGTGCGCAAAGAGTCCTGAAAAAATGTAAGTTGATTCAGATTGAGCATCCTGAAATGAGAGCGAAAAAGATCCTGATCGGTACGTTCAAGAGAAAAATCACTCAAATCAAATTTTATAGTCTGTTGGTTAAAATGGGTGCGCTGAAAAGGTTTGGACTTATCTCTTGGATTTTCGGGTTCCACATCCTGATAATTGCTGCCATCGTAAAGGGTTAAAACCAAAAACTGTTTATCTTCGGTCATTTTCATGGTGCCCCATTCGGCAGTGGTAAGGTTTACATTTCCTCTCCTGTCGGAGTGGTCATATATTTTTATTCCACGTAAAGTACTTCCATCAGCTTCTTTTTCGTCTACTTTGATCACATAATTATCAATTCCCTTGTAATAAATACCTTCAAGAATATTGAACGCAGGGCGTTGTTGTCTTACATCATAGAGCAAAGACCCCATCTTTAGATTGGCATTGGGCAATACATTATTCGAAAAATAGAAAGCAGCAACTACCAAAATACCTGAAATAAAAACCAGCGGCATCATAATTTTGGTCAGAGAAATTCCTGCAGATTTAAGCGCTACAAGTTCATAGTTCTCTCCCAAACTACCCATGGTCATGATAGAAGAAAGCAATATAGCCAAAGGCAACGCCATAGGCACAAAAGTAGCAGAGGCGTAAAACAACAATTCACCGATTATGTACCATTCGAGCCCTTTTCCTACCAAATCATCAATATATTTCCATAAAAACTGCATCAATAAAATGAACAGCGCAATGAAAAATGTCATTACAAATGGTCCAATATAGGTTTTAATTAAAAGGGTATATAACTTCTTCATTGATGAATCTATACTTGTAAAATCTTTAATTTAATTTATTCATGATTTTCCAAACAAAAAACAGGAGCAAAAATAATTGATGTTGCATAGTCTTGTTTTTCAGTGCATGCCTGAAACCCATATTCCTGTTTCTATCTTTCGTAATCAAAGTTCAACAGCAGGCAGTACTTTAGAAAGCTGGCACCAACAAAACGATGTCTTTCTAAATTATTATTCAATTTTTAATTCTCAGGAAATATTTTTATTTCGTATAGTTGAGCAATCTTAGCAACATCCTTCTGTAATCATGACCTTAAACTTTCAATTCTATTTTTCATTATGCTGATTATAAAAACAATATTCCTGTTTATGATAAAAGATTTGGGCATAAAAAGTTATTTCACTCAACTGCTACCACCGAATATCTTTAAATAATGCTGGCAGATTTAAAATTTCTAACCTGCTCCTTCCTCTATATTCAATTAAATTTCAATAATTTTGGATTTCAGAATTTGGTGTGCAAAGATACAACTCATGCTTCATTTTAAAGGTATAATTTAGTAATTTAATGTACAACATCTTTTGAAAAATAAAAAGATTGAAATAATAACGGATAAATTACCGCTTCTCTGATAATCATTCAATCGCTTTTAGACTGTGCAAAAGCATACAATAAGCGGATAGTTATCGGTAAATTTCTCTGGAATGTTTTTGGAAAAGAGAACAAGCATTGAAAAATCAAAACAAATGGACACATGGTATGAACACATAAAGGCATTTTTGATGTTTCTCAGATTTGAAAAATCGCTTTCTCAAAACAGTATTGTTGCTTATGAAAAGGACATCCACCAAATGAAAGATTTCATTACAGCAAATCATCAGGGCGTTGATCCCACACAAATTTCTACAGACCAGATATCTGATTTTTTGCGATCGATGGCCAGTATTTCCGGACGTTCGCAAATGCGCAAATTGTCGGCCATAAAATCTTTTTACAACTATCTGCTTCAAGAAAATATGATCAGTAAAAATCCTGCCTCTTTGTTGAGCAGTTCCAGACCCGGAAGAAAACTTCCTGTGATACTGGAAATAGAGGAAATTAATAATATGGTCAACTGCATCGACCTCAGCCTTCCAGAAGGACAAAGAAACAGAGCGATCATTGAAGTTCTTTACGGTAGTGGATTAAGGGTATCGGAACTGGTAGAAATGAAATTAGACGATGTTTTTTTTGAAGAAGAATTTTTGAAGATCACAGGCAAAGGCAACAAGCAAAGACTGGTACCCATTGGCGGCGAAGCTCTCAAACAAATGAAAATTTACATCCAAAACCAACGCAAAACAGTTTTGCCAGCAAAGGGTTTTGAAAACTATGTTTTTTTGAATTCAAGGGGAAAGAATCTTACCCGTGTAATGATCTTTTTGATTGTAAAAGACTTGGCTGCCAAAGCAGGCATATCTAAAAAAATAAGCCCGCATACTTTCAGACATAGTTTTGCCACACATCTGGTGGAAGGTGGTGCCAACCTAAGGGCAGTGCAAGATATGCTCGGGCACGAATCTATAACAACTACCGAAATATATACCCATTTAGACAGACAATACCTGCGCGAAAACCTTATTTCATTTCATCCCAGAGGCAGGTTATAAAAGCAAATTATCTTCCTTTGTTTTTTTTCTTATCAAAAGTTGCGATCTGTTAATTGCAAACGACCTTTGGAAACACAATCACGGATCAGGAAATTCGTTGATAAATCATCAGATCGTGTTTTAACCGAAAAAAATTACCCCTGAAAATAGATCGTGAAAACCCCAATAAAAAAACCGAAAATATGGGTGTTTTGTATGAATATTTCTAGTTAATTTTGTAACACAGATACCATTATTTTTTGATCATAAATTCTTCAACTTTCCACTTTTAATGATTTATTCAGGAATTATCCGGTTTTTAGTAATCCTGCTACATCTTACCCTTTTTACCTCAATTTCTTTACAGGCACAAACGGCAAATGATGCATACAACAGGGGTGTATATTTAATGGCTGCTAAAGAATACAAAACAGCCATAGATCAGTTTCAACAAGCCATTGACAAAGTACCCTATTTCTATGAAGCATACTTTGAAATGGGGAAATGCTACATGAAACTGCAGGAACCCGACAGCGCCATTCATAAATTTACACTTGCCATTGAACACAATAAAGATTTTTCGGATGCCTACCTGAAAAGAGGTATTAGTTATTTCCAGAAAGGAAACATCGATCTGGCTCTCACCGATTATAATACAGCCATTGAACTCGACCCTGAAAACATTAATACCATACTGAAAAGATCAGAAATACACATTAGAAATAGTTCAAACAAACTGGCCTTAGAAGACCTGAACTTTGTAATTGAATCGGGACACAAAAATGCCAATGTTTATTTTAACAGAGGAAAACTTTTGAAACAAAAAGGTGAAAATCGGGCAGCACTCGAGGATTTTAGTGCCGCTTTAGAACTGGATCCCGACCACGCAGAACTAAGATTCGAAAGAGGGTTGATCTATAACAGCATGGAAGAATACAAACTGGCAGCAGAAGATTTTACCATTGCTATTGATCATGGAATTACTTCACAAAACATTTTTCAACTCAGGGCTGATGCCTTTTTCCTTGCCAAAAACTACAACAAAGCTGTAGACGAATATACAAGGATGATCAACCAATTCAGACAAAGAAACGAAGAAACCTATTACAACAGGGCACTCTCTTATTTTTATGCAGGCGAATACGAACCTGCTGCCCGCGATTTTACCAAAGTTGTAGGACAAAACAGAAACAGGGAAGATGCCTATATTTATCGGGCGGAAGCCTATTTTAAACTGGGAAGGGAATCGCAGGCAATGACAGATTACCGAATTCTGATGAGAATAAACCCCGAATACGCACCTGCTTACTATAAACGCGGAGCAATGTATCTCGAATCAGGAAAAATAAAAGAAGCGCTGGAAGACCTCAACAAAGCCATTGAGATTAAACCTACAGCTGAATCTTATTATTTGCGCGCCGCTATTTATGATCAAATCAATAATCAGACAGATGCATGCTATGATCTCGAAAAAGCAGCTTCTATGGGTCATGAAGAAGCAGCTAAAAAGAAAGCGGTGTTTTGTAATTAGTCTTTGCAGGAAATATAAAATAAGTATTTTCTTGCTGACACTAATTAAAACCAACAGACACTATCCCTTTCTTTCTGTGCATTTAATATCTCGTGTTATTTAAAAAAAGATAAATTTGTATTCTTTTGATTTTATCATATAATAATAATTGGATTAAACTGGTATAATGGAACCTCCTTTTTGCTGATTATTATATCATTGTTTTTCTGTGTAATAACACATGGAGGTTTCTAACAAACTAAAAAGCTAAACGTATGAAAAAACACATGATGATTTTTGGAGCTATGCTGATGATGCTTTCCTGCGTAGAAAACACAACGCAAAACAATCAGCAAGAAAAAACCAACGAACCAGAAAAAGATGGCATTTTACTGCACATTACACATGATCATGATGATCCTCACCGGGTTCTGATGCCTTTACAAATGGCTATTACAATGGCACCCGAAAAAGATGTAATGATCTATCTTGACATTGATGCCGTTAATCTGGTTACAAAAGATGCAGAAGACATGACCTACGAACATTTCACACCCCTGAAAGAAGCCATAAACAAATTGCTCGAAATGGGAGTAAGTATTTATGCCTGCCCGGGATGTATGAAAATTGCAGGAATTGAAGAATCTGACCTCGCAGAAGGCATTCAGGTAGCTGAAAAAGAAAAATTCTTCAATTTCACAGAGGGCAATATCGTTTCACTTAGCTACTGACTTGCACGAAAAAATGGTGAAATGTAATTATTATTTATGAAAATAACATGTTTAAACGGGAGATCTGGTAAAGCATTTTCCCGGATCTCCTTTTTATACTAATCTTACCTACATAATGATACTAAGCGGAAAGCAAATTCAATCAAAAATGGGAAAAGAGATTATCATCGATCCCTTTCACCCCGGGCAAATAAACCCCAATAGCTACAACCTGAAATTACACAACGAACTAATGGTGTATGATCAGACAACCCTCGATATGAAAAGGGAAAATACAGCCACAAAAATAACCATACCCGCAGAAGGTTTGCTTTTACAACCCAACACACTATACCTGGGCAGAACAGTTGAATATACAAAAACCAATCATTATGTACCCATGCTCGAAGGAAGAAGCAGTATAGGAAGACTTGGCATGTTTATACATGTTACAGCTGGTTTTGGTGATGTGGGATTTGAAGGATACTGGACACTGGAAATTTTTGTAATTCAACCGCTTGTTATCTACCCATTTATTGAGGTTTGTCAAATATACTATCACAATATTGACGGTGATTTCGACACTTATAAACATGGAAAATACCAAAAAAACCATGACATTCAACCCAGTATGCTCTTTAAAGACTTTGATCCAATATTGTAACAACAATCTCCCGTTGCTCACGCGGACCATCAAACTCGCATAAAAAAATATTTTGCCAGGTAGACAAACCCATCTTTCCATCCATAATGGGTATAGTTTCCTGAGGACCTACAATGCCCGCCTTCAAATGCGAATCGCCATTTCCATCCTGTTGATCATGCAACCAAACACCTTGGGGAATAATCTTTCTCATAAAATTTACAACATCCGTTTGCACCGAATCATCCCAGTTTTCCTGGATCATGATACCGGCAGTAGCACCACGTACGTAAACATTTACCAGTCCGCTATCAACGCCTGCACTTTCTACAATACTTTCCACATCGCGGGTAATATCATACAAACCCTCACGGGTTTTTGTTTTGCACCGAACGATTCTTTGCATAAGCGTTATTTTTTTTAATAATAAATATATAGGGAAAACATTCTATATCTTACAACGCAAAGTAATCTGTTTTTCTTTACTTTTTGGTGAAAAAAATCTGATCACCCATGCGCGTTGATAACCTTTCTAAGGACTTTTTGGGGAATATCGTCGCTTTTTTCAAAAAGATTGTTTCCAACCT
>CAYPFV010000123.1:0-9867 GCA_964410015.1 uncultured Bacteroidales bacterium
CGCGAATGGCATCCCAGTATTTTTCGTAATACAGCAACTCTCTCTCCGTAAAAGATGATGAACTCACATACTCCAGCGCTTCGGCAATCTCTTCCACCTCTAGTAGTTCTTCTGCTATCTCTTCGGTGTTTTCATCTACTTCGGTAAGAAAACGAAGCCATAGTTGCATGATCTTCTTTTCGGTAAAACTTTTGGCCTTAAACTTTGGCAACTCTAAAAAGATCAACTCCAAACCTTCAATTTGTTCGTCGTTGTGTTCGGTATGCACAAAGCGGTAATGATGATAATAAGTATTTTCTAACTCTTTGGAGGTGTGAAAAATATCATCAACCAGACTCAGACCATAAACCGGTTTTAATTCTCTGTATTTACCACCGCCCTGGAGTTGCTTTACGTAGGCTTTTCCGGTATTAAAAAGCATTCGCTGTTTGAAAGCACTTGTCCAGTACATTTGCATCTCTACGATAAAATACCGCCCCCTGTTGTCAGTGCAATGCACATCTACTACTGATCGTTTCAGACTGGGAAGTTCAGGTATCAGCTCAGGTTGGAGATATTCGACGCTCTCAATGTATTGTTCGGGGTCGAGAGGCAAAACAGCATTGAGAAAACTTTTTATGATATGTGGGTGCTCCCCGAATATCCTGCGGAAGGTAAGGTCGTTTTTAGGGTCTAAATATTTGTTTTTTTGTGGATTGGCAATCATGATACAGGTTATTTAGATACAAAGATAGGGATTTTTTTGTTTGGGTATTTAGTTTTTTGGGTAGGGAAATGGGAAGTCGTTTAAGCCTGCGTTGATGACAGCACATGCCCTGCCACTAGGCATGCTATTTGCCTGCGCCCCCCAAAAAAAACCATGACCCGAATCAGGTCATGGTAAAAGCAATTCATTTCAATGTTTTTTAAATTATTTCCAGTTTATCCCATCCTTAAAACTCCTCTACCGGAATGTTTACTCCCAGGTCACGGATGTAATTGTCCAGTTCTATCTGATCTTTCATCCTGATATTGGTTGCAAAGTCGTTTAACCCCTTATAATACTGTTCTGCTTTTTCATAATTTCCAATGAGTTCATAGCAAATACCAATACATTGAGCCAGTTCCTGGGATTGTTTATCTTCATACAGTTTCATATAAAACGCACCGAGTTCCCTCACTTTTCTTTCTTTCAAATACTTACTCATTCCTTTGTACTGGGATTTCAATTCTTTATCTTTTATTTTGATTTTTGGCATTTTCACCCAATAGTTTTCATAATCGATAATATTTGTATAATGATACAAAGTATTCCTTACTTCTTTAAGTGTGTTTTCCTCTAAAACCACCTGCGATTTAACTTCTCCTTTGTCAGAAGTTTCTGAAAATTCTTCATGTTTAACAGTATCGGTTGCAGAAGTTCCGTCTTTATAAGTGAAGTGAAAAACCAGGTTCAGATCGGCAGAATTTTTCACCCTGATCTCAAAATAAGGTACGCGGGAGGCATAGGAAGTTGATCTTTCCAAAAACTTTTTTTCAATCACCTCTGAATTATTATTGTAAACATACTCTCCGCTTAGCACAACATCTGCTTCCTGCTTGCTCTGCACAGGTACAAATATTTTTGTATTCTTGGATAAGTAAGTAGCTTTCGGTTCTGATAAATAATCTTTAACAACTTGCCCAAAATCCACATCATTATTACTTCCTTTGTTTTCAAACTTATCTACAAATATTTTATGTCTGAGTGGAGTTTTATTTCTTAGGGATAACTTCGAAAATTCACCCTGTTGTGCAAAGGAAGAAATAGCAGTAAAAAGGCAAAGAAATGTCAATACGATAATCGCTCTGCCGCGGTCATATGCTTTCGATAGCTTTTCATGATTCTTATCAGAAAATTTTAAGGGTTCTTCGGATTTTTGCACGGGTATTTTTAATTGATTTTTATGTCGATTTTTCATAATTTTTAATCTTTGAAAATTTAAAACCTCAGGGATATTGCTTTTTTTTGTAAAACCAGGATCTCATAAAAGGGCACTTTCAAAATGATCCTCTTAATGGATAATTCTGATTTTATTTCATAGCCCTGCTCAACATCAAAAAATTTTTTTACGATTTCAAATATCCTTTTCATGGTTTCACTTTTGATTCTTTAATAGACATAATAGAGTTTCCATCTGGCTGCATCTGACATGGATGAAGTTCTTTTCAAATCTCCCTCCTGGTCAATGGTCAGATAATTGTCGTCATATTTACTTTGAAATATCACCACATCATCTATTACCTGTACTTTCCATTTTTTGTCAATGGCATTTACCACAAAGCGTTCTCTCCCGAAGAAAATATCTCCTTCACTGCGGTTGTTTTCCAGCACCCAGTCTTCAGAAGGTACTTCAGTAGTATGTATTACAAGATCGCGGGGAATACCTTTTGCCACAGATGAAGCATTGGCAGGCAGATCAACAGAAAAATAACATTCGGGCATTTCACCACCGGGTACAAACTTTACGGGTTGTTTTCCAAATGCATAACCTGTATTTTCATTCACCAGAATAAACTTCTTGTAATTTTTAGAAACAAGGTCTTGCTGTGATGTGTGTATGGTTGACAACTGAGCAAATGAAGAAGCAAACAAGGATAAGGTTATGAAAAGAATAAACATTGATCTTAGCATAATATATTTTTTTAAAGTGTTAAGGTGCGATTTTGATTAAAAATTGGAAACAATAGATCCATAAAAACAGAAAAAACGTTCCCTGGAAAGAAATCCGGGGAACGTTATACAACAACATGATAATTAGTATTTAAAAGAGCGTTGGGCAACGTAAGGACCTATTTTCATTTCAGTCCAGTTTCCTTGTTCGTCATACTTAAACTCACATTCCCATACTTCATCTTTCTGAATATCAAATCCTTGTGTGGTAACATCACCCACAGCACGGCCATTGTTTTTGTAGTAATTGGCGAAGAATTCATTAACAGATACACTTGATTCCACATCCAAATCACCTTTCAGATGAAATGTATAGTTGACTTTGGTTGGGTTTCCGTGTTCATCTATATCTACAAAATTGACTTCTCTCAACATTTTATCAGCATTGAATTGTTGTGTTCTGTGCGATAAAAGACCGGAAAAGCTGGTAGTTGTGCTTCCGTCCCATGACCAATTGGTTAAAACACCATTTTCATTGATGTTTGCCATTGTGGAGAAAGAGGATTTGGTGTCTGCTCTCTTAGCTTCCAATCCATTAGAAACAAGCATATCCTTAAATATAGCATTCATTTTAAAGTAATTAGACTCGCCAGTAAAGTAAATATTTCCGTCAAGATCTACTTGTAAACGTACACTTTCATCGGAAGATTTATCACCCAGGAATCCGTCCTTTTTTGTAATACCATCTGCCTCACCTCTGGTTTTGGCATCAAGGGGATCGTAAATATCGTTAAGGGAGAAATTGGAGGTTTCGTTCCATAAATTTCCAGAGGTTATGTGTGAGTATTGTCCTGTTTCTTCATCATACTGCGGTCTGATGGGTTTAGTAGAGAGCTTTTGTTTACTACCGTCTTCAGCAATCATTGTTTGCTTGGCCGAAATTTCCTTGATCCTTCTGTGTCGGTCGAAATTTATTTCAAATTCGATGGGTTCGTTACCTTCTTTGCTCAGTGTACCTTCCATTTTTTTGGGACTGCCTTCAAAATCATTGAGCGGCATAAACTGGAAAGGATAATCGATCTCAAAGAGTTGACACATCAGGTCGTTATGTGCGTAAAAATCAACAAATTTAGCTAAATCACGGTTAATGGCATAGAAAAGTTTTTCGTACCTTTTTGCACCGGCAGGATAATAATTAACAAAACTGTTAATATTGTTATACTGTTCATACTTTTTCTGGTCTTTCATGCCGATAAAAAGTCCTTTGCGTTCATCTTTGGGTAATGTACCTGCCAGGAACTTGTTCCAACGATCCATTTTATCAAGTGTTTCACTGATCTCCTGGGCATACTTTTTATAATATTCCTTTGCTTTTTCGGGTTCTTCGAGCCATGCATAGCTAACAGAGAGATTATGATAGGCTACCCACCGGGTTTTATCATTGGTTTTGGAAATATCTTTTTCTAAAAGAGAAGCAAACTCCTGCACCTTTTCTTTATCCTCTTTGCTCAGCAACAATCCTTCTTTATTTTCAAAGATACTCAGGATATCCTTGATCATTTTTTTGGTAGATTTGCTTTGTTTTACCACACCTAACTTAATGGGAGCATCAAACTGTCCGAAACCATAGCGTGCATAAACCTGCTGGCGAACTTTGTTATACGCCTTGTTTATACCAATCTCTTCAGCTACTGTTAAAGCATCATTATCACCTTCTTCGCTAACGGTAATGCTTCCTACGCCACCAGTCTCCGGAGGAGTATAATCTTTTGTTTTTTGTGTTCCGGATAGTACGCCCAGGTTTTCTTCGATCACTACATTACCGCGTGGATCACTAACCTTATAGCGGCAGTTTACATAATAGGGCACGTCATAAAAACCATCTTTGTCGGGTTCGGTAGGCATGCTTGTGCCCGGGTTGGGGTCTTTCTCATTCAAAACAAAGATCTCTACCATCACAGAATTATTATTTTGGGGTTGGGCAATAATGTATTCAGGAACAAAATTCCAAACCGCAAAACGGCCTTTGTCATCTGTTAACTCGCGTGTGGCAGCTTCCATTTTTTTTACCATAGAAAGACCTTTGTTGGCGGTGTTGGCAACCGCATCTCCCAGTGCTCCAAATTTGGAACCCATTGCAGAATTCTTTTCCTGCTGTGTTTCCATTTTGGCTTGTTCTAGCTGCTCGTCATGAGATAAATACACATCGGCATGGGCAAATTCTACTCCGTTGGCAGGAGCCTGAAAATAAGAAATAGATTCGGGTCCTTTAAGTCTTTGCGACTTTACACTCATGGTTGTTGCCAGCAACATGGCAACAGAAATTAATAATAACTTTTTCATTTTACAAAAGTTTTAATGAATAGATGTTTTCAGTGTTTTTAGTGTTTTTTTAAATCGGTTGAATATCATTGACTTAGTGGGTATGCATGCGATCCTGCCCCATGCAGGATCACATTTTACCCGCTATTTGCCTTTCTCAGCTTTTTTAAAAGAACGCTATTTTCAATGGATGGGTTTTACCCTGGTTTTTTAATCAATTTACTGTTATTCAATGAATTTCAATAACCCCACAAGGTATTTAAAGAAATTCGGTTTTGTGATCGTTTTTGATTTTCGTGCTTTTCAATTACTATACTAAAAGTATAGGTGCAGTGGTCATTCAATAATCTTAATTATCGTAATGTACAGTATACTCAGGTTCATAACCAGAGAGCAGTGGTCCAATTTTGAGTTGGATAACCTGCTCCACATATTCATCTTCGGTACCCCATTCTTCCGTTCCCAGGTCATAGGTGTTTACTTCATCTTCCCTATATACCATTCCATCAGGATCATAAGTGTATTCCTGCACTTTCACTTTAATAGGGTGCTCCGAACCACTCATTACCGGCACATAGTCAGAGAATTCATTTAAAGCAACGTTTTCAATTTTCTGATCACCTATGGTAAACTCAATTACATCATACTTCAGGAATGGTAACCCTAAAACTTCATTTTCCATTCTGTTGTAAATACGTACCTGATACTCTACAGATTCTTCTTCGCAGGAAGTAAAGGTCAGGGTTAAAAGCATCATGGCAAAAATTGCTGTTGCTGTTCTCATTAATTTTTTCATAGTCGGAATTTTTAAAATTTAAAAATTATTGTTTGATTGTCATTTTATTTGTTGCAAATGCTATGTAGTTTTGAAATAATTTGAAGAAAAAAAATAAAAATAATTTTTATTATCCTGTATATCTGCACATTACATTAAAGATTGTTTTTAACCCCATGAGATATTCTTCTCAAAAACTGAAGATTTAATAGGTCTATTTATTTCTTCCCTATTCATACCATGAATCGAACAGTTCTATTTTTTTGGAATCCCCTTTAAAAAACACGGCAAAAAAGTCATAAAATGGTAGGGCAAAATATCTCTTTTGTCCTCAGGATTCTCATGATCGTGGGTAATTTGGGCTACCATTAAAATCATAGAGGTGCATGCCGGGCAATGTTTCAAATGCTGACGGCAGCTATGGGGTAAAAGAGAGAATTTATTTTCAAGAATGGCTTCGGCGCATCGTGCCATTTGCTGATCTGATAAATGAGATTTTGCAACCATATAGCGTATATCTTAAATACCTAAGAAAAAAATTAAAAACAATCATGATTTTTTGTCATTTAATAGGTTGCAGAAAAGGATCAATTTTGAAATAAAAAATAAATATTTCCAGTAAGATTCTTTGAATAGTCGACTATTTTCTACTATTCATAGAGGTTTAAAAAGTATTTATTTTTTTGAGGTTCAGCCAATATTTGGGGTTGGAATAGTGTTTTGGGGGATGAAGTTTGAAGTACCCTGGGCTTTTGCAAGCATCTCGCACTTTACAGAGCTTAACAGTATGAAGAATAAAGGTTAAATAATGAAGCGAAGCATTACCCCTTATAACCTATTGCTCGTTCCAGATTCAACACATCATCAATCTTAGTATCATTGAAATAAGTACGGGCCAGGTTTGCTTCGAGAACATCAGCACCTGTAAGATTTGCCCCAGACAAATTTGCTTTAAACAAATTTACACGGGTAAGATCAGCATAACTAAGTTCAGTATTCGACAGATCGGCACGGGTAAAATCTGCATCCTTTGCAATAATCTTATACAGATTGGCGCCCTCCAGATTGGCATCTGAAAAATCGGTTTCGATTAATTGCGCATTGCTAAGGTCGGCAAGGGCAAGCACACTGCCATCGAAAGTAGCGCCAGTAAGCATTGCTCCGCTGAGATTGGCATTGGCCAAAAAAGCACCGGAGAGATTAGCACCCTCCAGGTTTGCACCACGCAGATCTGCTTTTGAAAAATTAGCTCCCGACAGGTCGGCACCTGACAGATTGCACCCTGTTAGTATTGCTCCCCTTAAATTAAGAGGACGATAGGAATCTCCTACTGAACTATGAGCAATCAATATCCAAAGATCCCTGTCTGTGAGCAATCTGCCGTCTTTTTCATCCATAATGCTATCTGATTTTTCGTTTCGCCCACAAATTTATAATAAATATCGATGGTATAGGTGTGAAACCTGCAAGATTAAAACAGTTATTGCTATCGTACAAGATTAAATTCAATTTATACATAAACAACCACTACTCGTCGAATAATTTCAAATTACAATTTTGCTAACAAATCTTGAATCCACTCCGAAAACTTGTTTTCGGCAAATCTGTGTTCATTTTCTTATTTCAAACACATTGATTATCAGGATTTAGCATCTGTATAAATCTGTGTAATCTGTGGATAATTTACTTTTCAGAGTGGACTCAATCTTTAAAAACCAAATCTGCCAGAAAAAAATTATACCTTTTGCAGGCAGTTAATCCAAAACTGCACGATCACGGGTCCAGGATGTAGATCTTCCCATCCAACGCATACCCATCAAATAACCTTTTATATGCAGTTTGTTGTTTCCATCCATCCACATATAGGCTTCATATGTTTTTCCACTTTCCGGATCATAAATTTTGCCTCCCTCCCACTCTTTATCTGCTACATTGTATTGAAATTCTTTTAACAAAACCAAACCTTTCAGGGGTCGGCTGCGCAGATTCTCATCAGGATTATCAACATCTCTCTTTATTTTACCATTTTCGTCTAACGGTTCTTTCAACCAAACCAGTTTTCCTTCATATGTTCCAGATGAGGTTCGGTAAATTTCCACCTGCGAATCACGGTTCTCAGTTCTCCAAATACCTGTTACATCGCCAGACTGACCATACAAAGAAACAGTGCCGGCAAAGATCATGATAAACAAAATCCAAGCATTCTTTTTCATACACAATAAGGTTTAATAATTTAATGAAAGATTGTACTCAATCAGCAAAGCATCAATCACCGATGATACCAAAATTAGCGAATAAAGAAAGATAATCGATATAGACTTTGCAATTTACATATAAAAATAAACACCGATTTCAAACAATAATACTAAATTAAGCAATTATACGGAACTGATCCGTAATGATTCTATGAACAAATATCCCTTGACTACATTGAACTTAATATTGTTAGGCAGGCCAAACTATTCAGGTGAACCCCCACCGGAATAATTTATAAAGGGGAACTATCAAATGACAATCATGGAGAAAAGTAGGAAAGAAAGGGTGCCCATGCCCTTTGATAGGGTGAGAATTAGTGCTTGCAAGAAAACGCCAGGTGCTGCGTTATGCTCGCCTTCAAAACCGTCATCTACGAAAAGTAAACTTTTTATATTCAAAAACTTCGAAAGCCTTGTCTTTGACGATTTCTTATCAAAGACACATAAAACAAGTGTTTTCTTGCTGAGACCAATTAGTAAAAGTTAACCAGAAAATATATTTGATCATTTCACAAATGATTTTTGTTTTTGTAAATTTTCAACAATTTTTAAATCAGACGACCATCTTCCTCCGCCTTTTATCAGCAGAAAGAGGTTTGCCAACCACATGGCAAAATCGGTACGCATTTCGTGTGCCATGCTCCAGAATCCATAAGAATTGAGTTCTCTTAGATGAAAGGGTCCAAAACTTTCGCCAAAGGCAATGGGAATTTTTGTCACGACAATGCCACGGTCATATTGACCAGCATAGCCAGAGCAGCCACTCTTGTAATAAGACCTGCCAGAAGCAGAATACCACAAAAGATTTCAAAAACCCATACAAAGTTTCCCCAAAACCCGGGATTGGGTAACCCCATCCCTTCAAACCTTCCAGGCGCAAGAATGGCGGGATAAAGAAATTTCTGAATGCCTTCCGAAAGAAAAAACAGCACCCACCATCAAACGTATGAGAATGGTAGTTTTTGAATTGTTGGTATTGAGAATTTTCTGTAACATAATCAAATTTTTAAAAGATTTCTGATGTAATATCCTGAAGGTAAACTCCACAATATTTATATTACTGGTTGAATAACAAATTTGCGATATTATAAAATTTGGCACAACTTTCATTTGAGTGAAGAGATTAGAATTATTTGCCAGTAAGGTTTATACAAACGGTATAGCAGGAATATAATACTCATGAAATCTCATTAATTTGTGTAAACATCAAACAATCTGGATGTTATCTCGCAAATTAATTTTTTTGACAATATTGGTAGATTACAACTAAAATTTACCATTCAATGAGCCATTACTCCTTTAATTATTGTAACAAATAAATAGAACGCTATTGATATATAAACTGTCATAACAAAATGTTGCTTGCAGGAATTTTGGTATGTAAGTATTTTCTGTAACAGAATATGGATACGGTTTTAAGCCTTAAACCCTTTCAGGCACATCAGATGAAAAAACAAGTCATCTGTTTATAATTTTCAATATATTGATTATGAAGTGCTTATGTTTCTTAATCAGAATCAGATAATGTCAGCGCTACGCGCCTTTGGATTCACTGGTAGCATTAGATTTCTACCATAATGTCAGCGCTACGCGCTTTGGCATTAGGTCAATAATCATCCTCGTGTGTGTCAATAATATTGTCATGGCTCGGTTCATCTGTTTATAATTTGATTAAACAGGTCAGATGGAGCTCGCCAAAACTCCGGTTTTGCATTTTTGCCCATCCCACGAATTATCATCATCCGTGTGTGTTTCAATATTATGGTCATGGCTCGGTTCATATAAGTGAATTTAATCATATAAACTATTTTGATCCAATGCAGTATGGTTATTTTTCAAAAAAGATTAGAATTGGCCAGTTCTTTAATCTCAAAAATCTTTTT
>CAYPFV010000124.1:0-9806 GCA_964410015.1 uncultured Bacteroidales bacterium
CACGAATTATAATCATCCGCGTGTGTGTCAAAAACTTTGTCATGGCTCGGTTCATGAGTTTTTTATGGTTTCAGAGGTGATAAACTAAACAGGATTCTTTCCCGAAGAAAAAAAGAATTCCTTCAGGAAATTTGGGTTTATTTGGATTGAAATCCCATTCGAAAACCTTCCTTAATTTTAATCTCCTATCTTAATCTTACAAATAAACAGATTCATAGTTTATTATTAGTCAATAATTTTAGTCATAATTTAAGTCTGTTGTAAATTCACTATAAGTTTGTTTATCAAAACTACGAATGTAAATAAAATTTTTAAAGACATACTATTATTTTCAGACAACTGAAAACATTTTTGTCAGTCTTGCAAGTCAAGGCAGGTTTTGATTTGTGTAATAATTTTATTATATTTGAGTTACTTGCATAAAATGAAAAAGATTTTAGATTTGTTTTATGATAAGATATAAAAGATTGCATAAAGTTTGTATAATTTTGAACCAACTAAACAACAACCTATAAACAGTATAAGTATGGAAGAGAAAGCACAAAACATGAACAAAGAGGAACGTTTTGCCAAAACCGTGAGAGCCGGAAAGAGGACCTATTTCTTCGATGTAAAAACAACACGTTCTGGTGGGAATTACCTTACTATCACTGAGAGTAAAAAGCGATTTGATCAGAAAACCGGTAAGTTTTATTTTGAAAAGCACAAAATCTTTTTGTACAGAGAAGATTTTGAAAAGTTTGACAATGCCTTAAAACAGGCTTTTGAGTATATTGAAACGGGAGAGTTTCCGCAAACTTATATCGAAGACAAAGAAGAAATGGAAAAACGCAAACGCGAACGTGATTTTATCAATGTTAATTTTGAAGATCTAGATTCAGATTCCTCCGGTTCTGATGAATCCACCACCTGATTTTTTATCTTCTGTGTTGCTGGCACAATAAAACAAGAGTCCGGAGAATTTTATCTACCGGACTTTTTTTTTAGGGAACAGGGATAGATTCTGATGTTGAAGTCGGGAAAGGCTGAGGGGGGTGGTCAGGTTTAGAAGGGTTGAGGTTAGCGTCTGATTTTTTATTTTTTACCACCTGCTATAAAACATACTCATCGCAAAAGACTACCTTCTTGCATGCGAAGCACAACTGACGGGCGAAGTTCAAATGCCGTGGTCAGTGAAAATGGCATTCAATTTTTAATATCCCAAAAAAACGTTTAGATTGGCACCTAATAAATTGTAAATTTGCAATCAGGTTTTTTTATTTGGGGTAGATTGTTTTTCGATACCTGCAAATAACTTGTATTTTTAAAATCAAGGAAAAAAGTAATATATAAAAATTAACGTAAAGTACTATGAGCAAAGTAATTGCAATCGCCAATCAAAAAGGAGGGGTAGGGAAAACCACCACAGCCATCAACTTGGCCGCAAGTTTGGCCGTGTTGGAGTACAAAACGCTTCTGATTGATGCTGATCCTCAGGCAAATGCCACCTCAGGTGTAGGATTCGACCCCAAAGTAATCAAAACCAGTATTTACGAATGCATCATCGACGATGTGGAACCGGCAAATATTTTACTCAATACTACCACACCCAATCTCGATCTTATTCCTGCTCACATTGATCTGGTGGGAGCCGAAATTGAAATGATCAACATGCCTAACCGAGAGTTGGTGATGAAAAAAGTAATTGATAAAATAAAAGACCAATACGACTTTGTTCTCATAGATTGTTCTCCTTCTCTGGGGTTGATTACAGTCAATGCACTCTCAGCTGGCAATTCAGTGATTGTGCCCGTACAATGCGAATATTTTGCCCTGGAAGGATTGGGTAAGCTTCTCAATACAATAAAAATCGTTCAGTCGCGTATTAATCAAGGTCTCGAAATAGAAGGTATTCTTTTGACCATGTACGATAATCGTTTGCGACTTTCCAACCAGGTAGTGGAAGAGGTAAGAACTCATTTTCAGGATCTGGTTTTTAAAACCATTATTCAGCGTAATACCAAACTGGGTGAAGCGCCCAGTTTTGGGGAGACCATCATCATGCATGATGCACAAAGCAGAGGTGCAGTTAACTATCTTAATCTGGCACGTGAAATATTACAAAACAACCATTTGACCAAAATAGATGAGTCAGAAAAAAATATGAATGTAGAAAATGAACGCTAAAAAAAGAGCTTTAGGAAAAGGACTTGGTGCTTTGCTCGAAGATTCATCCGCCATCGACAACGCTGCGCGTTATGATATCAACAAAGATCTGCATGCTGTAGGTACGGTAGCACATGTACCCCTCAACCTGATCAACAGTAATCCATATCAACCCCGCACCGATTTTGATGAAGAAACACTTCAGGAGCTGGCAAACTCTATTAAGGAGCAGGGTGTTATACAACCCGTTACTATCAGAAAGCAAGAAGATGGTAAGTTTCAGCTCATATCTGGTGAAAGAAGATGTCGTGCAGCAAAACTGGCCGGGCTCAATGAGGTACCTGCTTATATACGCTCGGCAAACGATCAGGAGATGCGCGAGATGGCTATCGTTGAAAATATTCAGCGTGAAAACCTTAATCCTATAGAGGTAGCAATGGGTTATCAACAATTACTTGACGAGTTTAAACTAACCCAGGAAATGCTCTCAGAGCGATTGGGCAAATCACGCTCTTCTATTGCCAATCATTTGCGCTTGCTCAAATTGCCAGGCGATATTCAGATCGGACTGCGCCAGGAACTCATTACCAACGGGCATGCAAGGGCACTGATTTCTTTAGAAGATCACCAGACACAACTGGAAATATTTCAGGATATTATTGAACAGGGGCTATCGGTAAGAGATACCGAAGAGATCGTAAGAAATCTCTCTATGGAAAAAGAACAAAAAGAGCAAAATAGCGAGGAGGAAAGTCAAAAACCAAAAATTCAGCGCAGTAAAACAAAATATCCTGAACTACAGAAAACACTATCCAGTTTTTACGGATCAAAGGTACAGATCAAATCGCGCAGCGATGGCAAAGGAACTATCGTGATCAGCTTTTCATCTGAACAGGATCTGGAAAGGATCAATAAACTTCTTCAACATACTGACTGATCTTAGATGCAACAGCAAACCGGCATTCTTTTCTGTCCATCAAAAACCATTCATCATGGCAAAGCCCAAAAAAAAACACTTTTGGGTTTTGTTGTATTTTGGATATTTTTGCTTTTCCCTGTTCCACTCTTAGCTCATTTTCCCTTTTCCCTTCAACCGCCCGACTCGGTTCGTGTTCTCAAAACCGATTCTATGATTCCATTTTACCATGATATCAGCATTGATTCTGCCGGGATGGAGAAAAACATTCCTCATGAGGAAAAAGATACCTTGCCGGCAGATCAACCGCGCCGAAAAGGAAAAAACAGAGACTACAGCGAGCACTTGCCACTTCGCGCAACCATGTTGTCTGCCACTTTACCCGGACTGGGGCAGGTCTACAACAACAGAATCTGGAAAGTGCCCATCGTTTATGCCGGATTTGGGGCCATTATTTATTTCGTTGATTTTAACAATACCGAATACCAGAATTTCAGGCGCGCTTACGTAGCCAGGGTTGACGGAAATCCTAACACTACGGATGAGTTTCCTTTCTATTCAACAGACCAGCTCGAAAGAGCCATGAATTTTTACCGCCGAAATCTCGAAATAACTTACATTGCAGGTGCAGCATTGTATTTGTTGCAAATTTTGGATGCCACCGTAGATGCACATCTCCTCGATTTTGATGTGGGAGAGGACTTATCAATGAACATTTTACCTTCTTTTCATCTCAACAGCGGTTTTTTTTCCAGTTTGCGTTCACCGGTTACTTCTATCAAAATTTCTTTTTCATTTTAAAATATTGAAACATGTCACTGAAGATTGCTATTATAGGCTACGGAAAGATGGGACGTGAAATTGAAAAACTTGCCCCAGAAGAAGGACACGATCCTTTTGTGATCGTTGATAATGAAGATCAATGGGATGAAAAATCCCATCAAATCAATCAGGCAGATGTGGCTATAGAATTTACCTCACCCGGTGTTGTGGAACAAAACATCAAAAGATTAGTTGAGAAAAACATTCCGGTAGTAACAGGTACTACCGGTTGGCATAAGAAACTCCGTCAGATTGCCCACTACGTGAAAAAATGTAACGGAACTCTTTTTTATGCGTCCAATTTTAGCGTGGGTGTAAATATCTTTTTTGCTGTCAATGAATATCTTGCCAAAATAATGAAGGACTATACACAATATCGGATTGAAGCAGAAGAAACCCATCATATCCATAAACTGGATGCACCCAGTGGCACAGCAGTGAGCATGTTAGAAGATATTATGAAAAACAACCCCAGATATACTGGTTGGAAACTAGCAGAAGATCATCCGGGTAAGGATGAAATACCTGTTGTGGCCAAACGCATTGCTGGTGTTGTTGGAGAACATAGCATCGATTACATTTCGGATATTGATACCCTTTCCCTGAAACACTGTGCGCATAGCAGGGAGGGTTTTGCCAAAGGGGCACTTTTGGCCGCCCGGTGGGTGAAAGATAAAAAAGGTATTTTTACCATGAAAGATTTACTTAACATTTAACCAACTAAGAATCATGAGTATTTACATGTTATTGTCGTTACTGTTTTTTGTTGCCAGTGCAGCAGGTTTATGGCGAATTTTTGAAAAAGCAGGATACCCCGGTTGGATGGCCATCATCCCGTTTTATAACTTTTACATCTGGTTAAAAGTGATTCATAAACCCATGTGGTGGTATATTTTTATTATTTTTCCCTATATCAATGTGTTTACCCTTCTGCTAATGGTGGTGGAAACCCTCAAATGTTTCAGAAAAGACGGGTTGGGCGAACAAGCTCTTGGCGTTTTGTTTCCTTTCTTCTTTCTGCCATATCTGGGTTTTGCCCCCCATGAAAAATATACCCATCCCACGGAATTGCCGGTGGTAAAGAAAAGTGCTGCACGCGAATGGGCTGATGCCTTGATCTTTGCCGTGATTGCTGCCACTATCATCCGTACTTTTTTTATCGAAGCATATACGATACCCACTTCTTCTATGGAAAAATCGTTGTTGGTGGGTGATTATCTTTTTGTGAGCAAACTTAGCTACGGACCCAAGATTCCCAACACCCCTATTGCTTTTCCGTTTGCGCATCATACACTGCCACTTACACAGTATACCAAATCCTATGTTGAGTGGATCAGTCTGCCTTATTACCGTTTTCCCGGACTAAGAGAGATTAAAAATAATGATGTAGTTGTTTTTAATTATCCTGATGGCGATACGGTAGCTTTACAAATGCAAAACCGAAGCTATTATGCATTGGTTCGCGAAGCAGGACGGGAATTTGTACATCGAAATTATGATGTGGTGGCACGACCTGTGGATAAACGCGAAAACTATATCAAACGGTGTGTAGGAATACCGGGAGACACCCTTCAAATAGTGGATGGCACTATCTTTATCAATGGTCAGGTGCTGGAATTCCCTGAAAACGGACAGTTTAACTATCAGGTGGTCACTGATGGATCTCCCTTGTCGAGCCGGTTACTCGACCGCTACGACATTACCGATGTTTATCAGCGCAGCACAACCGACTACCTCATGGCGCTTAGCGATGATAAAGCAGAAGCACTCTCTGATATGAGGAATATTGTCAGAGTCAGAAAAATGATAAAACCTGATGATTATCATGAAAGTCATATCTTTCCTTTCGACAAAAACTATCCTTGGAATGAAGATAACTTCGGTCCACTCTACATTCCCAAAAAAGGAACCACCATCGATATCAATCCTGTGAATATAGTTTTATGGGAACGCATCATCGATGTGTATGAAGGCAATGATCTGAAAGTGGAAGACAACCAGGTATATATCAATGGTGAAGCGGCAGATTCTTACACTTTCCAGATGGATTATTACTGGCTGGTAGGTGATAACCGACACAATTCTGCCGATAGCCGCTTCTGGGGTTTTGTGCCGGAAGACCATATTGTAGGTCGCGCTATGTTTGTTTGGTTGTCTTTAGACAAAAATAAAAGTTTTCTCAATAAGATTCGTTTCAATAAAACATTCCGGGTAATCAAGTAATCAGTCGTCACTGATAAAACCGGGCGGCAGAGGTATGATTTCCGGTGAAAAGTGATTTTTTAAAATTGCATCTCACAGACAAAAGAGTGATGAGTCGTTAATCCGATCAAGTTGATGCATGGAGTACAAACCGGATTTTGTTAATGGATAACAAACATGATCAGCAGGAGTAAAACACCTGAATTTGCTTTACGTGAAAACCATATTTTTCAGAATTATTCATCTCAAATTTATGATAAGATGAAAAAAACCCAATCATACCCGCAATACCATCTATCTCTTATTCTTTTCATGTTTTTCATGATGTTGATACAAATCCTATCCACACAAGCACAAACCATTATCCCCGAACCAGTTTCATGGGAAAAAAGGCGAGGTCATTTCAATCTGAAGGGGAGCATAAACATTTTTATACCGGCAGATAATCATAAGATGAAAAGCAATGCTTCATTTCTTGCTGATTTGCTGAAACCGCTAAAAGATATTGATCTTACCATCAAAATGTATAACACCTCTGACCCTGTTCCCTCAGGAGGCATTTTGTTGGGCATTGACAGGTCATTTCCCCATACCGATCAATATGTGCTCGACATCACATCAAAACAGATTACTATTCAAGGTGAAAGTTCACGGGCAGTATTTTATGGTATTCAGTCGCTCCGGCAGTTGCTGCCACCCGAGATTGAAAGCAAGCAGAAAGCTGCATTGTTGAGAAAAGTAAAGATCGGAAATGGAAGAATAGACGATCATGCTCAGTTTTCCTACAGAGGCATGCATTTGGATGTGGCACGGCATTTTTTTTCTGTGGAATTTGTTAAGCGCTACATTGATCTGATGTCGATGCATAAGATGAACACTTTTCACTGGCACCTTACCGACGACCAGGGGTGGCGGATTGAGATCAAAAAATATCCTAAACTCACGCAAGTGGGGGCCTGGAGAAAAGAAACACTGGTAGGTCATTATAATGATCAACCGCGCAAATTTGATGGGAAACGCTATGGCGGGTTTTATACCCAGGATGAAATTAAAGAGGTGCTGGACTTTGCTGCCTCTCGGCATGTTAGGGTTATTCCGGAGATAGAACTTCCAGGTCATGCGCTGGCGGCGTTGGCATCTTATCCGGAGCTGGGATGCACCAAAGGTCCTTATGAGGTACAAACCTATTGGGGTATTTTTGAGGATGCTTTTTGTGCCGGTAACGAGCAGACATTTGTATTCCTGGAGAATGTACTCGATGAGGTAGCTGCACTCTTTCCGTCTGAATATATCCATATTGGAGGCGATGAATGTCTCAAAAACCGATGGAAGGAGTGCGATGCCTGTCAGGCCAGAATAAAGAATGAAGGACTGGCAGATGAGTACGAACTGCAAAGCTATTTTATAAAACGGGTGGCAGATTTTCTCCAGACCCGGCAGAAGAAAATCATTGGCTGGGATGAGATTCTCGAAGGAGGGCTGGCTCCTTCAGCAACAGTTATGTCATGGAGAGGATTTGAGGGCGGAATAGAAGCTGCTCGCAGCGGACATGATGCGATTATGACACCTACCAGTTTTTGTTATTTTGATTTTTACCAGGATGATCCTGACACCGAACCCCTGGCCATAGGCGGATATACCACGCTGCAAAGGGTCTATTCTTTTAATCCGGTGCCTGAAGATCTTAATACCCAGGAAACAAAGCATATTTTGGGCGGTCAGGGAAATGTTTGGACAGAATACATGAAAACATCCAGCCATGTTGAATATATGGCATATCCCAGGGCGATTGCTTTGGCAGAAGTGCTTTGGTCTCCCCGGAACAAACATGATTTTCAACACTTCCAACAACGCCTGAAAAAACATTTTGAACGCTTTGATATGCTTCAGGTGAATTATTTTGATCCTTTCAGGTAATCGAGGTTAAGGTTGAGAAAGTTTTTTGAATCTAAAACCAAATCGGTTAATTTTGTAATTAAGCGCATTATTTATATATCTAAGTTACAAAGGTCATGATCGTCTTTTATATTCATCTGCTATCTTCCCTCAATGCTTTCCCTTCCTCTCTGCCTTCACTCAACAATTTCATGATAACACTTTCCTTCATTATCAACAACGTAGTAATGCAAACCCTTTCTGAATACTGGCATCTGGTGATTATCTTTTTGATCATACTGTTGGCTATTGCCTGGTACCAAAACCTGATGGCAATAAAGAAAAGCAGCAACAAACAACAGCAGGCCGATACAAAATCAGAGAAACCAACACCCATACCGGTGATGGTTTTTATAACCTTTCTTACCCTGGCGGTAGCTTTTTCTCCTTATATGATGCACGACTTTTTTGGTATACAAGACACCGGGCAGCAAATGCCCAACCCGTCCAACCTTACCGAGAGAACCTTTACTGTATACGGCATGACCAGCAGTGGTCATGAGACGTTTATCATCAAAGAGGTTGGTGTTTTGCCCGGTGTGGAAACGGTAACAGCATCCTTTACAGAAGCTGAAGTTACCGTGATTTACGACCGCGAGATGATCGGACCTGGCAATATCGTGCAGGTGATCGAAGAAGCAGGATATACGGTGGAGATCAGGTAGATGTATGTGAATATCTGTCCGACCACATTCTGGCTCCTGTTGATTATCCAAGCCCAGAGAGAAAAAGACCCGCTATGCGGTATTTGCAATTCCGCTTTTTCAACTTAACCGAATTCGCAATTCAGAAAGAATAATACAACAAAGCCCATTGCATTTCTCAACCAATCGATAATTATCAATTATCGCATGTTCAGAGCGCCATTGCAAATGACGCTTTGATGGGTGTGCGTATGTTACTGCCTGTGGATTCCCGATCAAGGCATTAAAATCCACCCAATCTTTTTACCTCCTCTACCGGGATATCCATCATATGGGCGATTTCTTCTGCAGGCATGCCTTTGGCGAGCATGTTTTTGATGGCTATGGTCAGATGATGCATTGATTCTTCATGCTTTTGAATAGCTTCCTCTTTCTGTCTGCGCTCTTCTTCCTGTTTTAATAAATACTCTTCCATCTCAACCCTGTACTTTTCCTGGGCCTGGGCGTAGCCTTCTTCTTTGGCGGTATCCAGTGAGTTTTTCAGATCGCGGTAGTATTTTAAACTGTCTTCATAAGCCATACGTTCCTCCTTGCTCATTTTGTGGTATTGTGCTATCTGAAATACTTTCAGAAATATTTTTTCTTTTATCTTCTCGGGTATGCTTTATGCAAAAATACATTTTTTTTGCATCTCCGCCTGCGGCGTAAAATGATCAATGAGCATTTGTCGGGGTGGTGGTGTAATTGGGTGGTTTGGGCAACCCATGCAGGTATGTCTCCACAACGACGTATGCAAACACCCTCCACTCCAAACAAACCCGTTTTCAAAACCCTGTAAAAAATACGATATTATCCATGTTGAGGGGATACAAATCTGACCTATCCAAACATGCAGATTGCTAACATAACGTCCGCACTACACACTTTTTTAATAGTTGCATTAGCATTTTCATTATGCCGATAATCATCCGCGTGTCTGTCAATAGCATTGTCGCGGTTCGGTTGATCTTTTCAATAAAAAAAACTTTTTTTGTGAAGAAAGTATTGTATTTTAAATGTTTTGTATCTTAGTAACAACAAATAATTACAGTTTTTTTATTTAAAAAAATTTAAGCAAATGAAATCTTCACGCTATTTTCTTA
>CAYPFV010000125.1:0-9742 GCA_964410015.1 uncultured Bacteroidales bacterium
TGATGTTTTTTTTGTTTGTGCTAATTTTTTGTCCCTAATTTGCAAGTTGGGTTAGGTGGTATTGCCACAGGAATAGGGTATCTTATACCGTTAACCACCCCTGTAAAATGGTTTCCTGAGAAAAAAGGATTGATTACCGGTATTGCGGCAGCAGGATTTGGACTGGATGCACTTATATGATCTGCATGGGTAGAGATGTTGCTTAATTCAGGTACCGGAGTGCTTAGGGTATTCTCCTGTATAGTTTTTGCAAGAAAACACCAAATACTGCGTTATTCTCGTTTTTGAACCGAGCCACTACAATATTATTGAGACCCGGAAGGATGATAATCTCAACCAAAAATTATTTACACATGTCAGACATGATTGGCCTACACCATCTGACCAAACAGATCAATTTATAAACAGATGAACCATTCGTTTACAAAAAGTTAACTCCATAGATTCAAGAACTTCGAAAGCCTTGTTTTCGACGATCTCTTATCAAAGACACAAAAAATAAATGTTTTCTTGCCGACAATAATTAAATTACTACATGATGAGTGTACTCTGAAAAGTCATTTTTAATAAATTGATGGAAATATCCAATTTATGGTTGTTTGATCATCTGTACTATAAAAACTTGCTGATTTGTGTAATTGACTTTGTTGAACTCCGCTATCTTTTGTCGTTCAAACAACCTTGCAAAGGTTTTAAGACTAACCGCTATTTGTGAATGATTTTCTACAGTTGTGGTGGTTTTTAAAGGGTTTTTACAAAACTCGCTGATCTTTACAAAGTAATATTGTCCACCACAAGCTCAGACCTTTTAAAATACCCTTCCGGTCAGATTTATATATGATTGACTGATTGCACCCTGATATGAATATCCTCCAGGGTAAATTATTACGTTAGTTATGGAAGAACCTGTCTGTTGAACTCCGGCAGGTGGATTATTTACTTCTGGTCAACTTCTTTGGGCTGATCATATTTTCGGGTTTAAGAATATCATCGAGCTGATCTTTGGATAGCAGTTCCTTTTCGAGCACCAGCTCATATACTCCCCTGTTGGTACTTACAGCTTCTTTGGCCAAGGCAGTACAAACGTCGTAGCCCAAAACGGGGTTCAGCGCGGTAACCAGGCCGATGCTGTTCATCACCATCTGCCGGCAGTGATCCTCATTGGCTGTGATGCCTGCAACGCAGCGATGCAGCAGTGTTGTCATTCCGTTTTTCAATAATTCAATCGATTCAAAAAGACTTTGTACCATAATGGGTTCCATCACATTCAATTCCAGTTGCCCTGCCTCGGCAGCAAGGGTTACTGTGAGATCGTTCCCGATCACCTTAAAGGCAATCTGATTCACCAACTCAGGGATAACAGGATTGACCTTTCCGGGCATGATGGACGACCCGGGTTGCATAGGTGGCAGGTTGATTTCATTGAACCCGGCGCGGGGACCTGATGACATCAGACGCAGATCGTTGCAAATCTTTGAAAGTTTAACTGCCAGTCTTTTCACGGTGGAAGAGTACATTACAAAAGCACCGGTATCCTGGGTTGCTTCAACCAGGTTTTTTGCCAAACGTATATTCAAACCAGTAATGTTTCTCAGGTGCCCTATCACCTTTTTGCTGTATTCGGGGTCAGCATTAATGCCAGTACCTATGGCGGTTCCTCCCATATTGACTTCCTGCAGCAGTTCAGCATTCTGGTTGAGGCGGGTTACTTCTTCCTGCAGAGTGGTTGCATAGGCACCGAATGATTGTCCCAGGGTCATGGGCACGGCATCCTGCAACTGGGTTCGCCCCATCTTGAGCACCTGCGTAAACTCACGCTCTTTATCCCTGAAACCTTCAATGAGCATTTGAAGCACCTCAACCAGTTTTACATTGCTTTTAATAAGGGCGATCTTGATGGCTGTAGGATAAGCATCGTTGGTGGATTGCGAAAGATTTACATGATTATTGGGATGGCAATGCCTGTAGTCTCCCCGTTCGTATCCCATGATCTCCAGGCTGCGATTGGCAATCACCTCGTTGGTATTCATGTTGGTGGATGTTCCTGCACCTCCCTGTATCATGTCGATTACAAAATGGTGGTGAAACTTTCCGTTAATGATCTCATGACAAGCCCTTACGATGGCATTGGCAATATCGGTTGAGAGCAATCCCAGTTCATGATTGGTTCTTGCCGCTGCCATTTTTACCATAGTAAGACTGATGATCAGTTCGGGATAAAAACCCAGTGTAACCCCACTAATGGTAAAGTTTTCAATGCCACGCATGGTTTGTATTCCGTAATAAACCTCTGCAGGTACATCGCGATATCCAAGCAGATCGTGTTCCTTACGGGTACGCCCCGATTCATACTGTGCCCCCACGTTTACAATCTTGGTATTGCTTTGGCGCATCCTTCTTGAGATAACCTTGGAGATCTGTTTGAAGATTTTTAATGCAATGAAGGTTTGAGAATCGAAAAGTTCAGTAAAATCCTCCTTAGAGATATAGATCACCTTTGTTTTTTTCAATGCGCGGGCATTGGTGGAGTGAGGCGTATCGGCCATGATGGTTCCCTCACCAAGGAAATCGTAAGTACCAAAATAAGACAACCGCTTTTCCTCGCCAAATGCCGTTTTCTTAAATAATTCAACCTCGCCTTCACAGATCATATAAAGGTATTTATTGGCAGGGCTGTTTTCATGAAACAAATATGCCCTGGGGTTGAATGTTTTTTCGTGTATCTTTTCTATTACCACATCCAGTTCACTTTCTTCCAGTTCGCGGAAAAGTTCAACCTTTTGGATGAATTTCTTGATTTCAGCCTGATCCATTGTGTTTTGATAAAATGCGTATATTTTTGGTTTTATTTAAAGCAAAATTACAAGATTACTGATGGCGCAGAGAAACAAAAGTTGTTATATATTACAAAAATTGGCATAAATGTTGTCAGTTAGTATAATTGAAGCAAAAAACATGGGTCTGGCAATTCACATTAAGTTGTAATCCGGTCGCCATAAAAGATGCCCAACCCTGCACATGTGCAAAGAGATATGGACTATCGTACACTAGTGAATTATTGGATCAGGAATTCAGCAACTTATAATGAATGGTATTTTTGATCAATAAGAAACCCCAACCGTCAGGTCGGGGTTTTTGTGGAGCTGGAGGGACTTGAACCCTCGTCCAAACAAGCAGCAAAACTGCTTTCTACATGCTTAGCCTTTTGTTGGGAGTTCAGTATTGGACTGGAAAAAGGCGATCCTGTCCGCAACCTGAGCTTCTTTATTTTTCGTGCAGGCACCGAAGCCTTACCTGCCTTATCCCGTATTTTGTCGATGCTTCCGTAGAGACGCTAACGGGTATTGCTTCTCTGGAAACAGCAGGCACTTAATAGCTTCTATTAAGCTGCCATTGCGTAATTATTATTGTTGCCGTTTATAAGGCTTGAGAATTGGGATTAACGGGCCAACTTCACAACGCCCGGCATGCTTACAATTTCACTCAACTTGCTGTCAAAGCCAAATCAGCCCCCTAATTTGTTGAGGTAAAATTATGGAATGCAAAGATACGATTTTTCAAAGATCTTTTATCATAATCATTATGCTGTAATGATTTTTTATACCCTTATTATTCTATCAATTATCGGACCAACTTTTTTGGGGTGGAATTTTGTCAGTTTACTTATGAATCTGTTTTGATGATAAAGCAAAGAGGGAAACCCAATAAGATTTCCCTCTTTAAATTTTTGTTATTACGCACTATTGGTTAGTTGGTTTGAAACTTTGCATCTTCAATTTCTTCATCGATGGTGATATCCACTACTTCAAGTTCAATGGTTTGAGGTCCTGCCTGTTGTTTGATCTGACGTGGAAACATCAGTTTTACCACTTCCACATCTGGTTTAGCGCCAAACAATCTGGCAAAGAAACCGGGTTGTTCGCCTACGATCTCAATGTCTACAGGTTGATAGTCTGAAATTTCTGCAGTTCCTTGCTCTGATTCTGTCTGAATTTTGTAACCTGATTCCACATCGTAGTATTCGTAAGATGTTTCCCCGGAAGGATCAACTACTTCCACCACATAGGCATCTTCTCCGTTGATGGTTTCAATACCGGTAAGTTTTTTTTCGATGCCGTAATCTTTGTATTTCAACTCCATGTTCATGACTGCTTGCTTCTTCATGGCTTCAAACTCAGCTCCTTCGGTAAATTCCTGGTTGCCCATAGGCGATTGCATAATAGCTTTGTTGCCGTCAAACAGTTGAGTAGACATTACATTTCCGCCCATTGCAGTCTCCACCCGAAGTTTGTCCGGGGCTTTCTGGTAAGAAGTTATGGTAATATCATTACCCATCATAGAAGCTTTCATTACCTGGGTAATTGTATGCATGTTTCTGAAATGTTCTTTTCCACCAATGGCGTCAAAATACTTATTGATGACGGTTTCCACGGTAATTCCTTCAGGAACTTCCCTTGTATTTTCAACGGTTATGGGTTGGCCAAAAGCATCAAAGAATTCTACTTCACCAGAAGCGGCAAATTGTGTAAGGTTTTCCGGAACTTCTTTCATATTGCCAGCTACTACAATGATAGAATTTTCAGGTTTTATATATTTTTGAGCCATTGCCTGCACATCTTCTGTTGTAACACTGCCCAGTCTTTCCAGATAAGTAGCATAATAGTCTTCAGGAAGATTGTAACGGGCTATATTGAGGGCAAAGCGCGCGATGGTTCTTGGACTTTCCAGGGAGCGGGCAAAGGAACCATTCATGAAACTTTTCACCAGTTGCAGGTCATCTTCTTCAACAGGTTCATTGATCAAACGATTCATCTCACGTAAAATTTCGGTTACGGTTGTATCAGTAACACTGTTTCTCACCTCTGTACTTGCCACAAAACGGCTGACCAACTCGTCGGTGCTAAGGTTTGAACGTGCTCCATAGGTATATCCTTTATCTTCTCTGAGGTTTTGCATCAAACGCCCTGAAAATACGCCGCCTCCCAAAATACTGTTCATTACACTTACTTTGATGGCGTCGGGATGCCCGGGAGTTAAAACAACAGGATAAGTAACATTGACTACCGATTGCACTGCACCACTTCTTTCCGCAAAGGCAACTCTTCTGCCCGCCGGGGGTTGTGGTGTGGGGTAGGTGTGTTCTGGTACTTCACCGGATTGCCATTGGGCAAAATGTTCAGATGTAAGTGATTTGGCTTCGTCAACATCAATATCACCAACAATGACCAGATAGGCCACATTAGGTTTAAAATATGTATTGTAATAGTCTTTTAATTTGTCAACGGTAATATTATCCAGGGTTTCTTCTGTAACGATTTCGCCGTAAGGATGCTCAGTTCCATAAGATTGAGTAAGAGAAACATTTCTGGCTATGGCTTGCCCGTCTGTTTTTATGGTTTGCAGACCTGTGCGCGTTTGTGTAATTCTTTTTTCGAGTTCTTCTTCGGGGAAAACAGGGTTTAGAAGTATATCCGTCATCAGATCGAGCAAATCATCTTTGTGTCTTGTAAGGGATGAAGCGTACATACCTGTAGAGAAAGTGGACAGATCGGCACCAATAAAATCAATGGCTTCGTCAATTTCCTGTTTGGTTCTGTTGGTGGTGCCATCTCGCATCAGTTGCCCTGCAAAATCAACAAAACCTGCCGCATCACCCTCCAGTAAAGGATCAACATCGAGGGTCAGCTGCCAACTAATTACAGGTACTTTTCTGTTTTCTACCACAATAACTTTGAGTCCGTTGTCGAGTGTAAAAGATTCAAAATCTCCCAGTTGAATGGTGGGAGCAGGGCCGGGTTCAGGACGCTGACTGCGGTCTAATTGAGCATTTACATTCAGTATCAGCAAGCAACTGAATAAAAAATAAAAAATGATCTTTTTCATATTATTTGTTTTAGGCTTTCCTGTGTTTTTTTGAAAGCAATTTTTGAACTATTTGATTTTTTGGTTAGATAAATTGAAGTATGGAGCGGGCGAAAAGTTATTTTGCCTCACCTTTGGGCAGCCAATAGATCACAACCCGGTTATCTTCTCTGAAATATTCCTGAGCTACTCTCAGAATATCCTCTCTGGTGACTTTCATATAGTTTTCCAATTCATGATTGATCAGATTGGCATCTCCATGAATAGTATAATAGTTTGCCAGATTAGTAGCCCTGCTTGCAATGGTTGTATTGCTGTTGATCATTCTGCTTTCGAACTGGTTTTTCAATTTCTGAAGTTCTTTTTCAGAGATCATTTCGGTGCGTACTCTTTCCATTTCTTCGTTGATTACCTTTTCCACTTCCTGCGGGTCTACTCCCATATTCGCCAATGCAAAAACAAGCGTAACTCCCGGATGTTCTAAACCCAGAGGAACGGCCATTACCTGTAGTGCTTTTTCTTCTTCATTTACCAGGCGGCGGTAAAGTCTGCTGCTCTGACCCTGTGAAAGCAATGAACCCAGCATTTCCACTGCATAATAGTCTTCGCTGCCTTGCGCAGGAATCATGTATGCCTGAACAATGCCAGGTATCTGAACATTGTCGTACACAGTATCTCTGAGTTCAACTGTACGTTTGGGTTCATTGACAGGAGGTATGCGTAAATCATGTTTACCAGCGGGTATTTCAGCAAAGTATTTTTCCACCAGATTTTTTGTTTCAGCAATGTCAATATCTCCTGTAATCACCAGGACAGCGTTGTTGGGAACATAAAACATGTCGTGAAAATCGATGATTTCCTGGTCGCTTGCATTGCGCACATGCTCATCCAAACCCAGAACATCATGCTTGTAGGCATGCCGGGTAAAGGCGCGGTTCAGGGTTTCGGTAAGCAATCTTCCGTAAGGACGGTTGTCGCGGGTTTGTTTCATCTCTTCGGTAACCACACTTTTTTGGGTGGCGATACCAATAGAATCGATTTTCGGATGCAGCATTCTTTCTGATTCCATCCACAAACCCAGTTCGAGTTGGTTGGAAGGAAGCAGAATGTAGTAATTGGTTACGTCGAAGCTTGTGAAAGCATTGAGCGTACCACCTGCTCTTTCTACCAGTTCAGAAAATTCACCACGGTCTATATGCTTGCTACCTTCAAACATAAGATGCTCAAAGAAGTGGGCAAAACCAGTGCTGGTTTCCATCTCGTTTTTGGCACCAACATGATACATGATGTTTACCACTACATTGGGGGTAGTGTTGTCTTCATGCAAAATTACATGCAAACCATTATCGAGTTTGTATTCGGTAAATTCTATTTTTGGCGTATTGGCATACGAGATAAAAGCTGTAAGCAAAATCGCCACGGTAAAGATAAATTTACTCATTTGTTTCATAATGTCTTTGTTTAATGTTAAGTTAGATATTGGATTATATATTATTATTTTTCGGTTTTGTATAAGTAGTTTTTTTTGGGGGAAAATTACATTAGGGTGCATTTATTTTTACAAAAAATCACCCAATTGCTTAAAAATTTCAAATTCAGATATATGCCATCTTTCGTTAACTCCTGTTTGTGTTGTTTTTTCAATGATTTATCAACGAATTTTCCGGTAGGTTAGTATACAAGGTCAAGGTCCAGCCCATTTTTTAAACGATCAATCTCAGGTCTTTTTGCTAACATTTTCTGGTACTTTTCTGCCGGAAGGTACGCTTTGTGAATTTTTACTTTTTCCGTAATCTCCACATTTATTTTTATGGCATGATTGTTTAATTCATCCTTGAAAAAACTTAATATTTGGTGTTTTTGTTCAATAATCCCCTCTTTTTGTATAACATTGTTTACCTTGATGATGATCTGGCTGTCGTTTTTAATAACAGGATCGTGTGTATTAAGGGCTGTAAAAATGCTTAGGTTGTTTTGCTCATATTGTCTTTTGAGTTTTTCCCAGGCATTCATGAGTTGTTCCAATGTAAAATTTTCTTTAGGTTTATTGCTGTTGCCATCTGAGGTCAGTTGTTCAGATTTTTTTTTTTCATCATCCTTTTTCATCGCTTTGTTTATTCCGATGCCTGGTTGACGAAGGGTGGGTTTGGGTTTTTGTTCAGAATCATTTGATTTGGGTGGCGATGCTGGTGGTGCATCTGGCTTTTCCACTTTTTTTGTTTCCGGTGGTTTGTTGATAGCAGGCTTATCAGTTGTTTTATTAGTGGTTGCGTTGCTGGTTTTGGTGTCCGCTTTGTGTGGTAATGTTTTTTCCTGCGATGATACCGGCATTTCCGGGTTTTGCAGCAAGGCGGCAATTTGCAGCAAAGCCAGCTCTACATGCAGGCGTTTGTTGTTGCTGGTGCGATAGTTTACATCACATCTGTTGCTTATATCCAATGCTTTAAGCAGAAAAGATGGGTGGCATTTTGCACCCTGTTCCAGATATTTTTGCTTGACGTTTTCACCCACGTCCATAAGTTTGATTGTTTTGGGGTCTTTGCATACCAGTAGGTTACGCAAGTGAGAGGAGAAACCTGCTATGAAATGTGCACCATCAAAACCTTTATCGATCACTTCGTTGAAAAGCAGTAAAATTTCTGTTGTATCCCCTGACAACAAGTGGTTGGTCATGGCAAAGAAGTAATCGTAGTCGAGCACATTGAGGTTTTCTGCTACTGCTTTGTAGGTGATGTTGTTTCCGGCAAAGCTTACGATCTGGTCGAAAATTGAGAGGGCATCGCGCATGGCACCATCGGCTTTTTGGGCGATCAGGTGCAGAGCATCATAATCGGTTTTGATGTTCTCATTTTGTGCAACAAATTGCAGCTGTTGGGCAATATCATCAATGGTGATGCGTGCAAAGTCAAAAATCTGACAACGGGAAAGGATAGTAGGGATGATCTTATGTTTTTCGGTGGTTGCCAAAATAAACTTTGCATACGGTGGGGGTTCTTCCAGTGTTTTCAAAAAGGCATTGAAGGCGGCAGTGGAAAGCATGTGTACCTCATCGATCACATAAACCTTGTATTGTCCAATATGCGGAGGAATGCGCACCTGCTCCACCAGGCTTCTGATGTCTTCTACGGAGTTGTTGGATGCAGCATCCAGCTCGTGTACATTAAAAGAATTTGATTCATTAAAGGAAACACATGATTTACATTCGTTGCAGGCTTCAATGTTTTCTGTAAGGTTTTCGCAGTTGATGGTTTTGGCCATGATACGGGCACAGGTTGTTTTGCCCACCCCTCTTGGTCCGCAAAATAAAAATGCCTGCGCCAGGTGATTATTTTTGATGGCATTTTTCAGTGTATTGGTGATCGATTTTTGACCCACAACCATATCAAAGGTAGCGGGGCGGTATTTTCTTGCTGAAACAACGAAGTTTTCCATAAAATAAAATATTCAAGATAATGCAGGTTCCTGCAAAAGAGGTAATTAATGATTGAAACTAAACGCCATTTATTAAATTTGTTTTTGCCTTCAAACCGGTTATATAGAAAAAATCAACGTAAAGCATTGATAAAAAATAAACAACAGTACAAAACGCAATTGAAAATTTCAAACCGCTGCTTTCTAATCACACAGAGGTTGAAAAATTTATTTTTGAGTCCACTCTGAAAAGTTTTTTGTTCACAAATTACACAAATTAAAACTATTGCATATGTTTGATTATCAGGCAAATAATAATTTAATGGTTCATCTGTTTATAATTTGATTAAATAGGTCAGATGCCTGCCCCGTTCTTTTCTTACGGGGGAGCTCGCTAACAGTCTGACTGTATGTTTTACATGCCGCGCATTATAATCATTTGCGTGTGTGTCAAAAACTTTGTCATGGC
>CAYPFV010000126.1:0-9708 GCA_964410015.1 uncultured Bacteroidales bacterium
GGCTGCCAGCACATCATGAAACTGGCCGTTACCTTTGATGGGAAAAGGGTGTGGGCGAAGAGGGGGTGAGAATGGTTTAGGGAGTTGAGATTGGGTGAAGGATAAAGCGCAGTAGAAATCATATCTGCTCTTGCTTTTAATTTTGAAGGTGAGCAAAATCAAGGATATACTTTTTCACGCCTCATTTACCCAAAACCCCTATTTTTGTAAAAATATTCACCATGAAGTACTTAGACCCGAAAAATGATCTGATCTTTAAGAAGGTATTCGGAGAACACCCGGATATACTCAGGAGTTTTTTGAATTCACTGCTTCCGCTGCCTGAAGGACAAAAGATCGTTGATCTGGAGTATCTATCACCTGAAATGATACCTGAAACCTTTTTGGAGAAATTCACTTCAGTAGATGTAAGATGCAGGGATAATCATGGACGGCAGTTTCTGGTGGAAATGCAAATGAACTGGACTACCGCTTTTAAACAAAGGGTTCTGTTCAATGCATCCAGGGCATATGTTACCCAAAGTGATAAAGGAATTGCATTCAGAAGTCTGAAACCGGTTTATGCCCTTAACCTGATCAACACGACCTATCTCCCACAATCACCGGAATACTATCATCATTATGCTGTGGTGCATTTGAAAGACAATAACGAGCAGCTGCACGGACTGGAATTCGTTTTTATAGAATTGGACAAATTTAAAGCACAAAATATTACGGATAAAAAACTGCAGGTATTATGGTTGCGCTTTATGACCGAGGTTAATGAAAACACCGTGGAGATCGACCCCCAACTCCTTGAGGCACCTGAAATACAAAAGGCTCTCGCATACGTTATGGAAGCATCCCTGAGTGACAGCGAAAAACTGCTTTACGAAAAGAACTGGGATCGCATCAGCTCTGAGAAAACTCTGCTTACAGCCGCGATGGAGGAAGGAAGAGAGGAAGGAAGAAAAGAGGGTAGAGAAGAAGGTAAAGAAGAAGGACTAAAAAAAGGAGAAAAAAGAAAACAAATAGAAATTGCCCGTAAGTTAAAGCAAATGGGTATGTCACCCAATGAAATCCAGAATATTACCGGATTGGGGATGGAAGACATAGAATGGCTTTAAATAACAAACGCCTATCTGTTCCTCCGCAAACTCCTCAGCGGATTCATCATCCTGTTAAACAAACTGATATCTTCAGCAATAATTTGTGCAGTTCCATCAAGGCGGGCATGATTACCAAGATCTATTTCATAACTGGTTATCAGTTGTTTGTTTAAACTTATCTGGATGGTTTTATTTGTACACAATCTTTTTATTTAAAAATGACTGGGTGTTTTTATGTTATGTGGAATTTTGAGCATAAAATATATCCATCCACGATTCCTTTAGGGGAATCAAAACGAATTTGAATCTTGTTTAGCTACATTGAACTGAAATTCTACGAGCTCTTAAATCCGGTTTATTTCTTCATTTATGGCACTTTTATCCTGAAAAATATCCCGAAAATCACCAAAGTTATATTTTAAGGTAAGCCTAAGCGATTGGGTATCATAGTTTGCTAATTGTGAGTAACGAATTTGACCATATTTGCTCTCCCACTCTAGCTGGTAGGTATTCAATAAATCATTTATCTCAAGAGACACACTAAATCGATTTTTCAAAAAATTAGCAGATATTCCAGTATTTACAACATAAAAGGGTCGGTATTCAAGAAGCTGTTGACTGCCTTGGCTTTGATAGAAAAAATCACCAAACAATGAGACATTTTCAAGTACCTGATAATTCAATGAACTTCTGAAATATCCAATTGGTTGGCGAATTTGAATGGTGGAATCCAAATAAGGTATATCTAAAATCGGAAAATTGATGCCTATGGCTGAACTTACGGTAAGTTTTTTACCCCTGTATGAAGAAAACAGGTTTAATCCAAATACTTCGCTTTTCGGTATATTCACGTTTGTGATTCTTATTCTGCCTTGAACTTCTTCATCATTAAAAAAAGCAAGGGCAATATAATCTTTCATTGCTTCATAATCTGCTACTAAGTACAGAGACCATGGAAGCGAAAAACTCACAGAAAACAGGTCACTAATCGTAGGTCTTAAAGTTGGATTTCCGATTCTGTAAGTAAGAGAGTCGGCATAAATATAATTGGGATTAATTTCGGAAAATGAGGGCCGGTAAATTTTTCTGGAATAATCAAAATTAATCGAAAAATCATCGGAGAATTGATATCCAACCATCGCAGATGGGAACAATTCATGATACATTGAATCTACTACAATACTTTCATTTAGTTTTATTATTGAGCGGGTAATTTCTCCTCTTAGTCCGATTTCTGTTGTTAGTTTTTGAAAATCAGCTGAAAACATATAGTAAAGTGCACCAACAGATTCATTTATCCTATTTGATTCGGTATTTAAAACCACGTTATCAGAAACATTCAATAGTCTGGTATCACCATGATTGTTCATTTCTACATATCTAAATCCCACACGGTTTTTAATACTATTTACAGGATTGAAGTCAAAACCAGAGTTCAGAGAAACGATATGATTGTTACTGTTATTGAGCAGATCAAGGTTTCTGTTGGTTTCGTTGGTTCTATTGAATTCAACAATGCTGGCAGGTTCGTCTCTGTTGTTATTGGAATAATCTATTGTAAGATTTAAAATACCCAAACCTGGTAATGTATGTTTGTAATAGGAAGTTAATACATGTCTGTTATCTCTTTTAATCATATCACGATTTACAGCATTGTTAAGAATGTTTTGATCCTGCATGATAAACCGTTGATTATCGTTGACAAAATGTTTATGGTTTTGACTAAAAAAGTTGTAATGGATGGTTAAATTCTTCAATGAATCAATATCCCATTTACTTCCTAATATTAAAGTATGAGAATTCAATCCATGGTCGTGTTCCGAATTTGAAATATTAGTCATAGGGAAAGGTTGTACCTGATTTTCTGTTATATCATCAAAGAGCACTATCATGTTACTGGCAGAGAAATTATAACTCAGGTGATTGGTAAACTTTCCTTTTTTGTTTTTCAAATTAAAAATTGTAGAATTACTTGTTTTTCGTGCCTGGGAACTCCGGTTCATCACTTCAAAACTCAATAAATCGCCGATTGATTTTTTCCTTTCAATAAAAATAACTGAAGTTATATCCGCGCTATAATCTGCTGAGGGATTCCGGTCTACTGTAATACTTAAAATATCTGAGGATAAAATAGCATTTAACTCGTCTAATGATCTCAACTCTCTCCCATCAACAATAATCAATGGTGTACCTTTTCCAAAAACCATGATATTTCCGGCATGATCGGTGATTACTCCGGGTGCGTGTTTCAGCACATCAATTGCAGTTCCCATATCTTTCAGGTAGGTAGAGGAAACATTCATGATCATTTTACTGCCATCAGAGGAATATAACTTCCGGCTCGCTTCTACTGTTACTTCATCGAGGCTTGAGGATACTAAAAGCACTTTACCCAATGAAATAGTCTTTTCTACTGAAAAATCAAACTCTGAAAAATAGTCATCGAATCCCACGTGCGATATTCTTATAATTCCTGCTACTGGTTCATTCCATTCCAGTTGAAAAGTTGGTTGATCAAATACCCCGCCTGTAATAAGCAGTCCATCAGAATCAGACCATAACGTTACATGATAAACCAATGGCATATCATTATCAGAATCAACCTGACCTGTGACTTTGTATTGAGCATAAACCGGTTGGATTAAGAAACAAATCAGAATAAGAAAAATAGTTTTTTTAATCATTTGTTTTTGGTTTGTTTATGATGCAACGAAAGCATTTCCGCTAAATTATTGATATCTATGGGGCAATTTTCCATTTTTTCTGATCTAAACTTATTCTCAAACCTAACCAAATTACAAACACCATTGCAAACCGGGAGCAAAAAGCATTTTAAACAACTTTCATCTGAATACATACTACTACCAATCATATATTCAGATACCAAATCGATGTTTGATACCCCATTTAATATACTCCCAATTACCTTGTCTTGATTACCAACGTCTGCCCAACATTTGTATAGTTCACCTTCAGGACCAACAACCAAACTATTTAGATATGTTGCAGTACATCCATACTCCTGCTTTTCTGGAAAAAAATTTATTTGCTGCAAATCGGTATCCTTTGATAATTCTTTAAAAAACCTGAATCTATCATGAAGTTTCATACAAGGTACTCTACAATTATCATTATCCGACACAAATACTAAACTTATTCTACAATTCATCCCTTTCCATCTATTAGTTAATGATTTGTACGTCTCTGAAAAAGATGAACAATTATTTTTGTGGATATTAACACGTACATTAACAAAACATGACGGCCAATTCTGTAATATGTTGTCTATGTGGTAAATAATCCTATCATAAGTTGGCATCCCTGACTTATGAGGTCTATTACGATTGTGGTGTTCAGGTGTTCCATCAATTGTTATTTGAATATAATTTAAACTAAATTTCATTAGTTTTTCCATCTTTTCATTACATAATAAATAACCATTTGTTACCATACTATGATTGATCAAAAGTTCGGGAAATTTCGAATATAATTTGTCCAAAAAATACAATATCTTATCAAAAGCGAGTAACGGCTCTCCACCATGCCAGCATATGGACAACCTGTCTATATTTCTAATAGAATGAATATAACTTATTAATTGGTCAAGGATTGAATAATTCATACTACTTACATCACCGTCTTCATAGCAGTATGGACAAACAAAATTACACTTTAAAGTTGGAGCAATAACTAAACTTAGAAAATCATTCTTGAAAGACTTTAAATAATCAAGATACTTTTTCTGTAAAATAAAACGTTCGTCATCATGCTCTCTCACCAAAACCTTATGATCAATTAAAGTTTTTAATGTATTTCTCTCAAAATTGGGTTCAATAGTTTTATCATGATTTGTTGACAAACTCTTCAATTTAAAATATAAATCAGAGCTAACTTCTAACAAACTATTTGTTAATGAATTATAAACAAATTTTTCATCAAATTCATTTTTAAAAAGAAAATTAAATCGTGAGAATATCATATTCTTGTCTATCGTTGTTAGTAAATTGCAGCATTTTAGATTCCTAACCTATTTAGGATATATCCAAAATGCTGCAATAATTTTTTCAATAATTACTTCACCATAAACTTAACGTAGGTTTTGTGGGGGGTTTATGACCTCTGGTTCCACAATTTTGTGCACCGACCCTATCACAAATTGCTTCATTATCAAAGGTACCGCCTAGAATAAGTCTAAGATCGCTTTCCATCAATTTGGTTGGATTAACAACTACTTTAACAATTTCATTTTTTTTCATTTTAATAATATTTAGTTTTTTACCTGGACTGCAATTATAGTGGCATCATCCTTTCCACTTTTTGATAATTAATGCAAAAATACTCGGTAACCACTTTTAGAATACACTTTGGACTACTTATCTAATAATCGGTTGACTTTTGAAAATAAACGGAAAACTTTCTTGAAAAAGTAGTTAGCTCACTTAAATTTATATAAATTTCTCCGTGAAATATTTATCGAAATACCATTTACAATAAGTTTTCTTTGACTTTTACCAAGCTGGATAGAATCAATATGAACTAAATTTACTAAAACATTTCTATTAGCTCTGACAAAACCAAATTCATTTAGTTCTTCTTCAAATTTTTTCAATAACTTTGCCACACTAATGACCGATCCATCAACTAAATGAATATCAGTAACATAACTATCACAAACCAAATATATTACCTCTGATAAATCAATGTAAGTAATTCTATCCTTTTGATTAACCTTATATCGTAATCCTTTTTGAAATGAAAAATCAATCGGTTTTTCCATATATTTTCTATTTTAATTTTTATAAAATCAATTAAAATTACCATTAGTATTTAGATGTCATTTATCATAAAATCTAATTATGTTGTTTCAAGAATATTGGTACCTACCTGTTCCTCCGCAAACTCCTCAGCGGATTCATCATCCTGTTAAACAAACTGATATCTTCAGCAATAATTTGTGCAGTTCCATCAAGGCGGGCATGATTACCAAGATCTATTTCATAACTGGTTATCAGTTGTTTGTTTAAACTTATCTGCACCGGGTAGTGATCATTTGACGGAACAGCTGCTACATGTACTACTTCTCCTTCTATGACTCCATATTCCTGGTGGGGATAATTAGACAATCGGATATTTACCCGATTTCCAGGTTTTACCTTTCCCGAACCCTGCAAGGGTATGCCTCCGCGTGCAATAAACTCCATTTTCTCACCAGGGATGATAGAAAAAACCTGATCGCCTATATTAACCTGCTGATTTTCTGACCATGGCCCAACATAAACCAATTCCCCCGCTACAGGAGATACAAAAGCATAACTCTTTTCCCAGTGTATTAGTTGACTTTTTAAATTATCTAAGCTGCTTTGGGCATGTATTCGGTATTCTGATTGTCTTTGGGTATAGTCCATTTGCGTTTCAAAAAGAGCAGAACGAATTTCATTTTTTTGAACTTCGGTGTTTATAAGCTGACTCTCATAATCTTCCAGGGTAATGCGGCGGGAAAGAAACTCTGAATAGGTACGTTCAAATTCTAACGGTGCAATAAAATTCTGAGCAACCAAAGAAGAGTCTCTCAAATAGTTTTGCTCTGATAACCGGTAAATCTGACCGAAGGTTTGCAGTTGTTTTTGAGTTTGTTCCTGCAAATGTGTAAGTTCGGCAATCTGTGTGTTCAATCGCGTTATCTTTTGCTTATGATAGTTTAGTTTATTGAACTGCTCAAGATCATGCAGAGCTTTTAACCAATCATTGTAAGAATTTTGCAACGGACCCAGATTGATATTTCCAGGTAGTGTTTGTAAAGAAAAACTATTTAAACTTGCATGATGAATAGAGTCGTACAAAATGGTTTGCCTCAACCAGAGTACATCTTCTGTAAACAAGGGGGATTCAACGACCGCAATTATATCCCCTTTCTCTACATATTCTCCTTCCTGGCAGAAAATTCGCTCTAATTTCCCATTGCTCACAGCAACCAGGTTTACCGGCGGTTTTTCGGCCAATACCACCACGGGTGCCTCAATAATATCGGGGTAGTTAAACAGCATACTACCCACGATAAGCAGGAAAACAAAAAAAGCAACAATGCCGATGCCTGATCGCAGCAACCAACCGGGTGCTGCACCCAGTATTTCGTTCAGGGGCGTGGGGTCGGCGGAGTAGTATAACTCTTCCTGTTGTTGGGTTTTGGGTTCTTCCATAAACTCGGTATTTTTTAATTTCCTAATTCCAGCTGATTCTTCACCAGTTGATAATAGGCTCCTTTGATTGATGTTAGTTCTTTGTGATTACCTTGTTCGATGATACTCCCCTTATCGAGTACAACGATCTGATCGGCATTTTTTACCGTACTGAGCCGATGGGCGACTATTACCACGGTGCGCCCCTGGAAAAACCGGTTCAACTGTTCCATGATGATCTTCTCGTTATTGGCATCCAGCGCATTGGTAGCTTCATCGAAAAAGAGGTATTCCGGGTTTTTATACACCGCACGGGCAATCAGCAATCTTTGTTTTTGACCCTGACTCAGTCCTACGCCCTCCTGCCCTATTTTGGTATTTAACCCAGTGGCAGACTGTTTACATATTCTTCAATGTTGGCTAATTTTATGGCATGCTGAAGTTTGTCGTGGGCTAGTGAACCATCGCTCATGGTAATATTGCCGGCAATGGTATCGGAGAAAATAAATCCATCCTGCATCACCACCCCGCATTTGCCGCGCCAGGTGGTAGGGTCAACGGATTGCAAGGGGTAGCTGCCCACTTTGATTTCACCGCTCAGTGGCGGGTAAAAACCCAGCAGCATTTTTACCAGGGTAGTTTTGCCACTGCCACTGGTCCCTACAATGGCAGTTATTTTGGATTGAGGTATTTCCAAATCAAGCGATTTCAGCACCTTTACGTCATCGGCACCGGGATAGCGGAAATCCAGCGACTGCACGTACAACGACCTGTCGGCAGGCAATTCACTTACACGCTGGTAGTCTACCTGCAACTCGTCTTCCTTGTTGTGTATTTCGCCCATCCGCTCAAAGCTGATTTTGGCATCCTGGAAGGAATGCATGAACCCAATCATTTGCTCTACCGGGGCATTGAGCTGCCCAAGGATGTATTGTATGGCCAGCATCATACCCAGGGTAAGTTGACCCTCCAGCACCAGTTTGGCGGCCAGGAATGTGATGAGGATGTTTTTCCCTTCGTTGAAAAAGAAAGCACCAGCCTGCTGGTACTGACTTAGGGCAAGTCGTTTGCGGTTGATGCGAAACAGGCGGGCCTGCACCTGCTCCCAGTCCCACCGTTTGGACTTTTCGCAATTGTTGAGTTTGATTTCCTGGATGCCGGTGATGATCTGGATGAGCTGGCTCTGGTTGTCGGACATGCGGCTGAACATCTTATGGTCCAGCTCCCGGCGTTTGCGCATAAACAGCAGCACCCATACCAGGTACAGGGCGGTAAACAACAAAAAGATGCCAAAAATAGCCAGGTTATAAATCAGCAATACCACCCCGAACACCACGAAAGTGAGAAAGGAAAAAACAATATTGAGCATGCTGCCCGTAAGAAAACTTTCGATGCGCCTATGGTCGGATATGCGCTGCATCAAATCGCCGATGAGTTTGGTATCGAAAAAGCCGATGGGCAGCTTCATCAGTTTGATCAAAAAATCGGATATGAGGCTGATGTTGATGCGGGTGCTTACGTGCAGCAATATCCATCCCCGGATAAAATCGACTGATAAACGGCTCACCAGCAATACCAGCTGGGCTATCAATACCAGGTAAATAAAGCTGAGATTTTGCCCCCCGATACCATAATCCACCAGGCTTTGGGTAAGAAAAGGAAAAATCAGTTGCAGCACACTGCCCGCCAGCAAACCCAGCACCAGTTGCATTAGCAGCTTGCAGTAGGGCTTGAGATAGCGCAGCAGAAAGGTAAAATCACGCTTTTGGGTGCTTTCCTCGTCCGGGGTAGCATAAAACTCAGGTGCCGCCTCAAGCAGCAAGGCAATGCCGGCGGGTTGGTCTTCTACCTGGGTGGTAGCCCAGTGCTGCATGAATTCCTCATACGTGTAGGTTATACGCCCGGCACCGGGGTCTGAAATATAGACTTTTTTGCGGGTGATTTTATACACCACAACAAAGTGATTCTGGTTCCAGTGTACGATACAAGGCAGTGGGGCATCTTTGCGCAGGGTATCGAAATCGACCTTCACCCCACGGGTGCGAAAGCCAATGCGCTCAGCCGCCTGGCTCATGCCCAGCATGGAGATGCCCTGTCTGCCGATGTTAGCGTATTCACTGAGTCTTTCCAGTGTATAGCTGCGACCATAGTACTTGGCAATCATCTGCACGCAGGCAGGACCGCAGGACATGGCGTCTTTTTGGGGGAGGTGGGGGAAGGGCATTATTGTTTGTAATCTAATATTTCACAATCTGCCTTCATATCTACATGACATAAATCCTGCTTTTCTAAAACACTCTCCAAATTACCGGGAGGAGGACACAGGAACCGATACATACAAGAATTACATTTGCCTTCACCTCTCACTTTTCTCCATGCAGTATTAGAGGTCAACTCCTTGTAGATTAACTCTAACAAAGAGTTATCTGGAAACTTCCCTATCA
>CAYPFV010000127.1:0-9589 GCA_964410015.1 uncultured Bacteroidales bacterium
CCCAAAACATCAAACCATTAATGCCATTCCGGCGCATACTGACCCCCTCTTTGCATCATATACGATCTGATTGATTCCGAAGCAAACCACCCCCCTTTGGTTCCGTGATCGGTTTTACCCATCCCAATCAACCGTTAACCAAACCTGGCAGCAATGGTTGTGATTTGCTTTCCATTGGTTCTTTGACGGTATTTGCCACAACTTCAAATCTTTCGGTCTGGAAGTTTTCTTTAAAGTGGTTTGCTGCCACGGTAGCCAGCAGGTGAGGAGCATCGCGGTTAATAATTTGTGGTGCCTGGCGTTGCAGTTAGTCGAATTTGCGTTTTAATTCACTAAGATCTTTCATACAATATAAAGGTCTTTGAAATGTGATTAAATGGTGTTATATTTGGGTTTCAAAGTTAGAGCCAAGGCTCGGACGAAACCTCTGCCAGTTGGGTGATACCTAACTGGCAGTTGTGATTTTACATGTTTTGAGTTATGATTGGCTTTCCATTGGTTCTTTGATGATATTTACCACAACAATCATTGAGTCCACTCCGAAAACTTGTTTTCGGCAAATCTGTGTTCATTTTATTTTTTTAAACACATTGATTATCAGGATTTAGCATCTGTGTAAATCTGTGTAATCTGTGGATAATTTACTTTTCAGAGTGGACTCATCATTAAAATTTTCTTTAAGGTTATTTAATAAAAGTAGCAATATAACCAGTAAATTCAATCCTTATTTCTCCTTTTTCACTCATAATCAAATTTTAAGTATATTTGTGCAATCAATAATACAATATTTATACTATGTGGCTTTTTACAACGATTAAGGGATTGATTTTAACCGCTGTTGCAGTGGCTTATTTAGTTGCTGTAATCTGCCTTGCCATATGGGCTTTTTCTCGTTTTTGGGATGTGATTACTTTTATTACAGGTGTGCTGTTTGCAACTTGGGTATTTGCAAGCTGGTACGATTATACCTTCAATATTACCGCCTGGTTTAAGACTAAATAACAATCAACTATTTTTTACCACACTAGTTTTGATTTGCTTTCAATTGGTTCTTTGACGATATTTGCCACAACTCATGCAATACAAAGGGTTTTGAAATGTGATTAAATGGTGTTATATTTGTATTGTTCAGGCTTGCGTGGCCGGGACCAACCTCTGACCGGGTAACATTGTTTTACAATAGTGTTATCCGGTTATGTATTTTAGGGGTTCCTGGTTGTGATTTGCTTTCAATTGGTTCTTTGACGATATTTGCCACAACATACTTCACGGATTTAACTAAATGGAATAAAAAAAGCAGAATCCCCGATGCGTTTGCTACAGAACAGGCAGCGCGTGATCAGAAATCCTGCTTAGATGCAAATATAAAAACTATTTTTTAAACATAAGCACCATGCCTGTAAAATTTCATTTTGGCCCGTTTGAGAAAAACCTTAACCAGCTGCAAAAATACATGCAAAACAGCGCGCCAAGCGTTACATCCACCGATGCCATCAAGCACTACCAGTTGTGATTTGCTTTCAATTGGTTCTTTGACGATATTTGCCACAACCGGAGGTGTATATACTGCACTAGATGAACTTGAAATACAAAAAGGCTGCCATTGCCCGTGTTTAGCAGATTTAGACTAAGCGTGCCAATAACAACCTTTGTAGAACCACAAATATACAAATAAATATTTTAACCCACATCCTTATGACCAGGCCAAATCAGTATTCTCGGATAAACGTTTGTGATCGGCTTTCAATTGGTTCTTTGACGATATTTACCACAACTCTTAACCCGAGAAAAACCGTATCAAACTCGTTGTGATTTGCTTTCAATTGGTTCTTTGACGATATTTGCCACAACTTGTATAATCATGGAATTGAAACAGTATAGTTGTGATTTGCTTTCAATTGGTTCTTTGACGATATTTGCCACAACAACACATCAAAGGGGCAGTTATAATGGATAGCAAAGGTAATTTACTCTACCGAAACCCCCTAAATGCATAACCGGATAACAATGCCAAAACAATGTTACCCGGTCAGAGGCTTGTCCCAGCTACGCAGGCCAGAACTAAAGCACAAATATAAAACCATTTAATCACAATTCAAAACCTGTTTATATTTAGTTGTGATTTGCTTTCAATTGGTTCTTTGACGATATTTGCCACAACTTATTGACAATTTTTAAAAACCTAAACCCATGAAATTACTTGTAACAATCTTAACACTTCTGCCCCTGGTGGCGTTTTCGCAAACAGACAGCCTGTATGTTTATGCAGAATTGCAGCCGGGCACATCCCTTGCAAACAGCATGACCGTTTACGTAAACTACCCCAAATCCCTGAAGGATCATGAGCCAAACACCCTGAGAGATAAGTCCGGTATGAAAATCACGTTCAGGTCTTTGTCCGGCGCCCTTACCCTGATGGCCGCTGATGGGTGGGAGTATGTTGATAACTACACCCTGGGCGCCGGCGCAAGGGCAAAAAAATCGTTCATAATCAGAAAGAAGTTTCACGCCTCACAGGTTGAAAACCCGATGGCAGATGAGTAAAAACAGGTCATATAGCACATTCAGGCTTTTGGTCAAATCCCATCTTGGTATTGACCTTAAGCCTGAATACTACTTTGTAAAGCAACGCCGCTGGAGGTTTGATTTTGCCTGTGAAAAAATTATGCTTGCCGTTGAGGTAGAGGGCGGGGTATGGGTAAAAGGCAGGCACACCCGCCCACAGGGGTATATCAAAGACATGGAAAAATACAACACCGCTGCACTGATGGGGTGGCGAATACTACGCTTTACCCCTGATCAGCTTCTCACCACGCAAACCCTGTTGTGATTTGCTTTCAATTGGTTCTTTGACGATATTTGCCACAACTTGCAGCAAGTATTAAAATACAACTGCCGGCAACCATTTGCATGTTTACCGGCAGAGGCCCGTCTGGGCTCGCAAGCCCTAACTGAAACACAAAGGTAACATCATTTAATCATATTTAAAAACCAATTACAACCCATGGAAGATTTTAGTGAACTCACTACTATCTGGTTAAATTCAATTCATATCTGATTCGATAATGATTGATTTGCAAGTCACTGTTTATCTGTATAATATATTTCGCCAATCTAAAATACCAAATATTATATCTGAAATTTAATTTCAAATCGAAAAAACATAAAATCTTTTGTATTGCAATTCATTAAAGGGTTACAGCGAGGTCTTCGAAAATTAACCGGAAACTGTTGGAGTGAACCAAAACGCAAATTTGAAGACCTGCAACGCCAGGCATCAAAAATCATGAACTACGATGCACACCAAGTGGTTTCCACTGTGGATGCAAACCATTTTAAAGACAATTACCAGACCGAAACCTTTAAAGACAAACAATTGCCAGATTTAAACCGAGGGAAAACATATTATACCAATTTTGAAGGTGTGAAAAAAACTTACAAGATTAAAAGCATCAAAAGGAAATGGAACTCAGTGAAAAGCAAAAACTTATTGTGAAATTATTATTATCAACAAATTAAAACTTATAAAATTGATAACTTTTTGCTAAAATTTTATATATTTGAAACGGAAATTGTGAATAACTTAATATGTAAAACATTTTCTTCTGATTGATTTCAAATTTTGCACGACATAAAAAAAAACTCCCACCAGAAGCAGGAGTTTAGGATAAAATCCTTCGGCATTTAGCCTTATTGTGATAAGATGTAAAATGGATTTACATGAGGCAAATGTAGTAAAAATTTTATAATTAATAATTTATTTTCAAGAATTTCATTATGAGAAAAATACTCGGTTTAGATTTAGGTACAAATAGTTTAGGTTGGGCTACGGTAGAAAAGGAAAACAAGAACTTTAAATTGCTAGACAAGGGGGTTAGAATTTTTCAGGAAGGTGTAAAAATTGAAAAGGGTAAAGAGTCCTCAAAGGCAGCAGAAAGAACAAAATACAGAAGTGCCCGACGATTGAAATACAGGAGAAAACTAAGAAAAATTAATACCTTAAAAATCTTGTCTGAGAACAAATTGTGTCCTGAACTAACGCTCGATGATTTAAACATTTGGAGGTATCAAAAAGTATATCCCAAAAGTTTGAGTTTCAGGAATTGGTGGTTAACCAGCGAAGAAGAAAACCGTAATCCCTATTATTACCGCTATATTGCTGCTAATGAGAATTTAAACCTTAACAATGAAAATGATCGTTTTATTTTGGGAAGAGCATTTTATCACATTGCTCAACGCAGAGGGTTTTTAAGCAATCGATTAGAAACAACGAAAGAAAACGAAGGAGTAGTTAAAAAAGAAATACACCAGATAAATCTTGAGAAAGGTAACAAAACACTGGGTCATTATTTCTATGAAAAGTATTTAAAAGGTGAGAAAATAAGAAACCATTATACGCATAGAGAAGAGCATTATCTCGAAGAATTTAATAAGATTTGCGATAAGCAAAATCTTGATGATAATATTCGCAAAGATTTATATAAAGCAATTTTTTACCAGAGACCTCTAAAATCTCAAAAAGGGTTGATTGGTAAATGTGTTTTTGAACCCAAAAAGCAAAGAGTATCTGTTTCTCATCCACTTTTTGAGGAATATAGAATGTTATGTTTTGTGAATGGAATTAAAATAAAAACCCCAGATGACTCTAAACTTCGTTTTTTAAATGAGGAGGAAAGAAAAAAGGTAATTCCAAGATTTTATCTTAAAAGATCACATTTCACTTTTGAAGATATTGCCAAGCAACTTGCTCCCAAAGGACAGTATTCTAACCATGAGGAAACGAAAAAGGACCAAGATCACCTTTATCTTTTCAACTATAAAATGAATACAACCATAAAAGGGTGTCCGGTATCATCAGAATTGAAGTCTTTTTTGGGTGATGATTTTAAGAATTTCAAAAAAGAGTATTTACGGCAGAAAGACAAAAAAATTTCAGCAATTGATTACGAAGATGTTTGGCATGTTTTATTGACTTTTGATTCTGAAAGTAAATTGAAAGAATTCGCTGAAAAATATCTCTCTCTTGATGAAAACCAGGTTGAAAAGTTTAGTGAAATAAAACTCAAAAATGAATATGCCTCATTAAGTCTAAATGCAATAAAAAAGATATTGCCATATTTAAGAGATGGGTTTTTATATTCTCATGCAGTTGTACTTGCCAATATGCAAAATGTAATTGAATCTAACATTTGGAATAATCCAAAAGAGCAGGAGAAAATAAAGAATAAAGTTAAAGAAATCATTGATAATCAAAATCATGAGAAAAGTATTGTTCAAATAATCAATGGATTAATTAAGACCTGTAGGGATAATGGTGAAACCTGGAGTGATGAAGCACAACCCTATTTTAAAAATGATTTATTAAAAAGTATAGCAGAATACTACGGAGAAAGGAAGTTTAGTTCGTTTGAACCTTCGTTGCGGTCTCAAATTGAAAATCATGCGTTTGATTTATTTAAAAAACAAATGAAAAGGAATGATAGAGGAGAGTTTTTAAAAGTAAGTTCCATTGATGATCGGGTTAAGGAATGGTTAAGGAACGAATATGATGTCAATGTTGAAAAATTAAAAGCAATTTATCATCCCTCTGCCATTGAAATTTATAAACCAGCTGAAAGAAAAGAGGATGGAAATAGATATCTAGGTAGTCCTATAATTTCTTCCATGAAGAATCCTATGGCAATGAGAGCTTTACATCAGTTAAGAAAAGTAATCAATGAATTGATTGAAGCTGATGTTGTCGATGAACAAACGCAAATAAATATAGAAATGTCAAGGGGGTTACTTGACTCAAATGCAAGAAAAGGATTAAAAGATTGGCAAAATTTCAGAGAAAAAGAAAGAAAAAAAATTGAAGAATCAATTCAGGAGCATTTTAAAGCAAACAAAATCAATAGAATACCAAGTGAAGATGAGATTTTAAAATATCAACTCTGGGAAGAGCAGAATCACAAATGCTTATATACCGGAAATGAAATTGGATTGGAAGATTTTCTTGGTAATGAACCCAAATATGACATTGAGCATACAATACCACGTAGTTTATCATACGATAATAGTCAGGAAAACAAAACATTATGTGAGAATTCATTCAATCGTTCAATCAAAAAGAAAAATATTCCCTACGAGTTAAGCAATGCCAAGGAAGTTCAGAGAAGAGTCTTGCAATGTTGGAAAAATATAGTTGATGATCTGGAGAATCAGATTCAGAGTAGCATATCAAATGCTCACCAGGCTGTTGATAAAGAATCAAAGGACAAAGCTATACAAAGAAGGCATCGTTTGACATTTGAAAAACGATACTATGAGGGAAAGTTGAATAGGTTTTTCATGAAAGATATTCCACAGGGATTTAAAAACAGTCAATTGGTAGATACTGGAATTATTACAAAGTATTCCAGAGCGTATTTGAAAACAATTTTTAATAATGTAAACACAGTGAAAGGAAATACTGTTGCTGATTTCAGGAAAATCTGGGGACTGCAGGAGGAATATTCTAAAAAAGCAAGGATCAATCATGCTCATCATTGTATTGATGCTGTGGTGATTGCTTGTATGACTAAAGAGAATTACGATGAATTGGCAAAGTACTATCATGAAAAAGAGAATAGTTTTGAAAAAGGGGTTGAGATGAGACCCAAGGTTGATAAACCCTGGAATAGTTTTACTGAAGATGTTTTAAATATTGATAAAGAGTTATTGGTATCTCACCATACTCAGGATGTATTTACCAAGCAAAGTAAAAAGAAACTGCGAAAAAGAGGAAAACCAGTTAGGGATAAAAACGGTGATTTTGTTTATCTGAAAGGAGATACTGCAAGAGGTAGTTTGCACAAAGATACCTTTTATGGTGCAATACAGAGAGAAGTGGAAAATGGAGATGGAACAAAGACCAAAGAAATAAAATATGTGGTCAGGAAGTTTGTAGATGATTTGGAAGATGATAATTTGAAACAAATTGTTGATGAAAGAATACGTGAAATTGTGATAAAAGCACGGAAACATGAGAAAACTTTAAAAAAAGAAATTGAAAAACTTGAAAATCAATTAAAAAAGGCAGAGGAACAAGAAGAGCCGGGAATCCTCGAGAAAATAACTGAGATTAAAAAGAAAATAAAGGAGTTATATACTTTACCTACCAAAAAAGGTGATAAAATACCTATTAATAAGGTTCGGGTTTTTTCGCCTACTGTTACCAATCCCCTAAAAATTAAAGAACAAAGAGATCGGTCTCAGAAAAGAAGGAAAGAATACAAAGAGCATTACAGGGCTGTTAATGATGGAAATTATGTCTTAGCATTTTATGAAGGAACAGATAAACAAGGAACAATTAAAAGAGATTTTAGAATCGTTAATAATTTAGAATCAGCTGAATTCTTTAAGCATTCAACTCAAAAATTTTTAAAAAATCAGGATTTTGATAAACATGAAGGTTTCCTGGAAGCTGAAATAATAATGGGAAAAAGTATTCTTAATCTTAAGTATATCTTAAAAACTGGCGATATGGTTATTTTCTGGGAAAAAGAACCTGAAGAACTGTGCACATTAAGTAATAGAGAACTAAAGAATCGTCTGTACAAAATAGTACAGTTTGAAGCTGATGGTAGAATTCAGTTTAGGTTTCATCAAACTGCACTTGCACATTCAAGCAGTAACAAAGATGATCTTACAATACTTACGTATATGAAATCAAATTCTTTAAAAAACTCGCAAATTAATTTTAAAGAACCTTTGCCATGGCTTAGATTACGAAGAAATAACTGGAATTTCGCTGTTAATCAAACTGATTTTATAATTGATTCAATTGGAAATATTTCATTTAATCTATAGGTTCATATGCTAAAACGTACTTTATTTTTCACTACCAACTGTCGCTTAACATGTTCCTTAAGTCAATTGGTCATTCATAAAAAAAGTGTAGAAGAAAAGCAAATGATTCCAATTGAGGACATTGGATTTATCATAATTGAGCATCCCCAGATTAGTATTAGTATGCCTTTATTAGAGCATTTGGTTGAGAATAATGTTGCAGTTATATTCTGTGATTCCAAACACTTGCCTCATTCCATGCTTTTTAATCTGGCTGGTCATTCAACGCAAACCGAAACCATAAGGAACCAAACAGAAATTACACTACCGTTAAAGAAAAATCTGTGGAAACAAACCATTGAAGCAAAGATAAGGAATCAGGCAGCATTACTGGGAAAATTTGGAAAGGACTTCTTGGATATTCAAAACCTAAGTAAAAAAGTAAAATCAGGCGATTCTGATAATCGTGAAGGATTGGCATCACGTCTTTATTGGCAGCGATTGTTTGGTAAGAGTTTTATAAGAGATCGGTTTGGAGATTATCCCAACGATTATTTAAACTACGGATATATTATCCTTAGATCTGCCATGGCCAGGTCTCTTACTGGTTCTGGTTTGTTACCCTCTTTAGGGATTCACCATAAAAATAAGTACAATGCATTTTGTCTTGCCGATGACATCATGGAGCCTTATCGACCTTATGTTGATAGTATAGTTTACTCTATTTATATACAGAATAAGGAAAGATGTTTTCTTGATAAGAACATGAAAGCAAGATTATTAACTCTTTTGACAGAAGATGTGAAAATGAAGAGTAGTAAAAGACCACTTATGCTTGCATTATCCCAAACAACCGCCTCTTTGGCAAAGTGTTTTTCGGGGGAATCAAAAATGGTACAGTATCCTTTTTTTAATTGATATTATATCAATGGCACAATCACGTTTAAATGCATATCATATCATGTGGTTATTTGTTTTTTTTGATTTACCTGTTACAACAAAAAAAGAGCGAAAAGTTGCCACGCTATTTCGAAAAAATCTTTTGAAAGATGGTTTTAATATGATGCAATTTTCTGTATATACACGTCATTGTGCAAGTAAAGAATCTGCTGAAGTACACAAAAAAAGAGTTCGGAATATGATTCCTTCTCATGGGCAGGTGAGTATTTTATGTGTTACGGATAAACAGTACAGTCAAATCGTAAATTTTTGGGGCAAAAAACCCGCTGATTTACCAGGTGGAGCAGTACAACTCGAATTGTTTTAAATGATCTTTGACAGTTTGGTTTTAAAAGAATAATTTTAATACATCAAACCCCTTCACAGGTAAAATAGCACTTTTTTCAAGTGTGAAAAAACCTTCTAAACCAATAGTGATAGTTGTTTTAGAAACCTGCGTTGTGGTTTGATGTAAAAATGGACTGATAAACAACCGTGAAAAGGAAGTGGGCAATGCTGAGGAGTTGTGGTTTGATGTAAAAATGGACTGATAAACAACTAAATAACACTTTAATATAATGTTAATATGGTTGTGGTTTGATGTAAAAATGGACTGATAAACAACCATGTCGCCGGATCCGACGATGTCGTCCTGGTTGTGGTTTGATGTAAAAATGGACTGATAAACAACCATCCAACCATCAGGGAACCAGCCCGCCAGGTTGTGGTTTGATGTAAAAATGGACTGATAAACAACAACTTCACATTCAGTATTTGCTCTTTGGTCGTTGTGGTTTGATGTAAAAATGGACTGATAAACAACCGTGAAAAGGAAGTGGGC
>CAYPFV010000128.1:0-9582 GCA_964410015.1 uncultured Bacteroidales bacterium
TTATCAGTCTATCTTTCAGGAATTTTCGTTCACAAATGCTGTTAAAATGATTTGCTTTTGCAGTTCTTTTTTTATCTTTGTGCCCCGAAATTCAGTAGATATTTTTTATCACTTTAAATAAAAGGACTACTGGCATGTTACTTAATGAGGATAGTACCTTGTCAAAACGACCTTTTGTTTTTGTGGTACAAATATTGATTATAAAAAAATTTTAGCGCTTTAGTGGCGTAAAAAGCATGTAAAAATTATTCATCAAATGATCCAAAAAATGAAAAAAATCTTTTCTGTCGTATTATTTACGATAATGGTATTCGGTAATTTTAGTTTCTTGCAAGCGCAAGACAAATTTGCACACATCAATACAGAAGAACTGCTCCGTCTAATGCCAGGTCGCCAGCAAGCACAGGAAGAACTGCAAAGCTACGCTGAGGAACTCGAATCGCAGTTCACTGCCATGCAAACTGAATTTCAAACCAAATATCAGGATTTCCTGGAAAATGAAGCGAATTACTCGGATTTGATTAAGCAATCAAAACAACGTGAATTAGGTAACCTTCAGGAACGGATTACAGAATTTCAGGAATCAGCCCAACAAGACCTGGTTCAGCGTGAGAATAAACTTCTTCAACCAATAATCGATCAGGCCAGAGATGCTATAGAAGAGGTAGCTGAAGAACAAGGATATACTTATGTTTTCGACATGAGTGCCGGAAGCTTGCTTTATGCCAATCCTGGTGATGATATTTTACCCCTGGTGAAAGACAAGTTAGGAATTGAAGGCGATGCAACTCCGGCAACCTTACCCAGCGATACCATGGGCAATCCCTGAAAAACCAATCTAAATTAAAACATAAAAAAGAGGAATTAACAAGCAACAGCGTTTAATCCCTCTTTTTTTTGTTCGTAATATCCTGATCAGGAAATATTGGTGAAAACTGCCTGGATATCTTCATCCTCCTCAATTTTATCCAATAATTTATCTATATCTTCCAGTTGATCTTCAGTAAATTCTACCGGAGAATTTGGTATGCGCTGTAAATTTGCCCTGGTAATCTCTATCCCTTTTTTATCTAGTGCTTCATTGAGGATACCAAAATCTTTATAATCGGCATAAGCATATACAGTCCCCTCATTTACTTCAATCTCCTCCAATCCGGCATCTATTAATTCAAGTTCCAGTTCTTCGATATCCAGGGAATCAGAAAAAGGAAATTGAAAAACTGCTTTACGCGAAAATAAGAAATCAAGTGATCCGGTGGGTACAAGAGATCCTCCAACCTTGTTGAAGTAGGATTTTATGTTGGCAATAGTTCGGGTTGTATTATCAGTAGCACATTCAACAACTACCAATACACCATGAGGTCCTTTCCCTTCGTAAACAATTTCTACAATATTTTCAGCATCCTTGCCCAATGCTCTTTTAATGGCTGCATCAATATTGTCCTTGGGCATATTCTGTGCTTTGGCATTTTGGATAGCGGTTCGCAAACGTGCATTCAGATCAGGGTCTTCGCCACCTTCTTTTGCGGCAACCGTAATGGCTTTGGCCAGCTTAGGAAACACTTTCGACATTTTATCCCATCTTTTTTCTTTAGCAGCACGCCTGTACTCAAATGCTCTTCCCATAATATTGGTCTTCTTTAATTAAAATGATTCTGCATATAACAGTATTGGTGTTCACCTTATGTTCTGTCAAAATCATCATCCAAAAATAAATTTTAACGAAAATACAATGTTAAATAAAAACATACGTATTTAAACATTAATCTTGAGTCCACTCCGAAAACTTGTTTTCGGCAAATCTGTGTTCATTTTCATTTTTTAAACACATTGATTATCAGTATTTAGCATCTGTGTAAATCTGTGTATTTTGTGGATAATTTACTTTTCAGAGTAAACTCAATCTTTATCTTTAAGATGAGAAAATTTGCGCAAATGTATCAAAAAAGGCTGATTCTATGACTATAGAAAGCAGAAATTTTATGGGGTTGGTAAAGTCTCGGCATATTTACTGTAAAATGGAACCCGGATATGATTTATTCACTTTCAAGTTTTTCATCTAAAAGTTTTTCAACCCAATCGTAGGGTTTACAACCGGAAAAGAGTGGATCAATTTTTTTTCCTTTTTTTAATAAAAGTGTGGGGCATTTGCTGATACCCATATTTTGCACCATTTTGTATTCATTCTGTACGATTTGTTCTATTTCGGTAGAATTCATTTTATGAAGGAAATCATCAGGATTTACACCATATTTTTCAGCTGTATTGAGATACATGTCGGTATCTGATATGGATCTGCCCTCAGAAAAAACCAATTGTTGAATATCATTTGCATAGGAAACAGATTGTTCGAAGTTATAAATCCTGAAAGCTGCTAAGGCTCTGGCTGGCATATGGGTTTCATAAAAATTCACCGGATTTTCTTTCAGGTTCTCAAAAAACTGGTCGTGAAAATATACATTACAATCTTTTCCTATCTGTTTGATTTGCTGTATCGCCAAATTGATATCTTCAATATCCATTTTTTTTTCATCTGCTTCTTTGGGTTTGGTGAGTATTGTAAAATCAAGTTTAGAATGAAATTGATTTTGCAAACGCACCATTACACCAGAAAAACCGTAGCAAAGAGCACTTTGAGTGTTAAAAATATAAATGATGTCATGCTTTTCATGACCATTAATGTTTTTTCCATTTATTTTATTCATAAACCTTTATTATATTTGAGATAAAGTTACTACGCCAGAATAACCAAAGAAGAGATGATAAGGAAGCATACACAATTTAATTATGGGAACAATCCTTATTACTTTTTGTTTATCTTTTGAGTTACAAACATTATTGATTTCAGTACTTTTTATCTTATCCTTATATTTGTCTTGCTATTAGCATTTCAAGTCTTTATCGCTCCTGCAAACAGATTGTGTTTTAGTCTGTAATTTGCTCTTTTGGTAACAAAAGCTGTTTTTACAAATTTTATAGCAGCAAAATGATTCACTGAGTAATTCCCTTAATTTGTGATTCGCATATCACTGATAATAATTTCATTGCTTTGTTGAGTGATCCGTAAAATAAAGCATATTCATTTAAATAAATAGAATTAAATAAGCGTTGTTTATGCAAAAGATTATTTATAATCGCTATGGAGATGCAGATGTATTACAATTACAAGATGATTTCCCTTTACCTGATCCCAAACCACACGAAGTACTGGTAAATGTAAAGGCTGCAGGGGTAAATCCTGTTGATTATAAAATTCGAAACGGGAGTATGCGATTTTTGATTTCCCGGAAATTTCCGAAAACACCAGGATCAGAAATTGCCGGTATTGTTGAAAAGACAGGAAAAAAAGACAGTAGATTTAAAAAGGGTGACCGGGTTTATGGAATGACCGGAATGGGTGGTGGAGGATACGCCCAGTATTTATGCGTTGATGAATCTTATTTAAGTTTGATTCCTGAGCGGCTCTCTTTTCAGGAAGCAGCTACCATTGCTCTTGCGGGTTCTACGGCATGGCAATCGCTTGTTGATAAAGGATTGATCTCTGCAGGCACTCATGTGCTTATCAATGGTGCATCGGGTGGAGTTGGCATGTTTGGTGTGCAAATAGCCAAATTTCATCATGCAATTGTTACAGCAGTATGTTCTGATAAAAACATTGATTTTGTGAAAGAATTGGGTGCTGATTTTGTGATCAACTACAAAGAAAAAGACTTCACAACCCTTCCAAAAAAATTTGATATTGTGTTTGATGCTGTAGCCATGTCATCTTTTTCAAAATCTGAAAAAGTGCTCAATAAAAAAGGGCGTTACATCACCACTATACCCTCATTTACAAGATATATCAGAACACTGATCAACCCTTTTTTCTCCAAAAAAATGTTTGCTTTTTTGGTTGAACCTTCTGGAAAAACTTTAGATGCATTGAATGTACTCATTTTTCAGGATAAATTAAATACTTATATCGAGCGTTCATATCCCTTACATCAGGCATCAGATGCACATAAACGCATTGAAACAGGGCGTGTAAGAGGTAAACTGGTTTTACGCACCTACGATTAGATAATTTCTGGATTGTTAATTGCCTGCTTGCACCTTTTTTTGTGTATATTTTTTTAACTTACTAATCATTTTTTAAACTTATTATTATGCAAAAAGTCAAAACCTTATTGATACTTTTTTTTCTCACTTTATCAACATTCCTGGGATACAGTCAGGATATTATTCCTATGAAAGCAGCCGACAGGTTCATGATCGGGTTATTTACTGATGTATGGACTGATCTTCCTTCAGGAATGGAAACCAAAGCGATTAACCGTGGCATCACTGTTGATATGATACAGGATTTCCCGTTGGGCAATTCAAATTTTAGTTTAGGACTGGGTTTAGGATATATGGGACAAAATCTTTACAGCGATAATAATTTATATACGCTCACCGAAGGAAACTATGAATTTGTGGAGATCGATGAGGGGGTAAATGTTGACAAAAGCAAATTGAGTTTAAACTACCTCCAGGTTCCTTTCGAAGTTCGCTTCAAAACCCGTAACCTGCCTGAAAGTTTTCGTATACATCTGGGTGCCAGAGCGGGAGTGCTGGTCAATGCTCATAACAAATACCTTGGGGATGATCCGGAAGGGCTATCGGACAAAGATCGGAAATTTAAAGAATTAAAACCTGGAAATGTAGAACAATTCAATTTTGGCGTACTGGCAAGGATAGGCTACAGCAGATTCAATGTATTTGCCTACATGCCGCTGATGCCCGTTTTTGAAGATAACAATGCAGAAGATGCCAGCTTTTTTAGTGTAGGTTTAACTTTTATCGTTTTCTGATCATTGCATGTAAATAATCAGATACTAATATCTCCTTCATGTGGTTTTCAATTGCTTAACAACATGATAACTGAAAACATGATCGCAAAGCCAGTTGAGAATCCTGCATAAACCTGTGCCGGGGTATGTGCCTTTAAAACAACACGGGCACTTCCCAAAGCACCAGCAAGAATAATAGCTGTAATGATGATCAGAGGAATTTCTTTTTGTAACACAATCGAAAAACTAACGAGAAACCCGATCATTCCACCAATGGAAAGCATGTGAATGCTTATTTTCCAGAAGATGGTGATGAAAAACCCTGCAAAAGTGAGTAGAGCAGCCGCCGCCATAAAATGGATAATCAGTGAAGGTAGTTTTGCCTGTATAAAAAGATACAAGGTAAACAGGTAAAACAAAACGCTTACCAGGTTTGGGATAAAGCGTTCTTTTCTGATATGAAGTGAAACATTTGATATAATTTGTGAGCGGGAAAGAAAATATATGGTGAGCAAAGGAGCCAATCCGGTGTTAACAAAAACAATTAAAATAATCAGATTTTGTGCTTTTTCGGGAACAGAAAAAGCAATATAAGAATCTACATAAAATATAATAAACATACCCAAACCGGGCAGAATCAAAGGATGCAATATAACAGACAGAATACGGGCCCAGTGTTGTTTTTTCCCCATTGCTATAGTTCTTTTCTGAGTCTGGCTACCGGAATATTAAGTTGCTCACGATATTTGGCTACAGTTCGGCGTGCAATATTATAGCCTTTATCCTTAAGTATTTTGGTCAGCTGCTCATCGGTAAGTGGTTTCAGTTTATCTTCATTGCTGATGCAATCTTGCAGTATTTTTTTTACTTCTCTGGTTGAAACCTCTTCTCCCTCTTCGTTTTGCAATGATTCAGAAAACAAACTTTTGAGCAGGAAAGTACCAAAAGGTGTTTGAACATATTTGCTGTTTGCCACTCTTGAAATTGTAGATATATCTAGTTGAACAATATCAGCAATATCTTTCAGAATCATAGGTTTGATCTTAGTTTCATCTCCGGAGAGAAAATAATCTTTTTGAAATGCGAGAATTGCTTCCATGGTGGTGAGCAGCGTATTTTGTCTTTGTTTGATGGCATCAATAAACCATTTAGCACCATCGAGCTTTTGCTTAACAAACAAGAGTGCTTCTTTATCGCGTGTGGTTTTCTTCCCTTTTTGCTTTGCCATCGACTCAAGCATCTCAGTATATTTTCTGTTGATTTTTAGCTCGGGAGCGTTGCGCGAATTTAAATTCAATTCTAAAACGCCATTGTAATTGGTAATGATAAAATCGGGTACTACGTATTGAGCCGATTTGCCCGATTCGGTAAGTGTATTGCCTGGTTTTGGATTGAGTTTGAGTATTTCGTTGATGGCTTTTTTTAATTCTTCATCGGAGAGGTTATGTTTTTTTTGTATTTTGGAAAAATGCTTTTTGGTAAAGTCGGTAAAGTTCTTTTCCAACATAATTGTGGCATTTTCGATGTCGGGGGTTTTAGGTGTTTTGCGCCGGATTTGCAGAAGCAAACATTCCTGCAGGTCGCGTGCACCCACTCCAGGTGGGTCAAATTCCTGCACTACCCGCAACAGGCGTATAACCTGGGTAAAATCTGTTTTTACGTTGAGAGAGAATGCCAGATCGTCTATCAGTGAATGAATATCGCGCTGTAAGTATCCTGCATCGTCAATGTTTCCAATAATATGTGTTGCGATGGTCATTTCCTCCTCGTCAAGATTTCTGAGTCCCAGTTGCGTTAGCAAGTGTTCCTGAAAACTGAAAGATGTAGACATGGGAACCTCTTTATGTTCATCATCAGCACTTGTATTGTTGGCAGATAGCTTGTAGTCGGGTATATCATCATCTTCTACATAATCAGAAATGTCAAATTCATTTTCAGGGTCATTTTCCGGTTCATCATAATCCTCGTCCTCTGCTTCAGGAACCTCATCATAGTTTTCATCCTGAATATCTAATTCCTCGTCTTCTGCACCCTCTTCCAGCGCAGGGTTTTCTTCTATCTCTTCTTTTATTCGCTGTTCGAGCAAAACAGTAGGAACCTGCAACAATTTCATCAGTTGAATTTGTTGTGGCGATAGTTTTTGCAAAAGCTTTTGCTGTAATCGTTGCTTTAACATGCTTGTTTTTTTCGAATGTGATTTTTATAAAAAGTAAGAATATAAATTACGAATAAAAGATCAAAAATATAATATTTATCCATTTGTATATTAAAATGATAAACGAAAATATTAAAATTCTGCATTCAAAGGAGCTCTGGGAAAAGGTATAACGTCTCTGATGTTACCCATTCCGGTTACAAACAGCATCAGTCTTTCAAATCCCAAACCAAAGCCGCTGTGGGGTGCTGTACCGAATATCCTTGTTTCCAGATACCACCAGACATCCTTTTCCGGGATATCCAGTTCTTTGATACGGGAAAGCAGTTTTTCATGGTTTTCTTCCCGCTGGCTACCGCCAATAATTTCTCCGATTTTAGGAAAAAGCACATCCATGGCTCGTACGGTTTTGTTATCGTCGTTTTGCTTCATGTAAAATGCTTTGATGTCTTTTGGATAATCGAATAGAATAACCGGTTTATTGAAATGTTTTTCAACCAGGTACCTTTCGTGTTCCGATTGCAAATCAACACCCCATTCTACTTTATACTCAAATTTTTCTCCAGAATCTATCAGAATATCCACTGCTTCAGTATAAGATAATCTTTTAAAAGTGTTTTTTATTATAAATTCGAGTCTCTCAATTAGATGTTTGTCATACATCTTCTGAAGAAATTCCAAATCATCGGTGCAGTTTTGGAGTACATATCTGATCAGGTATTTCAAAAAGTCTTCTGCCAGATCCTGGTTGTCTTTATCATCGTAAAAAGCCATTTCAGGTTCAATCATCCAGAATTCTGCCAGATGTCTTGTTGTGTTTGAATTTTCGGCTCTGAAAGTAGGTCCGAAAGTGTAAATATTTGATAAAGCCAATGCTCCAAGTTCGCCTTCCAATTGTCCGCTAACGGTGAGGTTGGTTTCTTTTCCGAAAAAATCTTTGGTGTAATCAATCGTTCCTGTCTCCGTTTTAGGAGGGTTGCTCATATCGAGTGTTGTAACCCTGAACATGGCGCCTGCTCCTTCTGCATCGCTGCCGGTTATGATGGGAGTGTGCAGATAGAAAAATCCTTGAGAGTTAAAGTATTGGTGAATGGCAAATGACAAGGCATGCCTTATTCTGAGTATAGCACCAAAAGTATTGGTGCGGGGGCGAAGATGAGCGATCTCTCTTAAAAATTCCAGTGTATGTCCTTTCTTTTGCAAAGGATATTTCTCCGGATCGGCTCCACCATAAAGTTCAATCTGTTGTGCCAGTATCTCTACACTTTGTCCTTTTCCCTGCGATCTTACCAGTTTACCGTTTACCGAAATACAGGCACCTGTGGTAATCTGACGAAGCAATTCATCGTTGTTAAACGCTGCTACATCAACCACAATTTGCAGGTTATGTATAATGCTACCATCGTTAAGGGCAATAAATGCTACATTTTTATTCCCTCTTTTGGTTCGAACCCAACCTTTTACATTTACCTGCTTGTCGAGCAGGTTTTCCTGGTCTTTTTTGATCAGATCAAAAATTTTGTGCCTTTTAGATAAACTCATTACTGCTTTATTTTCTAATTATTTTTTTATATAAAATCTCTTTTTGTTTGTATATACCGCAAAAACAGATATTTGAAAGGCATTGCAATCTCTTTTGGGAAATACAGAATGCAAAAATACGACAATTTTATCAAGTAAAAAGAACATGTTTGGGTTTAGGATACACACATGTGGAATAATTGCAATCATTCAATCCCATCTTGTATACTGGCAACAAAATTTTTCCAGATGATCCAGGGTATTTTTTCTAAGACAATTGTAGCAAAGATTTTTGAATTCTTACCGATTCTCTTGATGTCTGACCGGGCACTTATTATAAATCATTCAGGTTTATTTTAAACCATCAGCACGCTACCTTTGCTTTTATCTTTTCTCCTTTCCACAAAACAACGATCTCAATTGGTTTCTTGTGGTTTACTTCTCTTGTTCTTTTCATGAAAGAATAAATGTCATAAACTTTCCTTCTATTTAGTCTTTGCAAGAAAACGCCAAATACTGCGTTATTCTCGTTTTTGAACCGAGCCATAACAAAGATGATGACACACACGTACATGATTATAATGCGGGGCATGTAAAGCATGTAGTCAGACTTTTAGCAAGCTCCAACTGACCTGTTTTAATCAAATTATAAACAGATGAACCAGTCATTTACAAAAAGTAAAATCCTTATATTCAAAAACTTATAAATCCTTGTCTTTGACGATTTCTTATCAAAGACAAAAAAAAAACAAGTGTTTTCTTGCAAGCACTATTGAGCTTTACTATGATGTTGCCATCAGTCATTCTGGTTTTTTGGGCAGGACGGTTTTCCAGGACTGCATCAATCCTCAGACCTTTTCCATCACAGGCATGAACGGGCATAAATCCCGGTGAAGTACCTCTTCTTTAGTTCTTACGGTTTTGAGATGCCTGGGTTGGGGTAAACACCGGTGCTTGCCGGTCTTTTAGCTGTTCAATAAAAAAATAGGATAGTTCCAATACTTTTCTTACTCCGGTGTGGTTAATTTTATCAGGGGTGTCGGCTGGTTTGTGGTAATCATCATGCAATCCTGTAAAAAAGAATAATACCGGAAT
>CAYPFV010000129.1:0-9492 GCA_964410015.1 uncultured Bacteroidales bacterium
CCGCACGCTGTTGTCTCGTTTATTTGCCATGAGGTTTGGCGTTTTTATTCCTCTATAAAATGACCATCGTATGCCCCCCAATGACGTGCGCAGCACGAATGCCAGACGAAGCGCAAATGATTACTTTCTGCCGCGCTCCGCGCAAATGACTATCATCTTTCTTTCCTGCCTGACATAGGTACAAGAGAGAGTAGGGGAGAGGTAACTGGTGACGGAGTTGGAGGTGATGATAGATGGAATTTTGGCAGCGATGAAGTGGAAAAGGATGGTTTTGAAGTGAATTTTGAGTAGTTTAAATATAGGATGCTAATTTATCAGTACAAAAGGTAAAAGACTGCGAATAAAAATTTTAGGAGTTTGATAGAATAAGATTAGCATCATGATGTGAATTTTTTGCTCAACCTCGCTGTCAGGAAGAACAATGCCTCACCACAAAGAAACCAAAGTCTGGAAACTACCGCAAAAGATGCGGCTTCTGCTGCGGGTAAGCCTAGTGCTGTTAATCCAAAAGCAATCAAACCTTCTCTGAAACCAAGACCTCCCGGAGCAAACACCACCACTACCCCAAAAATGGCAGAAACAGGGAAAACCAATCCCGATAATACAGAAACGCACTGACTGCTTTCCAAAGATAAAAGCATCAGGTAAAAACCTACGGACCACAATAACCAGATACCTACTGAAACCAGGAGCATGTGCAAAGTTGTCTTACGACCTACATCAGGTAATTTAATGGGTTTTCTGAATATTTTTGTTAGCAATGCCGAGGTGAAACTCAGGAACCATTTATACCCCCAGAACAGATACAGCACACCTGCTATAACCACAAGTGAAGCAATCACAAATATGGATTTGTCGATCAGATAAAAAACAGAAAACCCGACAATGGCACCAGCCGTTAGACTGATAAGAAGATTAAAAAAAGAAAATGAAGATAGATCAACAAAACTACCTTTGTATTTTTCCTTTATATATCCGGCTTTGCCAATGATCACCCATAACTTTCCAGGGATATATTTTGTGAAAATAAAACTACCGTTGCTGATGACTGCATCCTTAAATGTAATGTCAAAGATATTATTCTTTAACGCCAGATGCCAAACCTTGGATTCCAGCAAGTATCCCAACAGTACAAAAAATACTGATGTGACAAATAAAAAATGGTTTTGAATCACCGGAATCTCTATATAGTCAAAGTAATATAAAAATAGCAAGAGGAAACCGAGAGAGGTGTATAATAATAGGCTCAAACTGAACTTCATTTCTAAAATGAGATTAGGGTTGCTTTCTATTTGATTTCCTTGCAATCCACATAATGTTCCATGAAAACATATTGTTCAAATGATTTTGAATAAGTTTATCCATCTGAATCAGGAACTTAACCATTGGCATAAATATAAATTGTGGTTTTAAAATCACTTGTGCAAAAGGAGGAGTAAAATAACCTTGATATTTTATTTTAATAATTTCAAATTCATTTTTATTAAAAATTTGCTCGATAGTTTCTTTTTTAAAGAAAAACTGATCACCCGAATAATTTTTATCAACCATTATTCTTATTTTCCTCATTAACTGAATCAGCGGATTACCTGATTGCGGTTCGATGAATCCAAATAAGGTTTCATTGTCGCCTATTTTATTAATAGCTTTCAATACATTGTCCAGTTCGCTTACATGATGTAAAACACCAACTCCAAAAACGAAATCAATTTTCTCCGGTTCTTTTTTGTAGTCTTTTAGGTTTAAACATAGAAAATTTGTTTTATTATCAGAAAAATGATTCCTGGCAATATTTACAAAAGCTTCAGAATAGTCTATCCCTGTATAATGTTCATACAAGCCTTTGAGATAGCTGGCACTTGCACCCACACCACATCCAAGCTCAAGAATAGCATCCAGTTTCTTGTTTTTTTGATCTGGCAACAACTCAAAAAGACTCAACAGTTGGAATTTACGGGCATAAGATGAAACCGGATAAATATCTTTACGAAAATACGTTGTTGCAATACTATTAAAGAGTTCTTTATCCTTAACTTCATGATAATCCATAGATTAACGGTTTACGATATTATTTTTTCTTAGTGCGCTTATCTGATCAGCCAAAAGACCAAAAAAGAATATGAGCAACCCTGAAAGCATCAATAGCAATGCCCCGGGAAGAAGTTTCACACCGGGAATCATAAGGATACCGTATATCAACTCATAAATAATCCCCAGCACGATGAGCGAAAAAGCCACAGGAATAAAAACCTTTAATGGGTTGAACAATACGATCAACCTTAGGATCAGCATTAGCGTACTGCTGCCATGCTTCAATTGTTTAACTGTACTTTTCCCTATTCTTTTTTCCACAATGATGGGGTGGTAACCTACATTATACCCCATATTCATAAAAGCTATAGTGCTGGTAGTTGAAAAGGAAAAACCATCTGGAAGCAAATGTAGCATTTGTTTTATTACATCTTTTTTCATGATCCTTAAACCAGAATTAAGGTCAGGAATCTTACGTCCTGTAAGGAAATTGGCTACTTTGGATAGAACCCATTTTCCGGGTTTTCGCACCCATTCCTGATGGCTGTCTTTACCCCTTTGTCCTACCAGCATATCGTAATCACCAAAGTTCTCATACAGGGCAATAAGATCCTCGGGCCGATGTTGTCCATCCGCATCGAAAAAAGCAATAAGCCCGGTTTTGGCATTTTGAATACCAGTTTTTAACGACGCTCCATAACCTTTGTTATAGGGATGATTGATTAATATCACGTCTCTTATGGCAGGAACAATATTTTTTGTGTTATCATTAGAACCATCATTGACGACGATAATATTCCAATTATATATTTTTGAAAAATTGTTTAATGCTATAATTGCATCTGACAAGGCCTTTTCTTCATTAAATGCAGGGATAATTATTGTCAATGCTTTCATTTGTAAAGGGTATAAAACTTACTGAAATTGCAAAAGAAGGTTAGTAATATATTTACATTCATTAGATTTGCTACAAAAATACAATAAAATAAACATGTTGCCTGAAAAAGAAAAGTTTGTTTTTAAAATCAAATGCAAATTGGGTTAATTTTGCGTATATTTTTAAAAAAGAAATCAAAACCGATTAAAGTGAAATCAACAAAAAGGGTCTTATTTTATATAGTAATACTTAGTTTATTTTCTTTGAACGTTTATGTATTATTCTATAATGATACTTATAATATCAAAGGCATAAACCGTTCAAACTACTCAAAAACAGAAAAGGTTCAAAAATATCTGATGAAATTTGAATACGAAAGGCAACGAACTTACCAAATGGCATCTTCTGACAATCGGTTTATTGAGACTGTAGAAGACTTTTATGCTGATTCGGATATTTATATTTCCAAAAATCTGAAAGAAATAATGAGTTTAAACCTACCTGGTTTGATGAGAAAAAAAATAAAATACAAAGACATTGAAGATAATCACTGCCAGTATTATATACCGAACTTCTTGAATACATTCTCTATTATAGCATATAATCCTTATGAACTTGCTGAAAAAGTACATATAAATGAAGAAGAACCTTATCCTGCATTTATTTTACTTACAAAGCCCATGAAAAGCAAGGAGGATATACTGGTATATCTGAAAAATGAAAGTATATTTTTCACCCCTGTAAGTTTTTGCAAATGATCGTATTTGAAATCATATATTTTTTAGGTCTTTTTCTTAGTGGATACTTATTGATCAGTATCATACAGACTAATCCTAATGGAACTTCTTATATTGCTGCTTTCCCGTTTGGGACCATTGTATGGTTTTCTTGTTATTTATTTACCAACTTAGTTTGGATTGATGTTGAAGAATCCAGTACACGTTCAATTGTTACAATGTCATTATTCATGGTAATCAATCTGCTCTTTTTATTCTTTATAAAGAAGAGATTCTTCAATATAAAACAATTGATCCATCTGAGTTTGGTTTTTATAATTATTGTTATTTACGTTGTTTTGATAAATTATTTAAAACCTGTTAATCTTACGAACGATTCTGTTTATTATTTGATACCTGATATGGATATAAGGGAAATGTTAAGAATTGGCTTACCTGTATTTAATTTGTCTTTTCAATTCATCACATTACTAGTGCATTATGATCATATTTTGGTAAACCATGTTGGATTATTTAATCTGTCTTTAATTGCGCTTTGGTTTTTGTTTTCTTACAAATTAATCAATTCAAATGAACATAGTAAAGGTTTATTGATGCTGGCAGTAATGCTACCCATACTGATTTTCTATTCTACTTTTATAGGTATATATAATTTCTCTTATTTAAATCATCATATAATTTTTGCATTTTTTATTTTAAATGCGACATTCGGGGTGTATATCTACGATGTTAAAGCAAAAAAGGAGTTTCTTGTTTATGCATTCATTTCTTTACTTCCAATTGCATTCCTTCGAATGGAAGGTCTATTATATGTTGTTTTGTGGTTGGTCCATTTTATTAATATTCAATCAGTAAAAAAGAAAGATGGATTGAAATTCATTTTTTCCTATATATTCTTATTTAGTTTTTGGGTTTATTTTAAGGTTGACAAATTTATTGGTTTTGATACATTTGTTCAATGGGAGCAATATTTGGCCATATTTGTTTTATTAATGCTTGCAGGATTTTATTATTCAGTTAAAGACAAAATTTACCTTCTTAAAAAGTATAATCCTTATTTTAGTCAGGTAATTACTATATCCTTGTTGCTTATAATCGTGTTTACATTTTTAATTAAACCCGATCATATGTTGCTAAATCTAAGATCAACCATTATCAATCTTTTTTACAAAAATTCAGGAGGTTGGGGTGTTTTATGGTTCATATTTCTTCCTGTTTCTGGTTATTTGAGTTTAAAACATACTTTTGGGAAAAAGGAAGGTTTTATAAGTCAGTTATTTTTCTTTTTTCTAAACTCTGTTTTACTTTCATTCGCCTTGTCTTTTTTCAGAACTCCCTTTAATCCTTACATGTTTGATTCTTTTAACAGGATGCTCATACACTTTTTTCCCTTTTTGGCCATTTGGGTTATTTTCTATATTTCTGCTGTTTTCTTCCAGGAAAAAAATGTAATAAAGAATGCATGACTAAATTGAAAATTTTTGCAATCTCGCTACAAAATGTAATTGATCAGCATGTATGTGCTGATATTTGAATGGTTCAATAAAAAATTTCTGTTGGATTAATATAAGAATTTTTCTTCCCTTATTTGACTTAGAAAGAAATTCTGATCCTCTTTGGTATATTTGGTTTGCCAATTGTTTGGTTTTGCATTATTAGGTTTTAGACCGATTGGTTTCTTTACTATTTCAATATTTTCACGTATCCATCCATTTTTGGTTAGAAAATAACGAAGAGGAAAGAATTTTTTCAAAATTCTCCTGTATTCTTTTTGAGGATCCAAAACCAAATCTTCATAACGAATGATCAATAAATTCTTTTTCTTAACCTTTGACCAATTTGTAACGTGCCTTTCCCAGTGCTGAATAATATTTTCTTTGGGATAAGACTTATGTGAAGGGGTGCCAACCCAATCAATATTTGTCCGTAAAAATTCAGAAAAAGGGATGTTTTTCTGTTCAATATTTTTAAAATTGGGTGTCTTCCAAATAGAATAAGCTACGTCCCGCCCATCTCTGCATATATAGATCATAGGGTGTTTAATATTTTTAACCCAGGAACCAGGCATTTCATGACTTCCAAATAATAAACCGTATTCATTACCTTCAGTTTTTTTACCCTGTTGCTCCAGTGACCCCACAAACCCTCCTCCACTTTCAAATCTTTACCTGCATAAAAATTCCGGGCCAGGAATGCTTCCAGGAAATGAGTCCCTGATCGGGGATGAGAATATACCTTAATAACTTTTTTGATAAAAAAATATCTTTCCCTCATAAAGATCGAGTATAAAAATAATCTGAAAGGGAAAGGAATAATCTTTCTTATTCATGCTTTAGACATGATTCTATGTTGTTGAAAAATTGTTTATGATCAATTGATCTTTTTTGACAGTAACTTATACACTATAATAATAAACAAAAACACCCATCCCCACCAACTTAAAAACTTCGTTGTTTTTTGAAACATGGCCATTTGGGGTGCGCCGGGGGCATTTATTTCGCCGAAGAAGATGTTTGATGCATCAAAATGATCCGTGATGTCGGTTTTCAAATTCTTTGCAAAAGAGGTGGCATAGGCTTCATGGATAATTTTTCTGTTGCTGAGCAAACTGTCGGTGCTGATACCCGACAACATATTTGCATCGGGTTTGTAACTTACATCGTGAAACTGCCAGGTATCGTCTATCCATACCTCTGTGCAATAGTGCCCTTGCAATCCTACCGTCCTGAAAGGTATTTCTTTTTTGCGCAGTATCTCCTGGAAAACCATGGCACTCTGACTGCAAAAGGCTTTCGATCCTTGTAATATGTCTTCTGGCAGCACTTTTACGCCCAGGTGCGACCAAAATATTTTCATCCCCAACCAGGCAAGATAATTTTCATGATATTGATATTTTTGCAAACCATACGTGAACCGCATCCGTACAACACGATCTGCCAGGGCTGTATACTGTTGATGATCAGCGTCTGAAAAATTACCCACAGATGCAAGACTATCCGTAAAACCGATGAGTTGGGGCATATTGTCTATACGAGCCAATGCCGGATCAAAAAACGGATCTTGTATGCGTGGCAATGATTTTTCGCCCGCAAAAAGGGTTTTTATGTAAGCGGAAACCGAACCTGCAAATAAAATTATACTTACTATCAGGAACAGGTTGTATATTTGCTTTCTGTAAGACGACATTCGTTTGCTCGTTTTATTGCATGAACAGATTCAAAGATACAATTTCTGGTGAATAGTGTTTACCGGAAGATGATTCTTGATTTTTAAAACTCCCTTACCATTATATGGAATATTTTGACCATGGACATAGCAGATTGTTACCCGGACTGATCGACTTCGTTGTCATGGGCTTTTATCTGATGCTGATGTTTCTGGTTGCCCATTACATCCAGAATAGAAACCAGGAGATCAACCCCGCATACAAATATTACAAATGGGGTCTTTTTGCCAGCGTTCTCGGCGCCATTGCTTTGTGTATGGTTTATTCTTTGTATTATAAAGATGGTGGAGACTCAACCATGTTCTTCCGCAACTCGCAGAGTTTGGTTAAACTTCTCTTCAAAGACCCTGCAAACTTTTTTCGGATATTGTTTGGACACAGAAGTCCTGAGATATACTATGTTTTCGACAATGACACCGGCTGGCCGTGGATGTTTCGCGATCCGGAATCTTTCGTGGTGGTGAGATTTGCTTCTGTATTCACCCTGCTGGGGTTGGGCAATTATTATACAGCTTCCATACTGGTGGCATGGGTTACCTACACGGGCAGCTGGCGGTTGTATCTGTTGTTTTGCCAGTTGTACCCCGGATTAGAGAAGTATTTTGCCGCAGCCATCCTGTTTTACCCCTCCCTCGTTTTCTGGGGTTCGCCCATTTTAAAAGATAGCTTCTCGCTCATGGCCATCGGATTTTTTACCTATAGTTTTTATCACGGATTAATCGAACGCAGGCAAATCACCAAAAATTTACTCATCATACTGCTTAGTGCCATTGTTATAGTTAGCATCAAAGCCTATATTCTTGTCGCTTTGATGCCGGGTGTTTTTATCTGGTTTTCCTTTGCACGTTTAAAGAGGATTCAAAACCCGGTTTTAAGATGGGCTTTGGCCCCTTCGGTAATCATTGTTTTCCTGTTTCTTGCTTTTGGGTTTTTAAGTTTGTTCAGTGAAAGTTTGGGAGAATATGGGAATGTACAGGCCATGATTACCAAAGCCATGATTACACAGGATGACCTGATGCGGGGGGAGGCATACAGCGAAAACTATTTTGATATCGGGCGGATTGACGGCACACTGACAGGTTTTGTAAAACTGGCACCACAAGCCATTATTGCAGGAATCTACCGGCCGTTTTTGTGGGATGTACGAAATGTACTGATGCTGTTGGCGGGCATAGAAAACACAATATTGTTACTCGTAAGTGTATTGATCTTTTGGAGAACCGGTATTGTGAAGGGGATTAAGATCATAGCCAATGAACCTTTGGTGATCTTCTCACTTCTTTTTGCCATTATTTTTGCCTTTGCGGTGGGGGTGACCACTGCCAATTTTGGAGCGCTCGTCAGGTTGAGAATTCCTCTGCTGCCTTTCTTTGCCGGGTCTCTTGCTATTTTGTACAACTTATCTCTACAGTATAAAATGGAAAAAAATAAGGAATCACTGGTGATGGACAAATGATTTTTTCTTACTTGCCATACCATTTTTTGTAAACCGCTTCCACGATGCTGAAATTGCGATACCTTGAAGCCAATTTCTGTAGCCGAGGACGAGGATTTTCTTCCCGAACCATTTTTACCAGTTTTAGAATGCCTTCTTTCAAACCATCCACATCCTCAACGCCTCTGAAAATAGCACCGGCATTTTCTTCCCTTATGATTTTGGCATCATCACCCACGCCGGCAGTAATCAGGATCGGTAAACCTGCTGCCCAGTATTCGGCATTTTTGATGGGGGAAAGATACAAATTGCTTTTTTTGGGACTTTGCAGCGAGAAAGCAAAATCTGCTGCGGAAAGATACAAGGGAACCTCTCCATGGGCTACGGAGGCATAAAAAACTTTTTGTAGTGGTATTTGGTGTTTTTGCAACATCAAACGGATCCAGACCGGATCGTCCGGAGAGAGAATGATCAGAAAAAAGTTATTTTTTAGTGTGTTGAAAACATGTTTGAAAATCCGAAAAGCCTCTTCACGGTAGTAAATGCCTCCGAATTTTCCGGTATAAATGCCAGTTACCAAATCATCACAGGATAGTTCTTCCCTTGTGTGCTTTCTGTGTTCAGTAGAAAAGCGAAATTGCTCCAGAGGAACACAGCACGGCATCACATCAATCATATCATGAGGAACCCCCTCTGCTACCAGTCTTTTTTTATAGTTTTCAGCAACGGGCATCAACGCTGTGGCTTTTTGTGTTTGCTGCCACTCCCATTTTCGCTGGAAAATATAGCGGGGATCATAAGAATGCCAGGTTCCCGATTCCAGCATATATTCCGAGTGGGGTTCAAATGATTCAACACAGAAGGGAATGCCTGTTTTTTGCGCTACCTGCATGGCAATGGCACCGGGGGGAGCACCTCTGGCAATGATCTTATCGATCTGATACGTACTGCAAATGCGAATGATTTTTCGGGGGAAGTCGATAAAATCGTATATCTTGTTGAAAAAATTTGGCAGGGGTCGTTTACTCAAAAGGGGGATATGGACGATCTTTGTGCTTTCAGGCAAATCCGATGCAGCGAAATTCTGATTTCTTTCAATGGTAACCAGTATTATTTTTTCTATATGGGCAAACCGGTCGAGTATCTCCAGATGAGGAAATACCGTAGCAGCGGTTAACCCTTCATT
>CAYPFV010000130.1:0-9411 GCA_964410015.1 uncultured Bacteroidales bacterium
GTTAAACGCCAAACGTTAATCAGCAAATTGCAGGGAGATCTTCTTCACTTCTCTGTGAGCAGCTGTTTCAACAACAAGAAAATATAAACCCGCTTTTTGTCCACTTAGATCAATATTCAACGTTTCATTTTGTAAAAGTTTTGGCATCTGTTTTTTCAAAATCTCCGATCCCCTTATGTCGTAAACAGAAATGTGAATATCTGTAGATATTTCAGAGGAACGGACTGTGAAAATTCCTGTTGATGGATTGGGATAAACATGATAATTATCTTCTGCAGCAGTTACAGAAGATATATTATCCTCAGCATTGGTTGTGGAGTACACAAATATTGCCTTAATCGTTTTACCCGAGGCAGGCATTGTGTAATGGTACACATCATCATCAGAAAGTACTTCTGTGTTGGTTTCCCAGTTTTTAAAATAATGCAGGATATTTGGGTAGGCACGTAATATTACTTTTTCTCCCTCAAGGTATCTTCCTGCCCCGGTTACCTGCCCGGGCAGAAAATCAGAATCTTCCGGTTCTGTGCGCAAAGTGAGATTATACAATTGTCCGTTATACAGTTCAATATTGTCAATACCATAGGATCGTCCGTTTTCTCCTTCATACAAAAAGGCGATCTGCACGGGCGCTTCTGTTTGTGTATATTTCGAAAGATTCAGTACCACTTTTCCCCAGGCACCTTCATAACCGCTTTCATTTCCTTTTATGCTCCATATTTCCCGAAAGGAATTGTTTTGGGTGCGTATCATTACACGCAAAGCGTTTTTGGAATCATCATCCGGTGCTTCACTGATCAAAGAAAAACGCATGGCGGGTTGGTTAAGTGTTGACATATCTATAAAAGGAGTGACGATCCATTCCTGTTGGGCATCATCATCGGGTGAAATCGTTAAAAAATTATTCCCTGCTTGCGGAGCAATAGCATTTTCGTTAAAATTGGCCAATGCAGTGAGTTCCCAGGAAGAATTTCCTGAGGTGTATTGACTCCAGCAGTCGGGCAGTATTTGTTCATCAAATATTTGGGCATAAGGAAATTCCGCTATTTGCTCTTGGCATGTTTCTGAAATAAGCATGGTTGCTATATTAGAAGGTTCAGATTCAAAAAGTTCATCTTCCTGCTCATATACTGCAGTTACATGATAACGGGAAATACCGGTGTTTACATCCTCATCAATGAAATTAAGGATATCTGGTGTTTCTGTTTCATAGATCATTTGATCATTTTTATACACTCTGTATCGAATAATATCTTGTTCAGTATTGGAAACTGTGATTGTTTTGTCTGATACCATCGGTTGATTTGAAGAACCGGAAGGATTGACTTGTGAAAAGACAAGAGGATTTTTCTTTTTTGATTCTTCAATGTAAATTCCTGTTAGATGGGCAAAAGCCTGTGATTCGTCCTGGTGAGCTGACCAGGAGTCCATTTCACCGATAAAAGAAATGCCCTGCCCGAAATTGATGGTTCTCATCAGACTGGACGGATGACCGCTCGGATCTACACTTCTTACGGCCACATAAAAATGATCATTCAAAATGATGGGTTCTTCCAGCGTATAGATGTATTCCTGAAAATGTTCAGCGGTAAGTTCTTCCGATTCATATAGCAATGTTCTTCCATCCGAATCGTATATCTTGAACCGGAATTGGTCATTTGGCCATGGATAACTTTCATGCTCAACAAAAGTGTGAGACACCTTGCTTAAAGTCACAGGATATGAAAATCCCATAATATCGCTGTTAAAAAAGGTTGCCCTTTCGGGGGTACCCCACGAGAGATGCGTATAGTCTTCAATGTATTTAAACCAGCCCGGATCATTGGGTGCATTACCGGGAGCATACCACTGGACTTTTACATGGTTTTCTTCCGTATCATAGTTTGTTTTTGCAAAACCAGGGCTGCTAAACTCTTGATAATAAGGGTCGAAACCGGATATTTCTGTTTCATCTGTTTCCAAAGGATCAAGAAAAGGCATCAGTTGACGAACATCGACCACGCCGTTTTTGTCCCAATGATAGCTGAATTTTCCATAATAATCAGGTGTGTAGGGGTTAGTGCAGGAAGAGGAACCCCCTGTAAGTGTACCCACAATCAATCCGAATTCGTTGAATAATGGGGAACCTGAAGAACCTCCTTCTACCACCCCATGCCCATTATCTGTAGGTGACCAGTTGAGTTGCCATGCCGAGTTTGGTGCCATTTGCTGTTCACTGATGGTGGGAGTGGTGCTGTTGAGTTCATTGTTAAAGGTGGATATTTTTTTCGCATCACCCTCAGGATGATGTATGCCTGCCCCGCTTTGTGCCGGTTCATCTAATCGACTCCATCCATTATAATATGGTAACCAATGTTTTGGTGGTTTTTGATTCAATAAAAGCAACCGGAAATCTGATCCGGATGTTATTTGTGCGCTGGATAGTAGACTGCATCCGGTTAACATATTATATTCCGGCGAACCCTCATTCGCACAATCTGGTCTTTCAAAATTAAAATAAAACTGCCAGTATAAACGATCTTCTGTGTCTGCTTTATCACCACAATGGCCTGCTGTCAGAAAATAGGGTGTACCGTCATGAGCTGTATTGTTAATCAGCGATCCGGAACACCAGGAATAGGATATTTCTTCATTTTCATCATCTTCTGTACGCATGAGTATACGGGCAACTCCCCTTTTTTGTCGTTGCCATTGATCGCCTTCGCTGCAATTGATATTTACCTGGCACGAACCACTACTACCCAGGTTTTTTTCGTCAGAAAACAGACCCCCCTGATAAATATGAATGATCTCACTTACATAAAAGTGTGAATCGCGCATTTTCATTTCTTTTTCTTCATCTCCCTGAACCATTTTCAAAGGTTCTGTATATTGAATGATTAGCTTTTCTGTGGGAAACAATGGTGTGCTGAGTATCTGATGTTCATTGTTATCTTTATGAGTATAAGGACCGGCCATATGTGTTTTATCCATTGAATAAACAACCAATTCGGAGTGATCCCCCAGCAGAATATTGTTTAATACCAACCCCATGGAAATACTGCCAGGACTTTCTACCAGCACTTTCCAAACAAGAAGAGAATCTCCTGATTTTTCAAAAAATCCAGCATTGTCAGGAGTTAGTTCTGCCGGAATGCCATAGCCACCTTTCATGGCTGTTCCGGGTTTGTGATCTTTATAATGAGGTATATCTTCTTGCTGTTTTTTTGTAAGCGATATAATCTCTGGTTGATTTCTGACCTTTTCTTCAAAAGATACAGAACCTTGCACAATATCATTTGTAGCTTTTAATGAATTGATATGCAAAAAGAAGAAAAGTAGTAAAAAAATAAGGGATAAATAAGAATGAAAAGTAAAACGCACCATGATAAAACTGTTTTTGGTGATTAATTAAGGTACTTGAAAATTGGATACACGATAAATATTTAGTAATGCATATAATTGTACTACTAATTTATTTTAGCAAGCTTCTCTGCCTGAAAAATGTTTGTTTTGAAAAATGCCTGAACGCATTTTAAATTTTATATACAAGGATAAACAAAGTTTTTACCAAAAATCCATTGAAGATAAATGAACAGTAATGTATTGACCATTCAAAAATAATTAATTTTTTGTAATACCCCCCCTATTTATGACTAAATTTATTATTGCATCAAACTTTTATTTAGAATAACTATGACTTTTTATTTATTTAGCGCATAAGTTTTCTGACCATAAAACTGTTAAATATCATTGAAAAACGATATTAATTTACATAATTCTTGCAAATTTGAATAAATATCTTTTTATATTTGCGTTTTATTTACCAAAACTTAATGTATTATTAAAAACAAAACAACATGAAAAGAATCGTTTTTACTGTTATGCTGTTGTTTGCAATGATGAGCTTTTCAGCTTTCGCGCAAACCAGTATATCGGGAACCGTAACCGATGCTGATGATGGTACTTCACTACCCGGAGTATCTGTAGTTGTAAAAGGAACAACTACCGGAACCATTACCGATGCCGATGGTAACTACCAAATTGAGGCACCTGGTGATGCCACCCTTGTATTTTCTTTTGTAGGATACAATACAACAGAGGTGCCTGTTGATGGGCGCACCGAAATCGACGTAAACCTCCAGGCTGCCCTTGTTGGTCTTGAGGAGGTAATTGTTGTTGCCTATGGTACTACCACCAGAGAGTCTTTCACCGGGGTAGCAGATGTTATTTCCACTGAAAAAATTGAAAGACGGCCGGTATCCAATATCAGTAGAGCGCTCGAAGGTGTTGCACCCGGTGTACAGGTAAGCTCCTCCAGCGGACAACCCGGAGATGGTGATGCCATCCGCCTGCGTGGTTTTGGATCAGTAGGTTCATCCAATGCTCCCCTTTATGTTTTAGATGGTGTTCCTTTCGATGGTACGCTGAATTCTATTAACCCTTCGGATATTGAGAGTGTCTCTATCCTCAGAGATGCAAGTGCTGCTGCATTGTATGGTGCCAGAGGTGCCAACGGTGTGATCATCATCACTACTAAAAAAGGTGACGCCCGTAAACCTACTATGACCTTCAACTCCAGCGTTGGATTCTCTGACAGAGCCATTCCTGAATATGACAGGGTAAATGAGCAGCAATATTATGAGATAATGTGGGAAGCCTATCGCAACGCCCTCGTATCTTCTGATGAATATACCCAGGAGGAAGCAGGGATTATTGCCTCTGGTTTGTCTGAAACTGGTGAAGCTAGTATTTACGAGAATCTGGGTTTTTACAACCCCTTTAATGTGGAACCTGATCAACTTATCGACCCTGTCAGCGGGGAATTGAATCCAAATGCTGAACTTTTATATAGTGAAGACTGGCAGGATGAACTTTCACGCACAGGTATCCGTCAGGATTACCAGTTTAACGTTTCCGGCGGAACAGACATCTCTGATTATTTTGTTTCTTTTGGTTATCTCAACGAAGAAGGTATTATCAATCATTCAGGTTTTGAAAGGATCAATGCCCGTATCAATCTGAATGCCCAGCCTACAACCTGGTTTGAAACAGGGTTAAATCTTTCAGGATCAACAGCAGAACAGGATTTCTTTGTAACCAATAGTACTGCTACAACCAACCCCTTCTACTTTTCAAGGGTAATGGGTCCCATTTATCCTGTTTATCTTCATGATGATGAAGGAAATGTTGTGCTGGATGACAATGGTGATAAAGTTTTTGATTACGGAACCCCTTATACAACCCCTGACGGAACAGAAATAAACCGGGTAAGACCTTATGCTGGTCTGGCAAACCTTGCCGGTACCCTTGCTCTTGACGATCGCTCGCACAAACACGATGCCGTGGGCGCACGTACTTATGCACAGTTCAACATTCTTGAAGGATTGAATTTCCGTATGAATCTCAGTACCGACTATTATTCACGTTACCAGACCACTTTCCAAAACCCCGAGTTTGGAGATGCTGCAAATGTTGATGGTCGGTCAACAAAAACATATTTCAGAAATCTTACTCTCACTTTCAACCAACTTCTCAATTATAATCGCGAATTTGGTGATCATAATGTGGATGTTCTTTTAGGTCATGAATCATATTCATTCCGTTTAAATAACCTTTCTGCCACCCGCGTTGGTTTTCCACTTCCTGGTAATACTGAAATTGGTGTTGCTGCTACCGCTGAAGGTTCTGATTCTTATGAGGATAATTACCGTATCGAAGGGTATTTTACACGATTAAATTATGATTATCTAAATAAATATTACATTTCAGGTAGCTTCCGCCGCGATGGTTCTTCCCGCTTCTATGAAGACACTCGCTGGGGTAACTTCTGGTCCATTGGTGGTTCATGGAGAGCCAGTCAGGAAGATTTTCTTAGTGATATCAACTGGTTGGATAACCTCAGGGTGAAAGCCAGCTATGGTGAGCAGGGTAATGATGCTCTTCTGTCTGGTGTTGACCCAAATTATTACGCCTGGCAAGGTCTTTATGAACTCGGTGTAGATAACTACATTTATAATGGAGCCCTGCTTTCCACTCTCGAAAGCAGAAATCTGCAATGGGAAGTAAACAAAAATACCAACATTGGTGTTGACTTCAGACTCTTTGACCGTTTGCAGGCAGAAATAGATTATTTTATCCGTGAATCTGAAAACCTGTTGTTCAATGTCCCGCTTCCAACTTCCACAGGTGTTACTACTATCCCGGAAAACATTGGAGCCATGAGAAACAATGGTATCGAAGCCCGTTTGTTGGTTGATATTGTAAAAGGTACTAATTTCCGCTGGAGTACCGATTTGAATGTAACCCACTTCACCAATGAAATCACCAAACTTCCCGAAGGTGAAGGTATTGTTAGCGGTTCCAAAAGGCTCGAAGTAGGAAGATCACTTTATGATTTCTGGATTCGTGAGTTTGCCGGTGTAGATCCTGAAAATGGTGATGCGCTTTATTATGTTGATGTTCTCGATGATGAAGGAGAACCTACAGGTGAAAGAGAAACCACCAACGTGGTTGCAGATGCCGATCGCTATTATGTGGGTACCTCTATTCCTGATTTTTATGGTGGTATGACCAACAATTTTGTCATTGGCGACTTTGATCTCTCTGTTCTTACTACATTCCAGTATGGTGGAGAAATGTATGACAATGCCTATCTTACCCTTATGCACCCCGGAAGATACGGTTCTCATTGGCACACTGATATTCTTGATCGTTGGCAGCAGCCTGGTGACGAAACAGATGTGCCCCGCGTTGAAAATGATAATCCCGACCTAAACGGTTTTTCTACAAGACACTTGTTTGATATGTCTTATTTTACGATTAAAAACGTAACTGTTGGATATAATGTGCCCAGAGCTTTGACGCAACAGATTGGTATTGCTGATCTGCGCATCTTTGCCCAGGCAGACAACCTTGCTATCTTTAGTTCAGAACCGGGTATGAACCCACAGGCAAGTTTTGCCGGTGTAGGCGACCATTCTTTTTTTCCCGTAAGAACCATTACTTTTGGAGCTAATTTACAGTTTTAATAACCTTAAAACCTTTTTGAAATGAAAATACATATTAAAATATTAGCAATTGTTGCTCTCATAGCATTACTGAGCAGTTGCGAAAAAGAGTTTCTCGATACCTCACCTACCGATGGGGTAACCAGCGATGGAATATTTGAAACAACCCAGGGTGGTTATCTTGCTCTCAATGGCGTATATCGCTTTCTATATGATTTTAACCGCGCTGAGGGTGGTGATGGTCATGATAACTATGGGGTAAAATCTACCCATCTGTCCCTCGATCTTTTGGGAAACGACATGGTTTTGCATTCCCAGGGTTATGGATGGTATGTGGCTAATTATAACTATACCGAACATAGAAACGAATTGGCTGTAATTCCATTAATGACATGGCATTTACATTATAATATTGTTAACAATGCTAACCAGATATTGGCAAATATTGATGATGCTGACGGTCCCACTGCTGAGAAAAACAGTGTCAAAGGTCAGGCACTGGCTTTGCGTGCTTTTGGTTTATTTCAGAATGTTCAACTATATGCGCAACCCTATGCTGTTGATCCATCAGCACCCGGTATACCGATCTACACTGAACCTACTTTAGAAGGTGGTCCCAGATCTTCAGTTGATGAAGTATATGCACAAATTACACAGGATTTAGATGAGGCCATTACGCTTTTTGCTGATGCTGCCCCTCAAAGGCATATTTCTCATTTAAATCTTGCATCGGCACACGGGTTAAGAGCACGTGTAGCTCTGGTGATGGAAGATTGGACTGCTGCCATTGAACATGCCACTGCTGCTATTGCTGCTGCAGAAGGGGATGGTAAATCTCTTTACACGCCCGCTGATTATACTGCTGATGGTTTCAATTCTGTCTCCGGTTCTGAATGGCTTTGGGGAACAGAAGTAAATGAAGAGCAGGCAACCATTTTTGCCTCTTTCTATAGCCATATGGATGCACGTTTTCTTACTTATGCCCAGCTAGGGATGCAGAAAAAAATCACCAAAGAACTGTATGATCAATTCCCCGACAGCGATGTTCGTAAATCATTGTTTATTGCTCCCGGAGAAGGATCAGATGAACTGGTTGATTATAACCAGATGAAATTCCTTGTCCCTGAAGTGGGCTCCTGGGCTGCCGATTATCTATTTATGCGTCTTTCTGAAATGTACCTTATTAAAGCGGAAGCTGAAGCAAGGTCAGGATCTGACGATGCACAGCAAACCCTATTTGAACTGGTTAGTGAAAGAGACCCGGATTATGAACTTTCAACCAATACCGGACAGGCTTTGATTGACGAAATTATGCTGCACCGCAGACTTGAACTATGGGGTGAAGGTCATGGTTTAACTGATATAAGAAGACTTGTTCTTCCTTTAGAACGTCCTTCTGGCCAAGGAAATCATTCTGCATCTTTGGCAAGGGTTCTTACTCTGGAAGCCACAAGCAATGAGTTTCTTTTCAAAATACCTCTTGATGAAATTGATGCTAATGACGCCCTCACAAATCAGGATCAAAATCCCTGATGTAGCAGATAATTAGTTTATGATAAAAAAAACGGCACAATCCTTTTGGTTGTGTCGTTTTTTTTATAAAGAATAGTATTTGAGTCTGCTCCCATATGTCCTTTTTAATTCATGATTCCACTCTGAAAAGTAAATTATCCACAGATTACACAGATTTACACAGATGCTAAATACTGATAATCAATGTGTTTAGAAAATTAAAATGAACACAGATTTGCCGAAAACAAGTTTTCGGAGTGGACTCATTCATTAGTGAGAATATTAAATGGTTATTTGATCAATAATCAAGGATAGGAATTAACGTTCATTTGTGTAATTTAGGGATTATAAACTTTTTAGCGTGAACTCATGGATTTAAATTCTAATTTGCAGCAAATTTTTTTAGTGTGCCTGCAAAAACACTTATTTCTCTTTATCCGGATCATAACTTAATTAGTGTACACAAGAAAACACTTATTTTTTGTGTCTTTGATAAGAAAGATAAGAAACTGTTGAAGACAGTGTTTCGAAGTTTTTGAATCTAAGGAGTTTACTTTTATAAATGAATAGTTCAAAAACGACAATAATCCGTTATTAACCTTTTATTGCAAAGACTAATAAGGTTTCAAACTTCAGGAAAAAGTGCTATTATTACTTCCTTTGATGAACTTCATGTTGTTTGGTTAAATTTGATAACACATACATTTGATTTTCCATTAAACCAACTGTATGCTCCGAATCCTATAAACCGAGCCATGACAATGTTTTTCACACACACGCACATGATTATAATGCGCGGCATGTAAAGCATGCAGTCAGACTGTTAGCGAGCTCCCCCGTTAGAAATAAACGGGACAGGCATCTGACCGAATTAATCAAATTATAAACAGATGAACCGAGCCATGACAAA
>CAYPFV010000131.1:0-9294 GCA_964410015.1 uncultured Bacteroidales bacterium
GCAGTTAAAACCATTAATCTGAACATAAATAAAAATAATCTCTATGTGAATACCTGTTCTTTTTTTACCTCTTTCCTTAACAGTTGCCAACATTGTCATTTTTTGTGTCTTTGATAAAAAATCTTCAAAAACAATGATTTCGAAGGTTTTGAATCTAAGGAGTTTACAATCCAGCTAAGACAGCTAAGCGGCATTTGCAATGCCGCTGCCATTAAGCTAACCGCCATTTGCAATGCTGCTAAAAACAGATTGCAAATACCTGCCATGCCGGGGGAAACAACAGAAATCTGTCCCGTTCATTTCTAACGGGGGAGCTCGCCAAAACTCTGGTTTTGTAGTTTTTACCGTGTTGCGAAATTATGATCATCCGCGTGGGTGTCAAAAATTTTGTCATGGCTTAGTTCATCTATATAGCGGATTCTTTTGGGTACCTTGGTACTGTTGGTACTCTTTTTATCAGAATTTTGGTAGCCGCCAGTTTAGCTGGATAGATTTTCTTATGGATGGCTCTTATGTGCTCGCGCTTATGCATACCCATAGGCCCTCGTGCCTCTTCAATGGTGATATCAATACCCTTAAGCCTGAAAACTTCGGTAAAAACTCCCTTAGGAGCAAAACATCAAAAGTCAACGGTAGTTCCTGCCCAGTCGAAAATAATAGCTTGTAAATTATTTGATCCTTTATTTTTCATGATTTCTGACATCTTACCAGGTTGATTCATTTTATAATTTTATTTTCATTTCTGATATCACTTCATTTACAGCACCAATCAGTTTTTTCATTTCTGCAGGATAAAGATGACCGATATTGCCCAGACGAAAACATTGGGTTTGTGTCAATTTTCCAGGATAGATTACAAATCCACGTTCATTGAGTTTTTGATAAAACACGTCAAATGAAAAAGCTGGGTCTTCAGGATATAAAAAGGCAGTAATGATATAACCCCGGACGTTATCATCCAGATAGAGTTTGAATCCTGCTTTAAGCATTCCTTCTACCAAAACAGCATTGTTTTGGGCGTATCTTTTTCCTCTTGCCCGAATGCCTCCCTCCTCTGATAGTTCATGTAATGCCTGCTGAAAAGCTATAAGAGACTGCACCGGCGGGGTGAATCGAAACTGTCCGTTTTTTTCAAGTCCCAACCACTGGTCATATAAATCGAGACTTAACGTGCGTGCCTGGTTTTCGCATGATTGCAGAGCGCTGTTACTTGCAATGACAAAGCTGAATCCCGGAATTCCTTCGATGCATTTGTTGGAAGAAGAGATCAGAAATCCGGTGTTCAACTTCTCCACATCTGTTTCATACGCCCCAAATGTACTCATGGCATCTACAATATAGATTTTGTTGTATTTTTTTGCCAGAAAACCTGTTTTTTCTACCGGATTGATTAGTCCTGTGGTGGTTTCACCGTGCACCATTGCAATATGGGTGATCTGAGGAAAACCAGCAAGCACTTTTTCTACTTCCTCCAGATCAGGAGACTGATTTTCATTAAATTGCAAATCCAGGGTAGGAATATTATGGATTTGAGTTATTTGACTTATTCGCCGGCCATAAGCTCCGTTAATGATATTAAGCAACATTCCATTGCGAGGTATGGCAGATGATATTACCGACTCTATACCAAATGTTCCGCTTCCCTGCATCAGTATACATTGGTATTCTGGTTGTGAAACATTGGCCAAGTGCAGCAATGTGTTTCTGATTTCCCCTACCAGTTTAATAAATTGCAAATCGCGTGAACCCAGGTCTTTTAATCCGGCTGACTTTACCGTGTTTGAAGTTGTCAATGGTCCTGGGGTAAAGAGAAGTTTTTCCCTGATTTTTCCTGGTAATTCATTTTTTTTTGTTTTCATAGCAAAAAAGAAGATGTAATAGTAAAATTATTGGTAATTACTCATTGGTTCATCTAATATCTTTACAGATTCTTCCAACTCTTTTCTTTTTATTGTGAGGGAGGGTGAAAGGGTAATTATATTCCTTTTACAAACTTTAAAACTCAGTCCTCTTGAAAGACATTCATACATGATTTTCCCGGCTTCGGTAACAGCAGGTTGACTATTTTTTCTCAATTTAATACCCCAAAGTAAACCAATGCCCCTGATATGATTTATGAGCTCGTGCTTTTCACACAGTCTGGGTAAGGATTCAAACATGAGTATACTCTGAAAAGTTTAATATCCACAAATTACACAAATTAGCACCAATCCATGCCGCTGATTACCAGTTTGATAAGAATTTAATATTTTCACTAATGAATTAAAAAGGGCTTTTCGGAGCAGACTCATAGATTGAACCAATAAACTAATCAAATATACTGCTACTGCTTCCATTTTCCAAAAGTTTTTGATTTTGAATTTTTAAATCGATAAATAAAAAATAGCAGGCGTTAACCAAAAATAGTTTTGTGTCATTACATTTTTTCCGGCGGTAAGATTTCTGGAGGAATTTTCATGCCGGTGGATTTTATTAATTTGATGGCATTGGAGGCAATGTAGGTACGTCATCAAATGATTGCTACACACAAATGCATTAGTAATAATATCAGATACAAGGGTGTTCTATCCAACCTTAACCTGCAAATTATTTAAAGATTTAAAGACATAGAGATATCAGGTAGTTATAACAAAATCAATTAATTAAGAAAGAAAACCGTTTGGAAAGAAATGTTATGCAATAACCTTTTTAATAACCGAAAATCCCCTATATGAGAATGAAGGTTTTTCTGTAAATTATTTTTGCAGAACCTGCAGCAGAATCCATAAAAAAAAGCCTCCTGAATTTATCAGAAAGCTTTTCTTTAAAAAGATATCAGAAGTAATTTAATTTGTCTTTGTAAGAAAACGCCAAATAGTGCGTTGTTCTCGTTTTTTAACCGAGCCATGACAATATTAATATTATTGACACACATGGATGATCAGATTTCGTAGCACGGATTAAAACACAAAACCGGAGTTTTGGCAAGCTCCCCCGTAAAAAAAAGAACGGGGCAGGCATCTGACCGAATGATTCAAATTATGAACAGATCAATCAATCATTTGCGAAAAGTAAATTCTTTAGATTAAAAAACTTCGAAAGCCTTGTCTTTGACGATTTCTTATCAAAGAAACAAAAACTAAGTGTTTTCTTGCTGACACTAATTAGGCAGTACCACTTCATCAATTACATGAACAACACCATTTGAACCTTTCAAATCTGCTGCGGTTACAAAAGCTGAGTTACCGGATTCATCTGTTAACTTAACCCTGTCTTTGTCCAGAGATACTGATAGTTTACTTCCGCTTACAGTAGTCAAAACTACCTTGCCATTACCTTTTTCCACAGCGGCTATTACTGCATCAGCATCAAAGTTACCCTCAACTACGTGATAAGTTAGGATTTTTGTCAATTGTTCTTTATTTTCAGGTTTCAGCAAAGTTTCAACGGTTCCTTGCGGAAGATTGTTGAAAGCCTGATTGGTAGGAGCAAAAACAGTAAATGGACCATCACTTTTTAAAGTTGATACCAAATCGGCAGCTTGAACTGCAGCTACCAGTGTTGTATGATCTGAAGACCCGATAGCAATATCTACTACATCATTTTTCTGACTAAATGCACTAAAGGAGAACAGAAGAGCAATTAAGATTAAATTCAATTTTTTCATTTTTCTATGGTTTAAATTTATAAAATATGAACAACGATAACTAAACATGTGCTTTTGTCTATTGTTTAATATATAAATTTAAAAATTAAACAATAAAGGTCTGATTGATTCTTTTAAAAAGCCTGATATTAAAAAAAAATAAACACGAAAAATGAGGAAATTAACATTTATAAAGAACCATTTTTTGTATAATCATAGTTTTTTTTTGATGTTTAAAATAATAAAATAAAAATTAAACAATATTTATCGCGTAGGGACAGGGCATGCCCTGTCCCTACGACCGCATGCCCTGTCCCTACCATTCGGGCCGACCAAACCACCAAATTACACCACCACTCCGACAAATGCCTGTTGATCATTTTGCGCCGCAGGAGGCAGGTTGTGTATAAACCCATCAGAGCGTCATTTGCAATGGCGCTCTGAACATGCGATGATTGAGAATTATCGATTGGTTGAGTAATGCAATGGGTATTGTTGCATTATTCTTCCTGAATTACGGATTCAGATGTGTTGAAAAAGAGGAATTGCAAATTCCGCTTAGCGGATGTTTTTCTTTCTGAGGTGGATAGGTAATAAAAGCCGGAATGTGGCCGGACGACTTTCAGTTCGTCCCAACGCTTAAAGCACTTTGAGATTGTAAGCTTGGCTAGGTGTAGTAAGAGATAGAGGTTGATTCTTCTCAAAATTTCTCATGAAAATTCAATGTCGTAACGATGATGAGGAAAAGATAACCTTTTTGAATTGTAGTAAAATGAATTAACCATTGTTGACTGTATTTTTTAATACTGAAAGGTTATTACGCAATTTTAATTTCATTTAAAATTTGCAGCAAATAGGTAAATTACAGTTCTTTATTTTCATATTTTCTTAAAAATCTGTTTGGATCATTATGGAATAAAACAGAACCGCCTTTGTAAGCGGTTCTGATTACTTTATTGATTGTTTTAAGAAAATCAATCAATACTTTATGTCCTTTTTGTTTGATATTAAAACGCTACAAACACCGTTGCAACGCTCCATGCACTCCAGTCGCTTTCTTTTCCCTGAATGGTAACTTTTGCTTTTGCTTTAATAGATTTAAACCCACCGGGTGCACCTTCTGTGCTGAGGGGGAACATATAATTTCCATCTTCATCCTGATCAAGATTGCTGAGTGCTCTGTCGCCACCTTCCCAGGCCCATTCACCATCACCTAATTCGGCATAAATATTAGCATAGGTAGCAGATTCTGATACATCTTTGATATGGAGATAGATCACTTTTTCAGTTGCATCACTGGTAATCTCTTCAATACTTGGAGCAGGACGATCGATCACATCGGGTACATTGACGGAAATCGCTGCCTCAAGACTCTCTATCTGTTCTCCATCATGCGTAAAGGAAACAACTTTGTAAACATATTCCTGTTCAAAGTTAAAGTCAATGCTTTCATCTTTGAATTCAAAATCATTACCATTGATGATGGAAGGAACTTCGTATTCACCAATCTTCTCGCCATCGCGGAAGTATTCAAACTTCGATACTACATCCACAGTTTCCTGCTCACCGGTAAAAAATTTCAGTCTTACATATTCGATATCCGCTCCCGGTCCTTCGCCAATAACCCTGGCACTGGTGCTCACCCATGGCATTGCCGGGTGCGCAGTCTCAATGTCTATGGTATCGCTGTAATACAACATATCGTCCTGCTCTGACTTTACAAAAAAGCGGTAAGATTTGCCATGCTTGGTTCTGTTGGAGTTGTAAAAGTTATTGTTGGTGTTTCCCTCTTTTATGAATTCTGCATCATCTTCTGAATGATAAATGTCATAATCTCCCAATGGCTCGCCTGTGGAATCAAACAGGTGCTCGAAGCTCAGTCTTACCGACCTGCCGTTATTTGTAGAAAGGCTGGCAACCAGGTTTTTTATTTCACCGCTTTCCGGCTCTCCGGTATCATCTCCTTCGTCGGTGCATCCAACAAATGATAATGTGCTGATAAGCAGTGCATACAATACACAATTGATCCAATTCTTTTTCATAATTCTCTTTTTTAAGTTTTACTATTTTGTATTTTATTTCACACAATTAGTTGCTCAAAAAAGAAAAAATGAAAAGTAATTTAATTTTTTTCACATCCATAATGCCGGTTTCTTACAAGAAGTTCGTTTTTTCAAGACTTATATCCTGCTAATATCCTGCTAAGTTGCCTGGGCACTAAATAAAAATAAGAAAGCAGATGACAAAACTTAAACTGGTTGTCAAAAAGAAAAAAACAGCAAATATCGTTTATATCAGCGTTCTAAAAATCAATGATGAACATGTGAATCATGAAAAAATCAGATGATGATTGATTTGAACTATGTATGGCAAATAAGGAAATAGACTATTTTTATTTGCAAACTTCGGGTATCCTCAGCAATCTCAAAGGTTACATTCGCTTTGTGTTCTATGCCGACTTTATGCTGTAATTAAAAGACAAACATCATATCAACCCGAATATCAGTTGTATAATAAATTTTTTCAAAAACGCCTGCAAATATCATAGAATCTTTGTGGTTAAACGCTGATTTGATCTTTCGTCAACTTATTTTCAGTCCACTATACCCCTGTCCTCCCTTTTCCAGTTTGATCTGGGTGGTAATGCGTTCTTGCATGGCTTCCACATGGGAAATGACCCCGATGGTTTTATTGGTCTCGTACTGGAGTTTTTCCAGGGTGTCCATGGTCTGGTCAAGAGTGAGCTTATCCAGCGAACCAAACCCTTCATCAATAAACAGACTACCGATCTCAACCTTATGCGAAGCAAGGTCAGAGAGTGCAAGTGCCAGTGACAGACTCACCTGGAAGGTTTCACCACCTGAGAGTGATTTGACCGACCGACGCATATCTCCCATGTGTGTATCGATCACGGCAAGGCTGTCATCTTCTCCTTCGTCGGGCAAACTAAGCAGGTATCTGTTGTTGAGCATCTCCAGGCGCTTGCTGGCCTTTCTTACCAACTGCAAGAGGGTGAGTTCCTGGGCGAAAGTGCTGAATTTTTTTCCTTCCGCATCGCCAATATACCGGTTGAGCAAAACCCACTTCTCTGCTTTCTTCTTTTGTTCCTCAATGCTGGTCTCCAGGTTGGCAAGCGCTTCCAGGGTTCTTTCCTGGAATTGTTTCTTACCAATCAGGTCATCCCTCTCACCCCTGCGTTTTTTATAGGTCTCTCTGAGAAGGTTTATTTTCTCACTGATCTCTTCAAAGCTGGCCTGGGGCTCATGCTCTTTCAGCTCCTCCAGCTGGTCATGGTACACCTTCAGCTTCGAATCCATATCGCTGATCTTCTTATCCATCAGATCCCGTTCACCCTTCAGTTGGTTGAACTGCACAGGGTCCATGAGATTTTCAAGGGCTTGCGCAGGGGATTCGTACTCCTGCAACTCGGCGGTAAGGTTTTCCGTAAGATCATCGAAAGTTAATTGCAATTGTTTATTCTCCTGCTCCAGCGCTATTTCCGAATGATTCAGACTTTTTATTCTGGTGCTGTTTCCTGAGTGGCGATTAAGCAGATCACCTGTAACTTTATGCACATCTTTACCCGGAAAGATCGCTCTGAGCTCTGCAGAGAAACGTGCGACAGACTGAAAATGAACATCCCATTCCCGGATTTTGAGTGCAAGGTCATCCAGTTTTATTTTCCTGTCCATCAATGTCTGGTACTTCTCAATCTGCTCAATTTCATTCTTAAGTTTTTCTGCCTGTTCACCGTGTTGTTCTCCGTGGTATTTTTGTGGGATGGAATCGTGGACGCTTTTCCACGTTTTGCGGTATTCCGCTACTGTTTGCTGCAGTTTGTCTTTATTGTTGGAAAGTCTTTCAATATCTTTTTTCCGCTCTTTGAACCGTGTTTCCAGGTTACTGATAAGTTTCTTCAGATTTTCATTTTTTTGGTAAGCGTCCTCAATTTGTTTTTCCAGGTCGTCTTCCCCCTTTTTCATTCCTTTGCTGTAAGGGTGTTCCAGCGCTCCGCAAAGAGGGCACGGTTTGCCTTTTTCCAGGTTGTGGCGGTGTTCTTCCAGACTTGCTTCCAGATCGCGGATTCTTTTGGTACTTTCCAGGTTTTTATAGATGAGTTCGGCATTGTTCTGCTGGGTGGTTACTTTTTCAAGTTGAACCGGTATGGTTTGTGCCTGCTGCTGAACCTGTTTCATTTCACCCAATAGTTCTTCCATCTGCTTCTCTGCATTATTCAGTAATTTTTCCTCTGCTGCCAGCTTTAGCAAATTCTCCACCACCTTCTTCATCTCCATAGCAGTTTCTGCAGGTGCACTCACAGCGTCGTAAGTAAGAACAGATTCCAGCTGCAGGATCTGCTGCTGGTCTTTTTCCCTGGCTTCTTCCAGTTGCCTTCCCGCTTTTACCGGATCATCGCCGGCAAGATCCATCTCCAGTCCTTTCAAATCAGTCTTTACCCCTTTCACCGTACTTTCCATAAGGGTTTCTGAATGAGCAATTTTTTGCTGTAGCTCCAGTACTTTTTTCTCAAAAACATTCAACGTCTCAACCAACTCCCCGCTGCTGCCGGTAAGGTTTTTTACCTCTTCTCTTATTTTTATATCTTCCTCCTCACACTTTTTCAGGTCATCATGCAGTTGTAACAGTTTCTTTTTACCTGCTTCCAGATTTTTCTGCTGTTGCTTCCATTGCCACAATTGCTCCTGCCATGGTTGCAGGCGGATATGCCGATCCATCCTGTCACCATTTTTTTCCTTAAAATCCAGCAGCAGCTGGTTTTGTACCGATAACTTCTTCTTCACCTCACCGATGTTCTTCTCCTGCTCTGTGATCTTTTCTTTCAACTTTAACTGCTCTGCCAGTTTTTGCCCCTCTTTTTCAATCGCTTCCATCTCTGTTTCAAGACCTTTCAGTCTCACCAGTAAGTTTTCAAAATCATCACCAGGTATCAGTTGCGCCTGTTGGTTTGTTTTCTGCGACTGCAGCAGATCGAGTTGCTGACCAAACTCTCTGTTTTTTAAAAATGCCGCTTTCCCCAGTTCGCGGTATATCCATGTGCCGGTAATCTTTTCCAGCAGTTTGCCCCGCTCGTCTTTTCTGGCTTTCAGAAAGGCGGCAAAATCGCCCTGCGCCAGGATGATGGCTTTCACGAACTGGTCAAAACTCAATCCGATCAGTGATTCGTTTTTTTGAGGAACCTCTGACTTTTTCAGATCGATCAGCAGCCCCTGTGCTGTGGCGACCTGCATTTCGTAATCACGCAGGTTGCCGTTCCTGTTTTTGCTGATGCTCCACTGAGAGGTAAAAACTCCGTCTTTGCATCTGTAAGTTACCTCTGCCATGGCATCATTCATGTTGCGGGTAAGCACCAGTCCGGTTCTTTCGATAAACGATCTGGTTATGGTTTCACTCACCCTGGGTATGCGATTGAAAAGTGCCAGTGTAATCACATCCAGAATGGTCGTTTTACCGCTTCCCGTGGCACCGGTTATGGCAAACAAACCGGATGAGATAAGGGGTTCTTCATTGAAATCAACACTATGATCACCTTTCAGAGAATTGATATTCCGTAATCTTATCTTCAAAATTTTCATCTGTTTATAATTTGATTAATTCGGTCAGATGGAGCTCGCCAAAACTCCGGTTTTGTGTTTTTGCACATGCTATGC
>CAYPFV010000132.1:0-9239 GCA_964410015.1 uncultured Bacteroidales bacterium
GACAAAAATACAAAACCGGAGTTTTGGCGAGCTCCATCTGACCTATTTAATCAAAATATAAACAGATGAAACAACCATGATTAAGCTTAAAACACACACGAGGATGATTATTCTCGCTGGAAGTGGAACGCCCTGAAGGGGCAAATCAATTCAACCCAGTGGCAACGCCCTGGGTAATTGCAACCGATGCCCTCCGGCGCCCTGAAAGGGCAACTTACAAACAAAAACGCAAACCGCTCAATATCAAAGAGAATCAAATTTTAAACAGATGAAAACATTTTCTAATCTTTTTTCTGCGCTGGAAAGTTCAAATAAAACACGTGATAAAATAAAATCGATCATCGAATTTTTTCATAACAGTTCGGCAGAAGATAAGCTTTGGTTTTTGTCTATTGTTGCAGGGAAACGTCCCAAGCGACCCGTAAAAACTACCCTTATGAAACAATGGGTAATGCAAAAAGCAAATATACCAGAGTGGCTTTTCCTGGAAAGTTACCATAATGTCGGAGACCTGGGTGAAACTCTTGCACTGCTTTTACCTCCACCAGCGGAAAAATCTGATAAACCACTCCATGTGTGGATGAAAGAGATTATTGACATGCAAAATTTTTCAGAAGAATCGAAAAAGGAGTATGTATTGAATGCATGGAATATGCTGGATGAAACAGAAAGACTTATTTTTAATAAATTGATAGGTGGCAGCTTTAGAATGGGTGTTTCCAGTAAATTATTAGTCAATGCGTTGGCCAAGTATACCAACCGTGAACCTAGTGCTTTGATGCACAGTATAATGGGCAAGTGGTCTGTCGATTCTGTTACCTTTGACCAATTGGTGAGAGGGGAGCATATCAACGAAGACAACTCCAAACCTTACCCTTTTTGTCTCGCCTATCCGTTGGATAAAGAACCTGAAAAACTGGGAAACCCCCAACAATGGCAGGCAGAATACAAATGGGATGGCATAAGAGGGCAAATTATTAAACGAAACAACGAAGTGTTTATCTGGAGCAGGGGCGAGGAATTGATCAATAATCAGTTTCCTGAACTGCTTCAGGCTGCTGCTAGGGTAAATGGAGATTATGCGATGGATGGCGAAATTCTTATTGTCAAAGATGGTAGGGTGTTAAATTTTCAGGAATTACAAAAGCGCCTTAACCGTAAAAATGTATCAAAAAAAATGATGGAAAATTACCCTGCTGAATTTTTTGCCTACGATCTGCCCGAACTAAATCTAAAAGATATTAGAACACAACCATTGACAGAAAGACAGAAAAAACTTAGAATGCTCGCAGGCAACAACTCAGCCATTAAAGTACCGGATCCGGTATCCTTTACCCAGTGGTGTGAATTAATAGGAAAGCGATTGAATTCCAGAGACATCAACAGTGAAGGGTTGATGTTGAAAAGAAAGGATTCAACTTATTATGCAGGACGAAAAAAGGGAGATTGGTGGAAATGGAAGGTTGATCCTTTAACGCTGGATGCTGTAATGATTTATGCACAAAAGGGTAGTGGAAGAAGAAGTGCCTGGTATACCGATTATACCTTTGCTGTAAGAGATGGCGAAAAACTCGTAACCATTTGCAAAGCTTACTCCGGTCTTACTGATAAAGAAATAGAAGAGATTAACCGGTTTGTAAAAAATCATTCAACAGAAAAATTTGGTCCTGTGCGTACGGTGGAGCCTCTGTTGGTTTTCGAGATTGCTTTTGAAGGGATAGGATGGAGTAAACGACACAAATCAGGAGTTGCTCTTCGCTTCCCGCGCATCTCCAAATGGAGGAAAGATAAATTGCCGCACGATATTGACACCCTGCAGGAGGTTCAATCCATGATAAATAATACCCCACTTTCAGGTCAATAAAAGCTCAAAAATTATTGTTTTGAAGTTATATTGAGGTTATTTGTTTATTTAAAGTACATCCGGAAAAAATTCCGGTCATTGCGAAGACATAAATCTTATAAGGAGAATATCATTTAAAACCAGACTTTTCACAAAACAGATTGCATTGAAAAAAAATAATAAAGAACAAAACCATGGTTATCAATTGATCAGTCAATGGATGAAAGAAAATGGCATGACACCTTTTTCATTTCAGAAGAAGACCTGGGATTATTATGCACGTAATTATTCGGGGTTGGTTGTTGCACCTACCGGATTTGGCAAAACCTATTCTGTTTTTCTTGCCGTATTAATGGATTATGTAAATCAACCGCATATGTATTTTAAAGGGTTGAAATTATTATGGATTACACCGCTTCGTTCTCTTTCAAAAGATCTTACATTGGCAATGCAGCGCACACTTGATAATATGGGTATAGATTGGAAAGTAGGATTGCGTAATGGCGACATTTCTCAAAGTGAAAAGCAAAGACAAAACTATCGAATGCCCGATGTGCTTGTCATTACACCAGAAAGTTTGCATTTGATGATGGCACAAAAGTCAAAATCCAGTTTTTTTGCTCATCTAAAGTGTGTTGTCGTAGACGAATGGCATGAACTTCTGGGAACCAAAAGGGGAGTACTCACAGAACTGGCTTTGGTTCATTTGAAAAGCATAAGTAGTAATATCAAAATCTGGGGCCTTACAGCCACAATTGGTAATCTGGAACAGGCACTGGAGGTATTGATCCCACATAACGACAAAAGGATTCTGGTAAAGGCAAAAGAAAAGAAGAAGATCCTTATCAAATCATTATTGCCCGAAAAACCTGAAACCCTTCCCTGGGCAGGGCATATGGGTTCAGCGATGGTACAAAAGATCTTACCTGTAATAAAAAAGAGTAAATCTACTTTGCTTTTTACCAATACGCGCAATCAGGCAGAAACATGGTATCGTAATTTATTGGAAGCTGATCCTGATCTTGCCGGTTTGATCGCTATACATCATAGTTCGATAGATACTGGTTTGCGCAACTGGATAGAAGATCATCTCGCCAGCGGATATCTTAAAGTAGTGGTTTGTACCTCTTCTCTTGATTTGGGGGTTGATTTCAAACCTGTAGATACAGTCATACAAATCGGATCACCCAAAGGTGTTGCCAGGTTTTTTCAACGTGCCGGAAGAAGTGGTCATTCGCCTCATGAAACCTCTAAATTATATTTTGTTCCTACGCATACTCTCGAGTTGGTAGAAGCAGCAGCAATCAAACAGGCGTATGCCAGATATGCTGTAGAAAGCCGCGAACCATTTGTTTTGGCTTTTGATGTACTTGTTCAGTTTCTTGTAACTTTGGCTGTTGGTGAGGGTTTTTATCCGGAGAAGATCAAAAAACAGATATTATCTACTTTTGCTTTCAGGCATATGAGTGAAGACGAATGGCAATGGGCATTACTTTTTATCACCCGCGGTGGAATAACACTCACAAATTATAAAGAATTTCACAGAGTTGATATTTTGGATGATGGATTGTTGAAAGTAACTAGCCGAAAAATTGCCATGTTCCATCGTATGAATGTGGGAGTAATTGTAAGTGATAAAATGATGAGGGTTAAATTTATAAGTGGTGGTTATATCGGTCTCATAGAAGAGTTTTTTGTTTCCAGGATGAAAAAAGGAGATGCTTTTGTTTTGTCGGGAAGAGTGCTCGAACTGATATCCATCAACGAATCAGATGTATTGGTGAGGTTAAGTAAGAAGAAGAGAAACCGGGTTGTAAGTTATATGGGTGGAAGGATGCCCCTATCATCACAACTAAGTCATTATCTCAGGCAAAAATTATCTCAGTCGTTACTCGATAATCCCCGCGAAGCAGAGCTGAGGTTTTTGAAACCGTTATTTAAAGATCAGTCTTCAACTTCGCACATTCCTTCTGATGGTGAGTTTTTAATCGAAAGCATTAAAAATCAATATGGAAATCATTTGTTTTTTTATCCATTTGAAGGGAGGCAGGTTCATGAAGTGATGGGAGCTCTTTTTGCCTGGCGTATATCTGCTCTTTTTCCGGTTTCCTGCTCTATTGCTATGAATGATTATGGCTTCGAACTTTCTATGGACAATGATCTGACTATCACCGAAGAACATTTACCAGTTATTCTTTCCAAAGAAAATTTAATTGAAGATTTGCTCAGCAGTATCAACGCCACGGAAATGGCGAAAAGAAAATTCCGTGATATTGCTGTGATATCGGGTTTGGTAATTCAAAACCTTCCCCGCCGGGAGCTCAAATTTAAAAACATTCAATCTTCATCTAATCTCATATTTAAGGTATTAGAAGACCTGGAACCGGATAATTATTTATTAAAACAGGCATATTCTGAAGTATTTAACTACCAGGTTGAGGAGTTTCGATTGAGGCAGGCATTTGAAAGAATTTCGCAGAGTAAAATCATTTTCAGAATATCAAAAAGGTTTTCTCCGCTGAGCTTTCCCATAAAAGTTGACAGTTTGCGCCAATCGCTCTCTAACGAGGAGTTGGAGGTGCGCATTAAAAGGATGCAAAAAGCCGGAGTGTCTGTGAAATGAACAAACAAAATAACATGATTAAAACAAAAACAATCACATTCAACGGATATAGATTCCTGATAAGCAATCATCGTGTTTTATTTTGGCATGAGAAAAAAATGCTTATTCTGGCTGACTTACATCTGGGTAAAACATCGTGGTTGCGAAAACATGGTATGGCAGTGCCCGAAGGCTCGCACAAACAGGATTTAGATAGGTTAGCACAAGCTCTTCAGTATTTTCAACCTGCTGTTGTCTCTATTGTCGGAGACCTTTTTCATGTACCGGTTCATTCCGAAACAGAAAAGTTTTTTCAATGGATGAACGCCCAGAATGTTGAACAGTGGAATTTGATACGGGGCAATCATGATAAAATTTCCAGAAATGCTGATTGGCCAAAGGAATTAAGAATGGTTGAGAAAGTGGAAATAGGCGCTGTTACCATGATACATCATCATAATCATGATGAGACATATAGCATTTCGGGTCATATCCATCCAGGTGTTCATTTACGAACAGCAAATAAGCAAAATATCAAATTACCATGTTTTTTGGTTTCTTCAACACAAATTATTCTGCCTGCATTCTCTGCTTTTACAGGATTAGATTTTTCCTTGACACAATCAGGGAAATATGATGTTTATGCCCTAACCCAGCAAAGTATTCTGTTGGTGTAGGTGTTATTTGCTGAGGAGTATGTTTACCATATTTTGCGCAACATTTTCACCAAAAACCGATACAGGTCTGCCTTTGGGATTAAAATTGATGATCTGTTCTTCGAAATACGGTTTATGATAATCGACCAGAATGTTCCATCCATTTTCAACAGTTTCCATCCATTCTGTTTCTGTACGAAGGGTTATACAAGGTTTTTCCAACAAGTAAGCCTCCTTTTGTATCCCACCGGAATCGGTTATGATTTTTTCAGACAAAAACTGCAATTTCAAAAAATCCAGATAACCAAGCGGTTTTATAAAAACAATATTTTCAGGGATAATTACCCCATTTGTTTCAATGATCTTTCTGGTGCGCGGATGAACCGGGAAGATTATTTTTTTCGATATTTTTGCCAAACCATTAAAAATTTTCCGCAAGTGATCAGGATTATCCACATTATAGGGTCGGTGAAGGGTAAGAAGGTAAAATTTATTGCCAACATTATATTGCTCATCCACTTGTGAGATTGTTTTTGCACGTTCAATATTTTCTTTCAGGGCATCAGCCATGATGTCGCCACTTAAAAATGACTTTTGCCAAAGACCTTCATCTTTCAGGTTTTTCATAGCAATACCTGTTGGTGCCAGCAACAAGTCAGAAACATGGTCTGTTGCTACACGGTTGATCTCCTCAGGCATTTTCCGGTTGAAACTTCTGAGACCTGCCTCGATATGTACGGTTTTGATACCCATTTTTACACCCGCCAAGGCACCGGCAAGTGTTGAGTTTGTATCTCCGAAAACAACAATCATATCAGGGTATTCTTTTAATAAAACCTCTTCGATACCCGATAACATTCTTCCTGTCTGGGCGCCCTGATTACCCGAGCCAATATTAAGATTGTAATCAGGTGCTGGTATTTCCAGGTCACGAAAAAGCAGGGCTGACATTTGCTCATCGTAATGCTGACCGGTATGAATGATTTTTTCATTACAAACTTTTCTAACATTTCTGGAAAAAGGGCCTAATTTGATAAATTGTGGCCTGGCACCAACAATTGAAATAACCTTCATATGTTTATATTTTTATTAAATAGGTCAGATGGAGCTCGCTAACAGTCTGACTGCATGTTTTACATGCCGCGCATTATAATCATGTGCGTGTGTGTCAAAAACTTTGTCATGGCTCGGTTCATCATCATAAAATTTGAATGTAAAGATATGGTGGAACACCCATGATGCTGATTTTGTCATCAATGTGTTTGTGTTTACAAAATATGGGTGTTTCATCGCTTAGAATGTTTGGGTTTACCGAACCAAACTTAATTTTGCAGAGGCAAAGGTATAGGTTTTTAATGTCAAAATGTCGGTTTTCTATCAGGAAAGACCGAAATAAAATTGTGGTACAGAATTTGAAAATTTGACCCGCATAAAAATAAATGATCTCACCATAAAAAATAAGAAGATATGTTAGGAAAATTTGATTCTATCGTTAATGCAAATATCCCGGTTTTGATTGATTTTCATGCAGAATGGTGTCAGCCCTGTAAAATGCAAACCCCAATCCTCAAAGACTTCGCATCACAAATGGGAGATAAAGTTAAAGTGATTAAAATAGACGTAGATAAAAATCCTGAAATTGCACAACGGTTTCAAATACAAGGAGTACCTACAATAGCACTTTTTAAAAACGGAAATTTGGTTTGGAGGCAATCGGGTGTAGTGCAGGTACAGCAACTTATGCAGGTAGTAAATCCTCATTTATCCTGAATTTTGATCGTATCTTTATCTTAGAATAATTGGATTAAATTGGTATGATGGAACCTCCTTTTTGCTGATTATTTTATGATTGTCTATGTGTGTAATCATCCATGGGGGGGTTTCATCAAAATATCCTTCCCGGACTTTGACTGTTTATAATTAATTGCACGGAATTCAAACACTTCGATCAAACCTTTAATAAAAAATAACACAACAAAAAGCTTGTTAATTTCTTTTCTGTTTGTACTGCATTTTAAAAATCTATAATTTTGATTCTCTTTTTCAAACTGTTTTAACCCTGGAAGTATTAGATTTAAAAGTATTTCAGGGGTTAAAAACAATATTCTAAAGTTTATGAATACCTGAAATTCAGATTATGTTTTAGAAAGGCATACTCTTTGGTGTTAAATATTCAAAGATTTGGGCGACGTTTCTGCCTTACTAAAAAATTATCCAAGAAAAGTTTCATTTCTTAACCCATGTATATGAGCAAACTTCAGATAAAACCATTTCTTCCTTTTCTCTTTGCTATTGTTTTGGCAGCTGGTGTTCTCATCGGTTTGTCTCTCAATTTTAAAAAAAACACACAAACCGCAGAAGAAAGAAATTTTTTTTCCATTGGATTAGGCAATGGAAGTGACAAAGTTTCTGATATTATTAATTATATTGATGATTCATACGTAGACAGTATAGATCAGGAAGAGCTTACCGAGGAAGCCATCGTATCCATGCTTGGTAATCTTGATCCTCATTCTTCTTATATCCCTAGTGAGTCTTTCCGCGATCTTAATGATCCCCTCATGGGAAGTTTTGAAGGAATAGGAATCGAATTCAATATGATTACCGATACAGTGGTAGTTATTAATCCAATTCCGGGAGGACCCAGTGAAAAAATTGGTTTGATGGCAGGAGACAGAATCATCAAGGTAGAAGATGAGACTATTGCCGGCAAAGAGATCAACACACAGGATGTAGTCAGAAAACTGAAAGGGCCTAAAGGTTCAGAAGTAAATATTTCCGTTATGCGCCGTGGAGTTGATCAATTGCTTGATTTTACAATTACGCGCGACGAAATACCCTCTTACAGTTTGGATATTGCCTATATGATTGATCCCCGGACAGGCTATATTAAATTAGGTCAGTTTTCTGCTACCACACACAGCGAATTTCAGACTGCCATGGATCGGTTGAAAAGAGATGGAATGCAGCAGATGATACTCGACCTGAGAGGAAATGGAGGAGGTTTTCTTGAAGCTGCCATAAAACTGGCAGATGAATTTTTAACTCCCGAATCCCTTATTGTTTATACCCAAGGCAGGAAACGACCCAAAACCATTGCCAATGCCACAAGAAACGGAGGATTTGAGGAACAACCTCTGATTGTTCTGATCGACGAATGGTCGGCAAGTGCCAGTGAAATTATCGCAGGTGCTATACAGGATCATGACAGAGGGCTGATTGTGGGGCGAAGGTCTTTCGGAAAAGGTTTGGTGCAGGAGCAAGTGCAACTGGCAGACGGATCGGCACTCAGACTTACTGTTGCACGCTATTATACACCCTCGGGCAGGAGTATACAAAAACCCTATGATAATGGTAATGAAGAATATTTTGACGAATTCATAGAAAGATACAGGCATGGAGAACTTGATACTGCCGACAGTATACAACTCAACGATTCTCTTCAATTCACAACAGAATCAGGTCGTATTGTTTATGGCGGAGGGGGCATAATGCCCGATGTTTTTGTCCCATTGCAGGAAGAGCAAAGAAACGGATATTTCAATGAAATGGCTAACAAAGGTTTGATCTACCGTTTCGCCTTTGATTATGCCGACCAGTATCGAAAGATTTTGAAAAAATATGATGATGCGGAAAATTTCGTCGATAGTTTTACCATCAATCAGGATATAATCAAACAATTCATTCAATTTGGAGAGGAAAATGGTGTTCCTTTCAACGCGGAAGAATTTCAATTGGCCGAAACCTTAATAAATTCCCACATCAAAGCTTATATAGGTAGAAATATTTTTGGCAATGAGGCTTTTTTCCCCGTTATTAATAAAGACGACCCCACAATACAAAGGGCACTCGAATTGTTCGATTCAGAAAAAATGGTTGCCCTTCTGGAACCTAATGTAAAGAAATAGGTTACCTGTTTTTGCTTTGTCATCCCAATTCTGCTTAATCCCTTACTTTCATAATATTATTGCCTCAGAAAGACAGCGGTGTAAACAGGGCGGTCTCATCCGAAAATAAATCTTGAATATTCCGTTTATTTGTCGGGGGCAATCTATATATTTGTGCTCGCGGAAATAATTTCTATCTATGAGTCCACTCTGAAAAGTAAATTATCCACAGATTACACAGATTTACACAG
>CAYPFV010000133.1:0-9225 GCA_964410015.1 uncultured Bacteroidales bacterium
AGATTACACAGATTTACACAGATGCTAAATCCTGATAATCAATGTTTTTAAAAAAAGAAAATGAACACAGATTTGCCGAAAACAAGTTTTCGGAGTGGACTCAAAAATTAACGCAAAGAACACCCATACACCGTTTCAGGGGACAAACCGCAGGGGAAATGAAAAATATCAGATTTTGCAACATCCTTCATCAATCAGTCAGTTACACCCGGAAAAGGGTTGTGGTATAATAACACTAACAACGATGGTGGCATGGGGGCCTTAGCGGTCAGATAAATAGAGGACATAACCATATACAACGGACAATAAATAATGAATAAAATTTCAACAATAACCAGACGAGACATTTTTGACACAATGACTGTTGAAGGTATCAGTTGGAATGGACGTTTGGAAGAAACAGAGTTTCTTGCACGAATTTATGACTTAAGTAAAATACCTTCAACTGACGGTAGATTTAAAGACGCTGCGGGTGATATTTGGCAGCATAGAGTAAATAATTACGACTGGGACGACAATTGGATTTATTCTGATGACAGATTTAATTTAATGCATTGTGACGATGCGACCTTCTTACAATTTCTTTGTGAGATGCTTCACCCAATTGTTCGGAATGACCCAACTCAGGTTTCAAAACTGCACCATCTTTTCAATGAATATTTATCAAAAGATAATTTTGAATTAGTTGAAAAGACACGTATTTCAGGCAGACCAATTTTCATTGGAAGACAAAAGATTTTAGGTAAAGGCACGATTGAAAAATCTAAGAAGGAAATTAAAGATTATCTTTCAGATGAATATGTTGTTAAACAAATCAATATAATGGAAAGTGCTATTGAGAATTCGCCAGAGTTAACAATAGGAACAGCAAAGGAATTAATTGAGACAATTTGCTATACAATATTGACTGAACGAAAAATTGAAACAGACAAAAAATGGGATTTACTTCAGCTCTTAAAACAAACAACAAAACAGCTAAACTTAACACCTGAAGGAATACCTGATGAAACAAAGGCATTAAAGTCTGTTAAAAGTATTTTGGGAAGTTTAACTACAGTTGTTCAAGGAATTGGAGAACTTCGAAATCAATATGGAAGTGGACATGGAAAAAAGGCAAATTTTAAGGGACTAACTGCAAGACACGCAAAACTTTCAGTTGGTGCTGCTTCAACACTTGCAATATTTTTACTTGAAACTCATAAGCAAAGACAATGAGAAACCTGAATGAAAGACAAGAAAGCCGAACCGCTAATTATCGTGAATATGAGCGGTTTGAAAACCCAGCGAATATAACCGGTTGAACGAAATCCAACCAGCGTCTGGGCACTTTGCGGGGCGTTTGATTGTTTTGTGGGATGTTTGGGGTATTAATCGGGAAAGGAAAAGCAATTTCGGATACTTAAAAACTTTTTTTGCAGTGTTTTGGGGATTGCAATGTTTTGGGGTGTATGTATTCCGGGGTAAACTGCCCCCTAAGCAGTCCCAAAAATACCTTTAAGTAATCCCTGCCATTCCAGTGCATGTTAACCCTTTTGTTTACTGACCTTACTATCTTAGTTAATTGGCAGGATGCTGGTTTTTTATTGACAAACTGCATTGAACGGTGAAGGATATAATTTAGAATTAGTATAAAATAGGGATGGGTATGTTAATAAATTCCACATCAATAGGTAATTCATTATATTTGTTTACAAAAAATATAACAAAATGATCATGGGACAATGGGATTTTTTAAAATACCTTTTTAAACTATTTGATTTGCCTCAATTAACTATCGTGTTTGATTGGGTAGTTGTGCAGAGTTAAATAAAGAATTACACAATCGAACTGTAATTCAATTCAATAATCTGATATTAATAAAAAAATTATGATTGGTGTTTATGTTTTTATCTGGATAATATTTGCTTTAATTGTTGGTAGCATTGGTAGCGGCAGAAAAATAGGGTTTGCAGGAGCTTTTCTGCTGTCAATTATTTTCAGCCCGCTAATCGGGTTAATCATTACGCTAATTTCTCCAAGTGAAAGCGATGTGAAATATAAGAATGAAATGCTAAGTGTTCAAACACAGCAAAAAGAAAGTATTGATAAATTAGTGAAAAACAAGGGTACTTCGAATTTGGTGGACGAATTATCAAAAGCTAAAAAATTACTCGATGAAGGGGTTCTCAGTAATGAGGAATTTCAAAGAATTAAGCAAGATTTGTTGAAAGGTTATGAAGATAACCAGGAACCTGATGGTAATGCTGATACTGACGATATATTAACCGGCAAACTGGAAAGTGGTAAGCAAATTGAGATTCATGCAGGAGAAGGCAATAATGGACCAAAGGTTGGAATGAAAGTTACCATTGAAGGGGAAGTGCCTGCAAATGGGAAATACAAATCAGCGAAAACAAGCAAACTTTATGAAATTCAGGATGGAGAGTTAGTGAATATTTATCATACAAAAAATCATAAGACCACCAATGGCAAAACTATAACAGTTGAGCAAAGCAATGAACATCATATTTCCTTCGGTGATCTGGTGTTTGAAGAGGGAGTTCAGGCAGCAGATGGAATATACAAATTTGGGATGTTTGACTCGATAAAAGTGAAGGATGGCAGGGTGGTTTGAGATTTTCATATTTAAGACAGAGTTTCCAGAATTTAAAATAATAATATAAAGGAATATCCAATTTTTATAAGCAGAAATATTATTTATTTTTACTTTAAAATGAAGAAGAAGAATAAAAATATGAAATCAAAAATGCCAAAAGACATTTCCAGACAATACTCCAGAGTGACGCTAAGACGGTTGGATACACTGTCTGGCAACGAATGTGCCCACCCGGATTGTACCAAAAAACTGATTGCAGAAGACGGGATGTCAATAATCAGCAAAATCTGTCATATAGCTGCTGCAAGTAAAAATGGGCCCAGGTATGATAAAAACATGAGTGATGACGAGCACAACAATCAATTAAGCACCATACTGGTTGATCTGGCAAACACAATAAACTGCCAGTTTATACTGCCCATTGTGCGCGATAAAATACCTGCGGACTTAGATATTGAAGACTACACAATATTGAAACTCTCTCAAAACGAAAAACTATTCAATATAAAATAACCTTATTACCCATGACCCCAGCACCCAACAAAGCAACACTCATACAAAAAATTAAAAACCTGGAAGGCCTCTCACAGGATGAGCGGGCCGTATTGATTGAACTGGTAAATACCAAAAAAAAATACGGACTGGTATGGGAAGACAAACCCGAGGAGGTGGAAGAGCAGCTGCGCGAGAACCTGCCCGTGCTGCGCGAGGTGGTGGAAAAGCGCATTATAGGTGCCGACCTGCCCGCCGATGAACCCGAATCCACTGCTGCCGAGACCCAACTGAGTCTGATGCCGGAGGATGAAAGTGAGGAAAAAACCAACAACACCCCCAAACCCGCTCCCAACCACATCCTCATTGAAGGCGACAACCTTCACGCCCTCACCGCACTTACCTTTACCCACGAGGGGGAAATTGATGTGATTTATATCGACCCTCCTTACAACACCGGCAATAAGGATTTTAAATACAACGACAGCTTTGTGGATCGCGAAGACAGTTACCGCCACAGCAAATGGCTCTCTTTTATGCACAAACGCCTGGTTATTGCCAAACGCCTGCTAAGTGAAAGTGGGGTGATTTTTATTAGTATTGATGATAATGCAGTTGCACAACTTAAACTATTATGTGATGATATTTTAGGAGAGGCTAATTTTATTCAAGACCTAATTTGGTTTAATAAATATACTGTTTCAAATGATGCAAAATATTTTTCAAAACAACATGATTATGTTCTTGTTTATAGCAAAAACTCATTGAATACAAATATTAAGCTATTGCCTCGTGACGATAAAGCAAATTCACGATATAAAAACCCAGATAATGATAAAAGAGGTCCTTGGAAAGCAACTCCCCTTGATGCAAGAAGTGGTGGTTCTTCAAATATTTTTGAAGTAAAGTTTCCGAATGGAGTTATTTGGAAACCTACGATTGGAAGATATGCGGTTCATAACAAAGATAAAATATTGGATCTATATAAGGATAATAGGTTGTGGTTTGGTAAAAATAATCAAACCAAACCTTCAAAAAAGACATTTTTATCTGAAGTTTCGCAAGGAATGAAATGTGGAAGCATCCTTCATTATGATACTTTTGGTCATACTCACAAAGCAAATGATCAATTATCTGATGTTATTGGGAAAGGAAAATTTACAAGTCCCAAATCATTAGATTTAATAAAAAACTTATTTTTCCTTAGTTCACAAAGTGATTCAATCCTACTTGACTTTTTCGCCGGTTCCGGCACCACCCTTCACGCCACCATGAATTTAAACCAGGAAGACGGCGGAAACAGGCAATGTATCCTTGTAACAAACAACGAAAACAACATCTGCGAAGAGGTAACCTATGAGCGCAACAAAAGGGTGATTGAAGGATATACCAACAGCAAGGGGGAGTTTGTAAAAGGGTTGAAGAATAACAATTTGCGGTATTATAAAAGTGAGTTTGTGGGTCGTGAGCGCACCGTAAACAATAAAATCAAAATCACCCGCCTGGCCACCGAACTACTCTGCATTAAAGAGGATATATACGATGAAGTAAGCCAATTGGGCAGCTTTGCAATTAATGCCAAAGAAGTCAGGGCTTTTGCCAAAGATAACCTGTATTTATTGGTAATATACACTGAAACCATCATTGAAGAGATGGCAAGCCTGATTGAAAAAATTGTTGAACAAACCGAAGGCGAGAAACCGCACTTCAAAATTTATGTTTTCAGCAACGGGCAGTACCCCTATAATGAAGAGTTTGAAGATGTGGCAGCTTATGTTACCCTTTGCGCCCTTCCTGATGCCATTTACAAGGCGTATCAGCATATTCTGCCTTCGCGCACACCCCGCCAGGTGCCCACCCTGGAAGAACCTGGCACCGAAGAAGTGGAGGATGCCATTGATAATCAACCCAACTTGTTTAACCAACCACCCAACTAATTCATATCATGATCATACTGAAAAACTATCAGCAGGAAGCCGTTGACGGATTGGTAAAAGATACATACAGTCTTTTAAAACGTGCTGGTGCCAGGCAGAAAATGGTGTTTAAAGCACCCACAGGTGCCGGCAAAACGGTTACCATGGCCGCATATCTCAACCGACTTTGCGAAGAATTACCCGATATCACCGATGTGCCCAAACGCAAGGTGGCCTTCATCTGGATCGCACCCAACCAGTTGCACCTTCAAAGTTTTACTTCTCTTAAAAATTACTTTGCTGAGTTGCGCAGCATCAAACCCATACAATTTGAAGATATCACCGACAACCGCCTGCAAACCAACGAGGTGCTGTTTCTCAACTGGCAGTCTATCAACAAGGAGAAAAACCTTTTTATCCGCGAAAACGAATCTGATAAAACACTCACCAGCTATATAAATGGTTCCAGATTGCACGATACAGAGATCATCCTCATCCTGGATGAAGCACACCTGTTTGCCACCAAAGGCAAAGCTGCCAAAACACTTTTGCAGCAAATTTATGCCAAAATAGAGATTGATGTTTCGGCAACCCCTGAATACACCTCAGAATATGGATATACAATAAAAAGACATGACGTGGTGGAGGCAGAAATGATCAAACAAAGTGTGGTGCTCAATCCCAAATTAGATGCACATACGCAGCATGGAGAATCACTCAACCATGTTTTGATGGAACAGGCACTTAAAAAACGCAGCCAATTAGCACAGGCCTATCAAAATGCAGGATGTGATATAAATCCTCTTTTGCTTATTCAACTGCCCAACGATAACAAAAGCGAGAGTGTATTGGATAAAAAAATCAGAGACGAGGTGATCGCTTACATGACCGCAAAGGGAATAACTACTGATAATAACCGCCTTGCCATTTGGCTCAGCGATACCAAAACCAACCTGGTCAATATTGAAGACAACAACAGCATGGTGGATGTACTGCTTTTTAAGCAGGCTATTTCATTGGGATGGGATTGCCCGCGGGCAGCTGTATTGCTGATATTTCGCGAAATACAACAGGAAACCTTCACCATACAAACCGTAGGCCGGATTTTGCGCATGCCAGAGCAAAAACACTACCCCGAAGCAATTCTTAACTATGGCTATGTTTACACTGATCTGAGCAAAGACAGGATACAAATTGTAAAAGATGACATGGATTACATTGTGCAGAACAAAGCCATTCGCATCCCTGAATACAATGCTGTTAAACTGCCATCCTATTATATCAACAGCCGTATAACCCGAAACCGTTTAGGTTCTAAGTTCCGCAAATGCTTTTATGAAGCCGCAGAGGAGTTTTTCGATCTTACCCAGGATACCGAAAAGGCAGGAACAAAAGGTCTTTTTCTCTACAATGCTGAAAAGATGCAGCAAAAATTCATTGAGTTGGATGTAAGCAATATTGAAATTCCCATACCTCGTGATGTTGAATTTGAAAATGTCATAGGTATTACAAGGGCTTCCAGTATGGAGCAATTTGCTAAAACGCAGAATGAACTCAGTATTTTGTTTCGTAAATTTTGCCGCAATCATGTTGGCCACTATGCCAAAGTTGAATCCACACCTGTGCTGGAAATGGCGATGATTTTGTTTTTTGAAGAGTATGTAGGTATTGATGAATATAAATCCATAAAAATCATATTGCATAAGCAGAATGCCCCCAGATTTATTGACGTAATAGACAAAGCGCTGGTAAAGCATGAAAAACTTTTACAACAAAAAGCAGCATCTGCCAGTAAAAAAATAATTGAGAGTTCGTGGGATGTTCCGCCAGAAAGAATATTCAACGAATACTATGAAGAGCGCCCATCAGAGCATCATGCGCTCGACCCGTTCTATGAAAGCAAATCAGCAAGCAGCCCAGAAAAAAGGTTTGTGGAGTTTTTAACGAAAAACAAAGATCACATTGATTGGTGGTATAAAAACGGAGATAAAAACAAAGAAGATTTTGCAGTTACCTATGAAGACAGAAATGGGATTGTGCGTGGATTTTATGTCGATTTCGTAATTAAGCTAAAGAACGACACTATTGCCTTATTTGATACCAAAACCCCTGATAGTGATGCCGAGTTTTGCAACAAGCATAATGCTTTGATTGATTATATTGCAAAACAGAGTAAACCAGGTAAAAAACTCATAGGGGGTGTAATTGTGCCCAAAGCAGCTGATGTGTGGAAGTACTGCGATAACAAAATAAGTAATGCGAAAGATACAACGGGTTGGGTTTCATTTGATCCGGCCATTTTGGCTAATAGTTAAGATTATGTAAATTTACACGTGCATTATTAAACTAATCCGAGTTTATATGGATTTATCCCGAATTCTTCTCTACAGAATTTTGCATTTCGATAACCTTGAGTTTATTCTTGAAAAAGGAAAAATAACTCATAGTAATCATAGGGATGCTGATGCCAGATATGTTGGAATAGGAGAAGATGACCTTATCAGGTTGCGAAAATCTCAGAAGATAACCACTGTAAATTCCAATAAGAATTATTGCCCTTCAAATGATTATATTTCATTCTATTTTCACTATAGGTCTGTAATGTTGTATCGGATACAAACCGGACATAAAGTTCAGAAGAGAGATGCTTCAGAAATTATTTACCTGGTGTTTAAACTGGATGAAATTTTACCAGATATTGAATACCTTTTTACCGATGGACATGGGTATGCAAGATTTACCCGTTGGTTCGATGATATATCTCTAATCAACGAACTTGATTGAGATACTATTAAAGTTAAATGGTGGTTCAATACAGAAGATGACAACGATAGAGAGCGCCGAAAACAGGCCGAGTTTTGGATAAAAGATGAGTTGTCATTGGAGAAGATATTAGGAATTGGTGTGTATGATGATAATGTAAAGAAGAAAGTAGAAGAACTTTGCAAAAAACACACAAGAAAAATAGAAATTAAAGTGAAACCTGAATTTTATTACTCGATATGATAACATATACTAAAGGTGATCTTTTTGATGCCCATACTGAGGCCATCATCAATACCGTTAATACAGTTGGTGTTATGGGAAAAGGTATAGCGCTCCAGTTTAAGGACAAATTTCCACTGAATTATAATGCCTACCGTATAGCGTGTGAAAATGACAAATTACAAATTGGTAATCTTTTGATAACTGAATGTAATTCACTGTTTTTTAAATATATAATAAATTTTCCAACCAAAAAGCATTGGCGTCATCCATCTCAATATGAATATATTGAAAAAGGTTTGGCTGAATTGGTTAAGGAAATACGGCGTTTGGGCATAAAATCAGTTGCTGTGCCACCATTGGGTACAGGTAATGGCAAATTGGAATGGGAGAAAGTGAAAAATATTCTGGAGAAACATTTCTCAGCTTTACCAGAAGTAAAGTTCGTTGTTTTCGAGCCGCAGTTGGTTTTCGAAAGCCGCGATAATATGCAAAAGACCAGTGCAAATCTTACCCCGGCACGTACCATGCTTTTAGAAATTTTTCATCATTACGAGCAGATTGATTCTAGTCTTAATTTATTGGTTACCCAAAAGATAGCTTATTTCCTTCAAAGATTTGGAGAACCTCTCCGGTTAAACTTTAACAAGGGATGGTATGGACCTTATGCACCCAATCTGAACAAAGTATTGCAAGCTCTAAATGGTACTTTTATAAACTACAAAGCACAATACGACCAGCCTTCAACACGTGTCAATTTAATAGATGGCAAAAAGCCCGAAGTGGATTTGGCAATGCAATCAATAAATGAAATACAAAAACACAGGGTAGAGCAGATAAAAAATTTTATTGCCGGTTTTGAAACCCCATTTAGTCTCGAAATAATTGCAACAGTAGATTGGATAATGCAACAAAAACCTGATGCAGATTCAGATGATATTTATAATGAAATAACCAACTGGACAAAACGAAAAGCCACACTTATTAAGCAGCATCATGTTGATATTGCCTACAAGCATTTAATTCAGTATGATGAAATTTTGGGGACTAACATAATGGTGAAAAAATAAACACTGAATATGAGTTGTGCCTAAACTAGTGTCTAAGTTAATATGATCATATTTAGTTGTTAATCACAAAATAAATACAGATTTCAACCAAGGTGGTGTCTAAGTCAGTAACTAAGTCAGTAACTAAGTTGGTAACTAAGTTAATCCCTCTTGTTGATAATCTGAC
>CAYPFV010000134.1:0-9170 GCA_964410015.1 uncultured Bacteroidales bacterium
GTTTGATGTCGTCAATGTATAAAATATCCTCCGGTTGATGATGAATGGTGAAAATGTCCTGATCGAGCCCCTGGTACAACTGCTGAAGCATAGGATCAAATTCAACATGATCATGATCAACAGCAAAGAACTCTTCAATGCGTTGAATATTCTGAATGCCCATATTCATGGCGATCTCCACAGCATTGGTGCTCCAGGGAGTGATCATCTCCCTGCGGGGTCCTGCAAAATATCCTTTTACAGAGTTCAGGTTTAGAAGTTTGGCATCATTGAAGAGCCATTGAAGTTTGTCAATATCAGATTGGGAAAGGGGTTTGATTGCACCAACAGCAATCACTTTTTGGGAGTTATCCCCGAAGAAAAAAACCATTTTGACCAAATTTGAGGTTACGTTGCAAATGCAAGGCAAAATTAATCAAATGGATAAAGGGATACAATAAAAAACAAATGATTTTAAATAGGATGAACCGAGCCATGACAAAATTTTTGACACACACGTGGATGATTATTAAGGTAATGACAAAGGCGCGTAGCGCTGACATTATGGTAGAAATCTAATGCTACCAGTAATTCCAGAGGCGCGTAGCGCTGACATTATGGTAGAAATCTGATGCTACCAGTGAATCCAAAGGTGCGTAGCGCTGACATTATTGGGTTCTCATTGAAATCATAATAGATTAATAATCAATAAAATAAAAATTACATACAGATAAAAAACCTGTATTAGGCACTGTAAAAAGAAAAGGAAATTTTCAGGGAAGAAAAAGGTAATAAATCAACAGCATAAGAGAAGATCAGATTACAATATTTCACTTTTTCTCCATTACTGGCTACAATTTTGCAGACGCAAACGATTGTGGCACTTACATAAAAAAAAACCAAAAATCCAGGCAACGCTGGACGTATTCATGAAGACATGACAGCTGTCTTGATAGAAAACGTGGCAATAATCAGTAATTGGTAATGAGCTTTAATCCTTATGAGAAACAAGGTTTTGCCGGTTGTAACCCAGCATCGCCTGGTAATGGTTTGGAAAAAAAGGATAATGCAAAGATATATTTTTTATAATTACCGCAAGCAAATAGTTTATTTTTTAAGAAAAAAAATTGAAAGCAGATTTCTGGGGGGGGAAGTTTACTTTTAAAAGAGAAAACAATATGACTTCAGTAAATATATGGCAACAGAAATAAAGAAACCCAATCCGGAGATTGTTGCGTTTATAATACATGATTTCAGTCATGTGTACCACAGAAACCAATACATTTGCAGCAAAGAAATATAGGGGCAGACATAAAAGACATCTTCAATTTGGAATTGATTGCAGAATGTATCAGTCCCTATCTTTATGCCATATAGCACAAAGTTAAGCGTAACTAAAATATCTTTTTACCCTAATGCTAATGTAACATCCTGAATTCAATAATTGAACGCTACCTGAACCCAAAATCACATTATAATGTGGTTTTAACAATTCTGTATAGCATTTTACAATAAGCAAACTCGATAATCACAATATGATGTGATTTTGCTTGTACATTAGAAAACCAAAGCCTATCATTGACACAAAAGCCACAATATAATGTTAGTCATGACGCACGGTGAAACCATAAAAAACAGACGAAAGGATTATGGAAACAATATCTTAGCCAACAATACCCGCAGACGGCTAAACTGAAAGCGGATTAATAAACCACAAAGCAAGCATAATACATAACAATGAAGTGGGTTTTGATTCAGCACACTTTTCCTGAGGGAAATCCTGACGTGAATTTTAAAATGAGGCAATACCAGACCTCTGCTTATCAAAAATATTTTACCAATATCCCATCTCGATAAAAATGACCTGGAAAGAGAATAATTTTCGGAAAGAACAAGCGCCTTGACATATTTACATAAGGCAGTGTGACATATATCCGAGTAGATTCCGGATAAAATAAAGTCTCACCGGGTTGCAACCCGGTGAGACAACTATACAGAGTGTGATTAAACCTGAAAAATAATCTTACAATGCCGGTGTGATCACAAACTTACGGAATTCCACCGGACCGTGGTCTCCCTGAACCATGATGGGGCCGGGTTCACCTTCGTTGCTGTCAAGTGAACCGCCGGTAATACCGGGTATGGGTCGGTTGGAAATTATTTCAATACCATTGTGCACCACAGTAACATGTCTTCCCACCAGGGTAATCTCATAGGTTTGCCATTCATCTGCTTTTTTAGCAGCATTAACGGAAGGTTCGATAAAACCATATATGCCACCGATTGTCAGGTCTGTGGGATCAAGACCGTAGTTATCTTCAATCTGCACCTCATAGCGCCCACGCAGATAAATGCCACTGTTGCTTCCTTCCGGATATCTGAATTCAATACTGAGCTTAAAATCATCAAATTTTTCTTTGGTAACAAGGTTTCCGCCTATTTCTTTATTTACCAGCACACCATCTTCCATCACAAACTTATTGTTCTCGGGGATAATCCAACGCTGCATGTTATCGTCAAGCAGATTTTTCGGACTACCCCAAACCGGTGGTTGCTCTCTTACCAGATCGGGTGCTCTTACACCTGTAAACTGTAGATTGTTTCCATCCAGAGTTTTAACACCTTTCAGTTGATCATCTTCCAGTGTAAATTCAAAATCAATATCCTCAATATCCATCCACTGAGGCGGAATAGTAAAATGGTATTTCTGCTCATCGGCATCATAATGAATTTCTGAAACAGGCCGGGCACTTCCCTCATAACCCACATAATGTCCTGTGAGGGTAGAAAAACCTGATTTTCTTATTTCCAACCAACCCGGAAATCCATCGTCTGACATTAAGCCATGACGAAACAGTCCCAATCTTTCCAAATCAGCGTCTTCGATAACGATAGTAAGATCCCACCGACCAATGACCTCCATACCATCCTGCGATGACTGCGCCTGCAATGATGATCCTGCTATCACTGAAAAAATCAAAACAGATAAAAAGCTTTTAAATATTTTATTCATAATCAATAAATTAATAGGTGAATAATTAAATTATAATTTAGCTAATGCTTACAATGAAATGGAGATTGCATTATTATATCGCCTTCAAAATAATCATCCGGTATTTCATGCATAACTTATTTTTTTTATTTAAAAATGATGAAGAACTGCTTTCTTTTAACAGAAAATCCAAAATACTTAATTTTCAAAACAATAACAACCCGGACAAAACCACCAGAAACAAATCAAACTCATCTCTTATCAAATTTGAATAAAAATTTATCATCGCTCTTTTTTAGGCAGTTTAAAACGTAATTTAAACACGTATTTGTAGTGTTTCGTTCAAAATTGAAACAAATTCCTGAAACAGATTCATTTCTAAATAACTTTTTTTTTAAATTCATACATTGCCCTGCATTTCGCAATACTAAAAATTTCAACAGAAGAGAAACAATCAATACAAAGACCCTTTTCTTACATCTTTTTTGTAATTTTAACCCATCATTTCTGAATTTCTGACTACCGGTTTGCTTGATCATATCTTTAAATTCCCAAAATTCAGCAATGAGTCTGCTCCAAATAGTCATTTTTAATTAATGACTGGAAATCTTAAATTTCTAGTTGCGTGAAAATCAAAAAAACTAATTAGTGCCAATTTGTGTAATTGACTTTGTCGAGCTCCGCTTCGGTTTGTGGACAATAACCTTTTCAGAGCGGACTCAACAATTCTGTTTTCAAACCTCTATGCAAAGATTTTATTTTTTACCAATCACGGTTTGCCTTTTAACGGCTTGTTGTCCTGAAAGTATGGAAGCAGACAGATTCTATCTTTCTGACGAAGAAAAACGCATGATCCCCTATTCCGAAGCACAGCAAATTCCTTTTGAGCATTCCAACGGGTACAGATTTGAACTGAATACTGTTTCTGACTTGCTGGAAATGAGAAAAACAGAAGTGTCGCACTGCGGAGAGAATTATGATTCTTTTCAGGTAAAGGAAGTCAAAATGGAAAGCGATATTCCTGAATTTTATATTTCCACAGCAATCACCCCTTACGACTTCTACCCTTATCTGACGATGGAAATCAACAGCACATATTTTGAATTTTTTATTCATGACCAGCCCAACCACGACACCCTCACCATCAATGGTTTTGTCTTTGAGGATATTTACATTGCCGAAAATCTTTTCATGGATACAAACCTTATACAACCTCAAAAAGTGTATTACAACAAAACAGATGGTCTTTTGCAAATATCAATGACAAATGAAGAAACATATTCCATTAAAAAATAGTTGGATCATCGTCTTTCTGCTAGTATTCGTCTCAGGATGTTTTGAGGAGGATTGCCTGGATATCGAAAAACTGGATCAAAGGACTGAAGAAATGAAACTTTGGTATGTACCTGACAGCATGATCCATAAAACCCTTGTTGATACGTTTGGTATGAGTCAGACCCTTACCATGACTGAATTGAATACCCATCATTGGGATGATATTGTTGAAGATGATTGTGGCAATACCTACGGAAGCACCTATTTTTCAGTTCAATACAACACATCTCTGTCACCCCTTCATTTTATGGTAGATATACAGGGTTCAGGAAACGATGCTGATGGATTTTATCTTCAACTCAGGGTAACTAACACCAATTCACACAAGCACCAAACATCCACCTACGATTTTGTAACCAAAGAGTGCAGAGAAAAAAACGCCAGGGCAGACATATTGAAACAAACAAACATTGGCAGCACAATTTACGATACCATACTGAAAATAGAATTTGAAAAAACCTTTTCTGCCAATGATGTAAAAAGTGTATACTACGCCCAGGGAACCGGCCTTGTGAAATTTGAACTTGAGAATGGAAATGTTTTTTGGGTTGATGAGTGATGAATAAGGTAGTACTATGCATTCAGAAGATTTAAATTGATGAACCGGGCCTTGACATTATTATTGACACACGCGGACGATTAAGATAAATGGAATCCAGATGACACAAATTGAGGGGATTTACGCAGATTTTTTCTATCAGCGATTATCTGTAAAATCATCGTCATCAGCGTTCTGATATTAATGGTGGAAAATTATAAACAGATGAACCGAGCCATAACAAAGTTTTGACACACACGCGAGCATGATTATTGACCACAGAGCAAAGCGCGTAGCGCTGACATTAAGTTAGAAATCTGTTGCAACCAGTGAATCCAAAGGCGCGTAGCGCTGACATTACCGGGTTCTTATTGAAGTCATAATCAACACATAGTCATTATGTTATAAATTATAAACAGATAAAAAAAATATTGGATGGAAATTGAATGAGGGGGTAAAAACAAATGGGAAAAGACCAATATTCAAGTGTCTAACTTTATCCGCCAAAAACACAAAAACCCCTGACAATCAAGGGTTTAAAAAAGATATTGCGGTCTGGACGGGACTCGAACCCGCGACCCCATGCGTGACAGGCATGTATTCTAACCAACTGAACTACCAGACCAATATGTAAAAGTACGTTTTTTAAAATTACTGCTTTCTCTAAAGCGTTGCAAAGATAATTAAGATTTGTAAACTGGCAAAAAAAGTTTCTCTTTTTGTTGTTTTTATTGCGGTTTTCAACACTTTTGCTCTTTTATCATATCAAACATTCTGATAATCAATTCCATAAAAAATACATACTTCACATTATATTCCCGGATTCTTTCCAGAAATTGCCCGTACTCATGTAGCATTATCGGTGCTGTCAGGGTAAAATTTTGATATTAACAAAAAAGAAGGGGGTAACTCTACCCAAACCTGCCTCCTCCAACGGTTTCAAAACAGCATTCATGCCTTTACATGGGTCATGACACACAAAAAATGCAACGATACCAACTGCAACTGAAAATGGCATGGTACACACAGTTGCTAACCTGGCAGAAAATTCCCACCGGGATACCTGACAAATGCATATCACCTGAAATAAGAACCCGGTGGGAAACTTTTGAAAACAATTACTTTGAAAAAGACCGGGAAAAAATAATGAGACAAGCACGGTTGGATTCAAATCATTTTCTGCGGAATACCTGAATAAATAAATTTGCATTTCAGACTACTCCTTTTGCAGGTTGCCCGAATCATACGTCTGATCTTATCTGCTCCTTGTATTTATTTTCGCTGCATTCAACCATAGAATCATCAATCAAGGTTTTGATATTTAGTTTTTATTTTGTGAATTTAACATGATTTTTTTAACAATTGGGCAATAATTCAGGGGAACAGATGGGACTGAAAGAGCAAAGCCGTAAAAAGAAGAAAAAAATCACCTGTTTATCTCAATAAAAATAACAAACGTATCACCCCCGCCAGTTAAAAACTCATGAACAGATGTAAATGCACCTATTCATCCAGGTTTGAAACTGAAAGAATAACTCCATCCGGCAAACAAAAACCAGCAAACCCACGAATGTTTATCCGGAAAACATTTGTGTACAACAGACATGATTCTTAGAGATAAACTTTTCCGAACCAACATTGGGGAAGTGCTAATACAACTGGTTGAGCAGTACCTGCCGGGGTTTTTTGAAATGTTTCGGAAAATTCGCCAGACCCAATTCCGGTACAAAAGATTTTCATCTAAGGTTTGAGGGCATCAGGATCAATTTTGAAACCACCAACCGAGGTAATGATAATATTGCCAAACAACCCAAACTATTGGCCGGTGAGGTTTGGGATGCAGAGCAGCCTGTCCTGAACAAGAAGAAGGGCATCAACTTTCGTTCGACGTTCAAATAGTTATCATTAAAACCTTTTGTTGAAAACAAAAGATTTTAATACTTTTCCTGCCTTGCAAACAGAAGTATGTTGCCTTTGCCGAAGGATAAACAAAAAAGAAATATCACAAATTATTGGCGACCCGCAAGCACTGGGTTTTAAACCGGGAGGTCAGGTGAACCGATTCATGACAATACGATTGATACACGCGGATGATCATAATTGCGCAACACAGTAAGAACTACAAAACCAGAGTTTTGGCGAGCTCCCCCGTTAGAAATGAACGGGACAGATTTCTGTTGTTTCCCCCGTCATGGCATGTATCTAAGATCTGTTTTTAGCGGCATTGCAAATTGCCTGTTAGCTGGTTTTCTGCCCCCCCCTTTCTCCCTTTCAACTCCCTTTCAACTCCCTTTCAAGTCCCTTTCAGGTTCTGATAAAACCTACTCAACCCATTTTTTACACATGTTGAACTTCGGTCGTGTTGGGATTTGGAACCTCGTTGGCAGGTATGTGCCTGGTGAAGTTTTTATTTGGCAACACTTCTCCGGTCATAGAAATGCTTGTTTATGGTTATTACAGGTTTTTTGGTGCGGCATTGCAAATGTTGCTTAGCTAAGGATAAAACACACACGCACATGATTACCGGAATAATGAAAATTTTAATGCAACTAATGGCAAAGCGCCTAGCGCCGGCATTATGCCAGAAATCTAATGCTACCAGTGAATCCAAAGGTGCGTAGCCCTGACATTACCTGTTTCTTATTAAAAAATAAGTACCTCATAATCATCAAACTGGAAATTATAATCAGATAAACATCATCCTTATGATAAGACTATAACTGGTTTTGAATACATGCCTCGCATCATTTTGCGGGCAACTGGCCGGGGTGATGTTCCCTACTCTACTACTTTAAAATTCTAAGGTTGTTTGTTTTCCGGCAACCTTTTTTTATGGGCTGAAATATAAGGTTATCCATCAAATATTGAGTCCACTCTGAAAAGTAAATTATCCACAGATTACACAGATTTACACAGATGCTAAATTCTGATAATCAATGTGTTAAAAAAAATAAAATGAACACAGATTTGCCGAAAACAAGTTTTCGGATTGGACTCAATATTCATTACAGTAAAACCCATGCAAACCAAATTTTAAAAGAAGATTAACGATTTGCGTTTTCGCCACTCCTTCCAACACCAGAATCCATAATCTGCAACGCTCCCAAAACCTGCTCACCGTTATCTCTCACCATTCCACAATTATTCTTTATTTATTGCCCAACCGCCACTTCAGTTAGTAAAAAAATTTGTAATATTGCGGAATTCAAAAACGAAAATCATATGGGAAAAGAAAAACAAAAAGCAAAAGCAATTGTGAAATGTAAGATTGCCACCTATGCAGAAGATGAATATGTGGTGGAAGTACCTTGCGATAAGGATGATATTGATGAACTGATCATTTCGCGTGCCTGGAGAATATTGAAGGAACAGGAAGAGGCGCTGCCCTATGGCGGACGTAGTGCAGAAATCATAAAAAGAATTGACGGCGACTAATCCCCCGGCAGTTTGCTCTCATAAAACTAAAAAACTTATATGAGACTTGCTCAAAACAAACACTGGTTTGTTTTCTCTGTATTATATTGTATTTCCAAAACATAATGACACGTTTCCCTTTTTCGTGAAAATATATGCACAAAACCTTGATAAACAAAGGTTTAAACAGACAAAATCACCGTAATAAAAACCCTTCTTGCCCGAAACAAAATCTCTTGCTGATAGTCTGAAAACACAGGCACCTTATTCCTTTCCATGCATATTAGCCACAGCAAATCAAGGGTTGATATATTCCCCGTCTATCAATCTGTCTGTGAAATCAAAAAACTGCAACTGCACCCCAGACCTGATATTTCTTTCCCATCGGATATGCCTTTGCTGATCCCTGTCAGCAAAAACTTTCCCATCAGAGTATATCTCATCATCGGTCTGATTGCAAACATTTGTTGATGTAAAACGCTTTTACAGAAGAGCAGTACATTTCTAAGGGATAACAAATTCAATCTGTTTACCAATGTTGTTGTCATTCATTTTCTTTTGCTGCATTTGCTGTAATCTTTGCAAAGTAATATGTGCTGTGTTAATGGGTGTGATTGAGATTCCGGTTTGCCGGAAGTGCTGGTAACCGGAAAGCAGAAAAGAAGGGCATGTTTTTTCGTTTAGTTTCTGAATGATCCGCTCGGCAGAGATATTCATACCGGTAACATTGGCATAAAAAGTATGATCATTGATATAGATGATTTGGAAAGTTAATACTTGAACTTACAGAAATGCGGAATTTCAAAAGTGATTTAATTTTATTGAAAAGCAGTTCCAGCCTGCTTGCTGATTATGAAAACCTTCGCTTCTCCTTAAAAGCAGAATTCTTGAGTTATCCGTAAACTTCATTTA
>CAYPFV010000135.1:0-9123 GCA_964410015.1 uncultured Bacteroidales bacterium
TGGTGGTAATCATGATAAATGGAACGCGGATAACACGGATGCTTTCAGCAATCGCGGATGCTCATGGAGGGAAATAAAAAAGCGGAATTTTTAATTCCGCTAGCTTTTTTTGTAGAGTCTTACTGTCGTTTTAAAATTTCCAGTATACTCCATACAACCAAATATGTAATGATGATCATATTTCTGATCATAATTTCCCATGGCAATGTTTGAACTTTTTGCCGCTGCCACAGGGGCAGAGTTCATTTCTACCTACCTTTTTCTCTACTCTTACCGGTTCAGGTTTTCTTCTTCCCTGCAGGCCACCCCCTCGTGCAAGATCGCTTCTGCCGGTGTTCAATCGGCTCATATCGGTGCGTTGTGGTCTTTCTGCTTCTCTTACCTGCGAAGGGTCTTTAACAGGCAACTGTGCTTTGAGTAAAAATGAAATGATATCTTTATTTACTTTTTGAATCATTTGTTTAAACAGTTCAAAAGATTCAAACTTATAAATAAGCAAAGGGTCTTTTTGCTCATATGCAGCGTTTTGTACACTTTGTTTCAGGTCGTCCATTTCGCGCAGATGGTCTTTCCAGGCGTTATCTATGATGGCAAGAGTAATACTTTTTTCTATCGACAAGGTAACATCGCGCCCTTCGGATTCAAATGCTTTTTTAAGGTTGACCAGAATATTCATGGTTTTCACACCATCTGTTACGGGTATTGCAATATTCTCATACCTTTCCCCCGCTGTTTCATGCACATTTTTAATCACCGGAAAAGCAACTCTGGTGATAGACTCCATTTTATCGCGATATCTTTTGGAGGCGATTTCAAAGACTTCATTGGTAAGTTGCACAGATTTGGTATCGAGGAATTTTCTTTCATCAAAAGTCATATCGATACCCACAGTTCTGAGCATTTCAAATCTGAATCCTTCAAAATCTGAGTTGTCCTGGTAGTCGGTTATGGTTTGCTCGCAATAGTCATAAAGCATGTTTGAAATATCAACGGCGAGTCTTTCTCCAAAGAGGGCATTTCTTCGTTTTTTATATATAACTTCGCGTTGTGCATTCATCACATCATCATATTCGAGCAATCTTTTTCTGATTCCAAAGTTATTTTCTTCAACTTTTTTTTGTGCTCTTTCGATTGAATTGGTGATCATGGAGTGTTGAATCATTTCACCCTCTTCCAGACCGAGTCTGTCCATGATGCGGCTGATTCGGTCAGACCCGAAAATACGCATGAGGTCATCTTCCAGGGAGACAAAGAATTGCGAAGACCCGGGGTCGCCTTGCCTTCCTGCTCTTCCTCTGAGCTGTCTGTCCACACGTCTTGATTCATGGCGTTCGGTACCAATGATTGCCAAACCGCCAGCTTCCTTCACACCGGGTCCTAATTTAATATCGGTACCTCTACCAGCCATGTTTGTAGCAATGGTAACATTTCCGGGAAATCCTGCTTCGGCAACTACCTGTGCTTCGCGCTGGTGTTGTTTTGCATTGAGGATGTTATGTTTTATTTTCCGGATGTTCAGCATTTTGCTGAGCAGTTCAGAAATTTCAACAGAGGTGGTACCTACCAATACGGGTCTTCCGGCTTTTACCAGTTCCTCGGTTTCGCTAATAACGGCATTGTATTTTTCACGTTTGGTTTTGTATACGATGTCTTCACGGTCTTCCCGGATGACAGGACGATGTGTTGGAATCACTACAACATCGAGTTTGTAGATATTCCATAATTCACCAGCTTCTGTTTCTGCCGTACCGGTCATACCGGCCAGTTTGCTATACATCCTGAAATAATTCTGCAATGTAATGGTGGCATAGGTTTGGGTTACGGCTTCCACTTTTACCCTTTCCTTGGCTTCAATAGCCTGATGCAAACCATCGGAATACCTTCTGCCTTCGAGGATTCGTCCTGTTTGCTCATCTACTATTTTCACCTTGTTGTCCATAATTACATATTCGGTATCTTTTTCGAACAAGGTATAGGCTTTGAGCAGCTGATTGATGGTATGCACCCTTTCTGATTTGGCGGAAAAATCGCTTAAAAGTTCATTCTTCTTTTCCAGTTTCTCTTTTTCAGAAAGGTTGGATTTTTCCAGTTCTGCTATTTCTGCGCCAATATCGGGCAAAATAAAGAAATCAGGATCACTTGAATCGTCGGTGATCAGGTCTATTCCTTTATCGGTAAGTTCAATAACATTATTTTTTTCTTCGATAACGAAAAACAATTCATCATCGATAATATGCATATGTTTGTTTTGTTCCTGCATATAATAATTTTCTGTTTTCTGCAGGATTGTTTTTATGCCTGGTTCTGAAAGAAATTTGATGAGTGCTTTGTTTTTGGGCAAACCTCTGAAACAACGCAGTAGCAATTCGCCACCTTTTTTCTCATCAGGTTTTGCATTGTCTTTGGGAATCAGTAATTTTTTGGCATCAATGAGTAGTTGATTGATAAGATTTCGTTGAGCAGAAACCAGTTTTTCCACTTTAGGTTTTAGTTCGCCAAATTCATGTTTTTCACCCTGGGGAGCAGGTCCGGAAATGATCAGCGGAGTACGGGCATCATCAATAAGTACAGAATCAACCTCATCCACAATAGCAAAATTGTGCTTTCTCTGTACAAGTTCTTCGGGATTTCTGGCCATATTATCGCGCAGATAATCAAAACCAAATTCATTGTTGGTTCCATAAGTAATATCTGCCCGGTATGCCTGTCTTCTTTCTTCGGAGCTGGGTTGGTGTTTATCGATACAATCTACTTTCAATCCATGAAATTCAAAGAGCATGCCCATCCATTCCGAATCACGTTTTGCCAGGTAATCGTTTACGGTAATAATATGCACGCCCATGCCTGAAAGTGCATTGAGGTAAACAGGTAATGTGGCCACCAGAGTTTTACCTTCACCGGTTGCCATTTCTGCAATTTTACCTTTGTGCAGATGAATACCCCCTATGAGCTGCACATCATAGTGCACCATATCCCATGTTATCTGATTTCCACCAGCAATCCATTTGTTTTTATAATAAGCTTTTCCGTTTGCGATTTCAATACTGGGTCTTTTGGCGGCTAAATCTTGATCAAATTCTTTCATAGAAACTTCCACAACGTCGTTCTCTTTAAATCTTCTGGCAGTTTCTTTTATTACGGCAAATGCTTCAGGGAGTATTTCCATGAGCACTTCCTCAGTTTTTTCGTATTTCCTTTTCTCCAGTTCATCGATCTGGTTAAAAATTTTCTCTTTTTCGTCCATATCTATCTGGTACGATTCAGCTTTTGAACGCAATTGCTCTATCTGTTGGTTTTCCTCAGACAGAAATTGCTCAATCCTTTTTTTAAATTCTGGTGTTTTGTCTCTGAGTTGATCGTTGGTTAGTTTTTCGATATGCAGATATGCTTCCTGGATTTTTTTCAATACGGGCATAACCTCTTTAAGATCTCGTGAGGCTTTATCACCAAAAAATTTTTTAAAAATGCCTAACATAAAAGGAGTTTATTTAATAGAATGATTGTATATACATTAATAATCACAATTGCAAAATCAATGGCAAAGGTAATTATAAAAGAGGGAAAAATTAAAACAGGAAGGTAATAAAACAAATAATAAAAGCCGGTAAAACCGGCTTAAAAGCTTCAATTAATTAATATTAATATTCATCTTCATGGAAAAAGAAATCATCTTTGGTGGGGTAATCAGGCCAAATATCTTCAATGCTGTCGTACACGTCACCCTCATCTTCAATTTCCTGAAGATTTTCAATCACCTCCATGGGTGCACCTGATCTGAGGGCATAATCAATCAATTCGTCTTTAGTGGCGGGCCATGGGGCGTCTTCTAATTTTGAAGCCAATTCTAATGTCCAATACATAAAAATCAGGATTAAATTTTTTGCAAAAGTAATTTTTTTTCCAATAAAAACAAGAAAAATAGTCAGGGTTATAATCTAAAAATATCTTAGTTTTGTAGCAATGATATCATTGATTAGTTTACTTTTAAATTTTTGAAACCAGGTCAGATTCAAAGCAAGATAAGTAATTATGTTTTCTTATTTTACCTGCAAAACGCCACATATTAGGTATTGTTTAATAATCAACCAAAATAGTCAGGATTTTAGGTATTAAACTGATTATAAACCTGAATTTATTGATAAAATGCTATCACCTGTAAAAAAACTGGCAGCCATACACGATCTATCAGGCGTAGGGCGTGTTTCCCTCACATCTGTAATACCCATTTTGTCTGCAATGGGTGTGCAGGTTTGTCCATTGCCTACGGCAGTACTTTCCTCGCATACACAATATCCCGATTTTTACAAAGTGGATCTTACGCCCCACCTGAAACCCATGATAGAGCACTGGAAAAAACTGGAGTTAACTTTCGATACCATCTATAGCGGTTATCTTGCCTCTGCCAGTCAAACATCCATAGTCGAATACGTTATCGATACATTTTCTCAAGCCAATATGCTGGTGGTGGTAGACCCTGTAATGGGAGACAATGGCCGGCGGTATACTTCACTGGGTACCGAATTGGTTAGCCAAATGCAGAAACTGATTACAAAAGCAAATGTAATAACCCCAAATCTAACTGAAGCGGCCCTTTTGCTAAACGAAAGATACGATCCGGGCATCACACTGGAAAGGATTAAAGAGTGGTTAAAAAGACTATCAGAAATGGGTCCTTCCATTGTGATTATTACCAGTGTTCCGGAAACACCTGATAAAAAGATCACCTCGGTAGTGGCCTACGATAAAAATACTGAACGCTTCTGGAAAGTATCGTGCAACTATTTTCCGGCCAATTATCCGGGAACAGGTGATTCTTTTACCAGCGTGCTCACAGGAGCGATCCTTCAGGGCGACAGTCTGCCCATAGCCCTTGATCGCGCCGTACAATTTATATCGCAGGGAATCAGAGCCACTTTCGGGCATAACTACGATACACGGGAAGGCATCATGCTGGAAAGAATTATGAAATCGCTTGACAGCACTGTAATGATGGGTACTTATGAACTGCTGGATTAGCAATTTTCAGATGGCTGCCCCCCCTCCCCTGCAATCTTTCTATTCTATCTTGCTGCGAAGTATATCACCCCGGTGATAAGAAAAATAGATACCAGGAAGGCTTATAAAGAAAAAAGAAATGAAACCCCATTGCATAGCCTGCAGAAACAAAGTATCTGAAACCAATTCAACAGACTGATCGCCCAATATGGCAGCAAAAAAAAGTGTGGCAATGGTCATGCTTACAATCTGGCCTACTACCCGCATAGTAGCGGCAGAGCCGGAAGCCAATCCGTATTGGGTTTTGGCAACCGAGCTCATAATGGTGTTCATGTTGGGAGAAGAAAACAAGGCAAACCCCATCCCTACCCACAAAAGGAGCATAACAATAATTACTAAAGAAGTATGATCCGACAAAAAGGCAAAACCCAACAACCCTGCAGAACACATCAACATGCCAATAGTGGTAAGAATACGCGGTTGAATTTTGTCGGAAAGTTTTCCGGACAAAGGCGAGAAAATTGCCATCATAGCCGGTTGAGCAACCAGAATGATCCCGGCATCGCGCGGCGAAAAACCCCGAACATTCTGCAAATACAAACTCAGGAAAAAAACAATAGCGAAAGTAGCACTATAATTGATCAAAGCGGCCATATTAGAAAAAGAAAACAATCTGTTTTGCATATATAAAGATGTATCTATTACCGGAAAAGAGGATTTGCTTTCCAGTTTCCAGAAAAAAAATAATGCAATGATGCCTGCCAGTATCAATATAGATCCTTTCAGATCAGGTATTTGCGAAGAGCCATAAATCATCGCCATCAATCCGGTCATGTAAAAAAATGTTCCTTTGAATGCTATTTTCTTGAATGAAAAAGAAGATGGGGTATCTTTTCCCAAAAAAAGAAAAGAGGCAGTGGTTGTCAATACCCCGAAAAAAAAAGCGATGAAGAAGATAGACCTCCATCCCACATATTGTGTAAGCAAACCTCCTGCAAAAGGGCCAAAAGCAAGACCAAGGTACACTGCGGCCACTGAAATACCCAAAACACGCCCTCTGAATCCGGGCAAAAAAGAAGAAACCAGTATAGCCGGACCTGTGGTGCTGGTAAAAGCCGCTCCAATACCCTGAAGAAACCGGAAAAATACAAGCCAGTATCCCTTAAAGGCAAGTGCACACAAAAGAGAAGCAAGGGTGAAAACAATCACACCCACTTTAAATAATCTGCGAATTCCTGATAAATCGCCTAACCTGCCAGCGGGTAATAAAAACATGGCAGTAGCCAACAAAAAGGAGTTTATTACCCAACTGAGAGACACTGCGCCAAGATCGAATGAATTTCCGATGGCAGGTAAAGCAATATTTACAGACGATATGAGAAATGTTCCCATAAATGAAGTAATGGCAACGATGAGAATGACAGAAAGCTGTTTCCGGGAAAAATGCATTTGTTTTAAAATCTATCCGTTATGCTTGTAAAACCAGGTTGGGATAATGACCAATAGTAGAAAAAATTGAATTGAGGCGCTATGCTCTTTTTCAGAAACAAAGAAATTTACAAACAGTAAATATTTGTTTTTGAAAGGAATAAAGCGTTCTCTGCATTAAAAAATCAAATCAATTATTTTTCAGGATTTTTTTTTGTGAATCAGTTTTTTTAACCAGGAAAGTGTTTTTTTCTTCTTCTGTGGCGACCTGAAATTTGATTCACTAATCAGTAATGCCAGGGGCTTCAACTCATCATATTCCTGAAATACAACCTTGAGCATAGCGGCAAAAGGCAAAAACAAAACCATGCCAGCAATACCCCACACCGATGCTCCGATAATCAGACTTAGAATGGCGGCAAATGCATTTACATTTACGCTGCTCCCAACTATCTTTGGACTAAGAAAATTGCTTTCGAGCAATTGGATAAACCAAAACATAAAAGCCACTACAACAGGCACCCATAAATCATCTTGCGACATAAAAGCATACAAAACAGGTATAGTTGCACCCAGTGTAGTTCCAATATAAGGAATCAGGGAAAGGGTAGCGGCAAAAAATCCAAATAAAAACGGGCTGTCTATTCCAATGATCCACAACCCGATACTGTTAGCAAGTCCTAATATAACGATAAGCATTAGCATACCCGACAAATATTTTTGTCCAACCTTTTGTATGCTTTTAAGCATGTTAAAAAACTGTTCTTCTTTTGTTTCCGGAGCAAATTTCATAAAGGCACTCACAAGACCATTACGATAAATCAAAAGAAGAAAAGTATAAATGATTGTTGTGATCAAACCAGTTAAAAAAGAAGTCGAACTGGTAAAAGTTTCTCCCAGCAATCTCCCTGCAGAACTTTTGAGTCTTTCCTGTAAATCGGTAAGCAATTCCTGTTCATTCAGGTCATTGATAAAACTTATGTTCTGATTGATATAAGTAATTACATCTACATAGAGGTTCATTAATTTATCTCCAAATTCACTCACCTGATCAGAAAGTGAAAGTAATTCGGTAGAAAAAAAAGTGAGGGCTCCGGCAATCACCATAGCAAGAGAAAATATTGACAGCAAGGCTGCTACTATATTGCCAATTCCCCATTGGATAAATCTTTTGTGCAGTGGATAAAGGATAAATGACAAAAGCAGCGCCAAACCTAAAGGAATTAGAACAGATTTTGCCACAATAAGGACAACAAAGATAAGAATAGCAAACCCGATAGCGAAAAATGATTTCTGAAAGGAAATTTTCATATTGCAAATGTTATTTATAACTTTTCTTTTTTCAAAATTAGGCAATTAATCAGAATATCTCCTCAAAGAAATTTCTTCTGAATAAGGATTATAAATTGGTGATGCATGAAAAATAAAAATTATATGAGAAAACACTGATGTTTTTTTATAACGAAATCCATGAATATCTTTTAATGGGAAACCATTTCAGGGATCACATACGAAAATAAAACCTTGATATACTTTCGATTCTTTAGCACAAAGGAAAACATATTGCTTATCTTTGCCCGTCAAAACTCAAAATAATGTATCTGTTATGATCATACCCGAATTACCTTACATATCAAAATTTTTAGAAAATACCCTGAAGGAGAGCCGGATTCCCGTTTTAAAAAACGAGGCAAGCCGTAAACTCCAGTTAAGTGAAGAACTGAATTATTATGAGCAGGCAGATTTTACTAACCTGGTAAAGAAAACAAATGATCCACTAATCTATTCCAATTCAGAAAACTCCATCAACTGGATCAACCAAAACCTTTCGTTTACACGCTTACCCGAATACATCAGAAACTTTAAAGACAAGGCATACTTCAGGAGCCTGATAAAAAAGATGTATCCTGATTTCTTTTTTCGTACTGTATCTTTAAATGAATTGGAGCATTTAGATATCAATACTTTACCAATGCCTTTCATTATTAAACCTTCGATAGGTTTTTTCAGCATAGGTGTGCACAGGGTTAACAACATCCAGGAATGGCAAATAGTGGTACAAAAAATAAAAAAAGAGATCCTGGTCTTTAAGGACTGTTACCCGGGTGAGGTGGTCGACACCTCTTTGTTTCTGATTGAGGAAGTGATACCGGGTGATGAGTTTGCAGTGGATGTATATTATGATAAGGAGGGCAACCCTGTAATCCTGAACATTCTTAAACATTTGTTCGCATCAGAAGAGGATATGAGCGACCGAATCTATATCACCTCCAAAAAGATTATTCAGCAATATCATGACAATTTTCTGGATTTTTTGTCTCAACTTGGCGATATTGCAGACCTAAAGGGTTTTGCCATGCATGTAGAACTCAGAATGAACAACAGGGGTAAGATCATACCCGTGGAGGTAAATCCTATGCGGTTTGGGGGTTGGTGCGTGGCAGATATTGCCTGGTACGCTTATGGAATAAATGTTTATAAATACTTTTTTGAACAAAAAAAACCAGATTGGGAATCTATCTTAAAGCAGAAAAATGATGAAATATACAGTTTGTGCGTTGCTGATCTGCCCAAAGATATCGACAGAAATGATATCATAGAAATTGATTACGAAAATTTCACCAGGCACTTTGAAAAAGTACTGCAATTAAGAGAAACAGACTATCGGCAATATGGTGTATTTGCTTTTTTATTTGCACA
>CAYPFV010000136.1:0-9116 GCA_964410015.1 uncultured Bacteroidales bacterium
CAACCCTTTAAGTGGTCGCAGACCCTTGAAGTGGTTTCCTTTATCAATCCAACCACTCAAAGGGTTTTCAACCGCTTTGAGGGTTTACCTTCTCCCTCAACCCTTTAAGTGGTCGCAGACCCTTGAAGTGGTTTCCTTTACCAATCCAACCACTAAAGGGGTTTTCAACCGCTTTGAAGTTTTAGCTTTTTACGGTTTCTTATTTAAACAACTTCCTGATCAACCTGTCGAAATCCTCTTTTTTCACCGGTTTGGTGAGATACTCATCCATACCCTGTTCCATGTACTTTTCACGGTCGCCCTCAAAAGCATTGGCACTTAAACCCACAATCGGCGGAAGATTTGAATACCTTTTCTTCAGCAAGTTGGTAGCAGTGATACCATCCATAACGGGCATTTGTATATCCATAAAAATAATATCAAACCGGGTGGGATCATTTGCCTCTAATGCCTCCTTGCCGTTGCTTACCAGTGTTACTTCATGTCCCATAGAGTTGAGCATGAGTTTTACAATTTTTTGGGTGGTTAATTTGTCTTCTGCAAAGAGTATTTTTAGTTTTTTTGGAGGGTGATTTTCTGTATTATTGCTAAATTCAGCCTCTTGTTGATCAGGAATTTGTTCAGTAAGAATAGTTTTAAACGTAAACCAAACAGTGGTTCCTTTGCCGGGTTCACTCTGAACCCCTATTTTGCCGCCGTGCATTTCTGCAATTTCCTTACATATAGATAATCCTAAACCAATACCGGAATAATTTTCGGTATCAATTTTATGCACCTGAGAAAAAGGGGAGAAAATATTTTTTTGTTTTTCCTGCCTTATGCCTATGCCGGTATCTTTAACCTCTATTTTTACAACCACTTCATTTTTATTGACTCTGCCAGCTGATTCATCAAGATTTACGATTACCGATACACTTCCTTTTTCCGTAAATTTCACCGAATTGGTGATCAGATTATTGAGTACCTGGATAATTCTTTTATGATCAAACATGAGAAAATCCGGCACATCGGGATGAATTTCATCATAAAAGGAGATGGGTTTCCGGGAAATACCATTGAAAAATTTCCGTGCATGATCCACAAGTCTTTCGATGGAAAAAGTTCCCATCTTAATTTGCACATTCCCCGATTCGATACGCGAATAATCGAGCACCTGATCGAGAATCTCTCTCAGATTGTCAGCCGACATTTGCAACGTATTCAGATAATCTTTTTGGGTGTAATCAAGGCGGGTATTTTGAAGCATTTGAGAAATGCCTATAATCCCGGTTAACGGGGTTTGGATCTCATGACTCATGCTGGCCAGGAAGTTTTGTTTGAACTTGAGGGTATTCCTTGTTATCTCCACCTCTTTTTCCAGTTCCTGCCGCTCAATCATATCAGTAATATCGTATCCGATAAACTGAAACCCGGAAACATGTTTTTCATCATCGCAGACGGCATATCCTTTCCATTCGTGCCAGCGTTTTATACCATTGCGGGTAAAGACCTTCTGCTGATAGGTGATGGTATCATCAGGTTTATGAAGAAGATCATCAAGCAATTGTTTCAGTTCGCCATGTTTGATCACAGGAAAAAGTTCAATCCAGTTTTCCCCAATTAGTTCCTGTTCAGACCTGGCAAAAAATTCGGCAAAAGCTGCGTTTAGGAAAGATATGCTTGCTTCTGTATTCAACCGGCAGATCATTTCTTTTTGCGATTGCAAAACCGATTGTAAGAATTTTTGATTTTCTTTGAGTTTTTTCTCGGCAAGAACTTTTTCTTGCTTAGCATGATGGAGGTTAAGATGATTCTTCACTCTTACTTTTACTTCCAGCGAGTTAAAAGGTTTGGTGATGTAATCAACCGCCCCGCTTTGGAATCCTTTTACAATATCATCAATACTGGTTTTGGCACTCAGAAAGATAACAGGTATATTTTTTGCTTCAGGTTTGCTCATGATTTTTTTGCAAACCTCATATCCATCCATATCTGGCATCATTACGTCGAGCAGGATAAGCTCGGGGGTTCCCTTTTCGAGTATTTTCAAAGCATTTGTCCCACTATTGGCAAAACTGAGTTTGTAATCTTCCTGCAAAATACTGGCAATTACTTTCAGGTTGTTGGGTTGGTCATCTACGATTAAAATCAGGTCTTTTTCCATTCTATGCATCTATATAATCAAAAAAAAAGTACTATCATGATTTAATTTATCAGTCAGGATCAATTAACTCGATGATTTGAACCAGACATTGTTGAATTTTATCAAAATCGAAACTATCAAAATGCATTGCCAGATCATCTGTGAGGATTTTGAGCGGTAAAACTTTTTGATTATTAGCAAACTCTGACAAATCATTTTTCAGAACTTCCAATTCATCAAGGGTTACAAAGTTGATCTGTCTGTTTATTCTATCCTCAAATAGTTTGAGGAATTCCTGGCGGAGTTCTTCAGTGATGTCTGTTTCGGTAAAATTCAAAAGGGTATCATCTTCGGGTGTGGGGGTTCGCTGAAGATGCTCCGTTTTCGAAAATTTCAGGAACCGGGTCATTTCGTTCACCAAAGACTTTTTCTGTATGGGTTTTCTCAGGTATCCGTCAAATATGTTGTTTATCTTGTCTAACTCGCTATGCATGGTAGATGCGGTGAGTGCCACCACCGGAATGTGAGACGTTTGCGCATCATTTTTTATGATTTGGGTTGCCTCATACCCATTCATGCCCGGCATCCTTATATCCATGAATATAAGATCAGGTTGATAAATCCTGGATGACTCCACCGCCATCTGCCCGTTTTCCACTTCAAATATCTCCAGGTCGTAATTGTCAAGGTAGGTCATCACCAATTGTCTGTTGTGAGGCACATCATCCACCACCAGTATTTTGGCATGCTCAAAATCAATGAAATCTTCATCCCACAGATAGAGTTTGTCCTGCTCCAGCATTTCATCGGAATACCTGGCATTTGTGAACTGTATGATAAATTCACTTCCTTTGCCAGGAATGCTTTCAACCCTGATGGTTCCATGCATCAGTTCGATCAGTCTTTTGCTGATGGCCAAGCCCAATCCGGTACCGCCATATTTTTTAGCATCTTGTTTTGAGGTTTGGGTAAAGGATTCAAAAATAGTGTGTTGATCTTCTTTGGAAATGCCAATGCCCGAATCGGCTACCACAATTTCAAAATCCACACAATTATCCATCTTTTGCAGCACCTTTATACAGATACCCACAAATCCTTCTTCAGTAAATTTGATGGCATTTCCGGTCAGGTTGAGCAGCACCTGCCGTAGTCTGATTTCATCAAATATGATGGAATGCGGGAGATTATCGTCTATCTGAACTATAAATTCAATATTTTTTTCCTCTGTTTTCTGATGAAAGAGTTGTTTGATTTCGTTTACAATAACCCTAACATCCACAGGTTCGGGAGAGATTTCGATCTTTCCGGCTTCAATTTTAGAGAGGTCGAGGATATCATTGATGAGCGAGAGCAGGGTTTTGCCGCTGTCCAGAATGGTTTTCAGGTAATTCTTTTGTTTGCTGTCGTTGGTGGTGTTCATCATCACCTCGCTGAATCCCAGGATGGAATTCATAGGAGTGCGGATTTCATGGCTAATATTGGCCAGAAACTCCGATTTGGCCTGATTGGCATCATTGGCTTTTTCTTTTTCCAGAACCAGATTTTGTTCCAGTTCTTTTCTGTTTTTAAGATTTACAAAGATTTGTGCATATACTGTCAGCAGATTTCTTTCATCGTCCTGATAATGATGATGTTTTCTTACTGAATCGAACCCAATGAATCCAATGCACTCATCTCTATCCATAAGAGGTATGGTTATAATACTTTTAACCCCCTGAGGTTCTAAAATTATCCTTACACCATCATCTTCAGGTAGTTTAAACACATCCGAAAAGACCATAGGTCTATTTTGTTTGTGTGTATTTACCCAGTCAGGTATCATTTCTAAAGGCACCTGTTGAAGATTTTCGATTTCAGCACTAATACCCTCAGCACACCATTCATAAGTATTATTACAGCATTGATTTTCCCAGTCGTAATCAAAAACATACGCCCGGTCGGCATTTACAAATTCACCCAGTTGTTTCAGCGATTTGTTTATATTTTTTTCAAAGTCATCCAGATCGAGATTGATATATTCCGAGGCAATTTGCATGAGAATATTCTGCAGTGAATACAGTTTTTCTAATTTTCGTTCGTGATTTTTTCTTTCTGTAATGTTTCTGGAACTAAAAAGAAAACCTGAAATATTCTTGTTTTCATCGGTAAGAATCTTTCCCATGGTTTCTAACCAAAGAAAAGACCCATCGGCACAACGAACCCGGTATTCAACTTTTCCTTCGCCACCAGTTTGAATGACTTTTTCAATATTTTTTTGTATACGCTGCATATCATTGTGGTGAACCAGAGAGGTGAAATGGTTTCCCGATAAATCATCCAGAGGGTATCCGAATATTTCATGCGACTTGCTCAGGAATGTAATTTTTCCTTCATGATCGGTCATAGACACCATGTCAAACATATTGTCGGTAATGTTTTGCAAAAGTTGGGTTTTTGATCTGATCTGGTTGCTTAAATCGCGTTGCCGTGTAATGTCTCTGATAAATCCCACTAATCCCTTTTTACCGTTTCCCATATCAATGGAAAACTTAATGGTTTCAAATACCTGCTCACCAATTTTTTCCTCAACAATTACGGGTTTATCCGAATTACGGGCTTTTTCATCAGAGGTGATGCATGCTTTGCATCCCTCCTCGCCCATCAGATCACGATCTGTTTTCCCTACGATCTGCTCTTTCTCTAAACCGAAGAAGTCGGCCAGCGCCTTGTTCACAACCAGGTAAGTAAGGGTTTCATCTTTTACAAATATAAGGTCTGAGCTGTTATCTATAGATTCACGATAAAGGCGCTGGGTCATGTTTAAATCATGCTGTGTCTTTACATGTTCTGTTACATCGCGTGCAATACCTAAATATTCCTGAATATTTCCGTATGCATTTTTAATGGGAGATGCTGATGTAGAGTGCCAGAAAAATTCACCATTTTTATGCTTTATCCGGTACTGAAAATTTTCAATTCTCTTTCCTGTCTGAAATGCTTCACCTATTAAGTTTATAACTCCTGAAACCTCATCAGGATGCAGAAAATCTGTGATGCTTTTTCCTTCTACCTCGTGCACCTGATGTCCTAAAAAACGGGTCCAGGCGGGTGATAAAAAAGTGATTTCCCCCTTTGAATTGAGTTTATAAAATATCTCGTAACTGTTTTCAATCAGATCTCTGTATTTTCTTTCACTTTTTATAAGTTTTTCTTCAAGTTCTTTCTGCTGAGTAATGTCTCTGAGCACCCCCAGAAAACCATTGGGATTGCCCTGATCATCTCGTATAAAAGAGATATTTTCAGATACCCATATCACAGATCCATCAGGTTTGTAGTGTTGGGTTTCCACAATAACGCTTCGGTTTTTAGCGGCATTGGGATCACTTTCAAGTTGAAAATGCTCTTCCCTTAATTTTTGAAGATACTGTATGGTCTCCGGGGGATATTTTTCAGTAATATCTTTTTTCATGTGCTGCTCCGGAGTGTCACCTAATATTTTCTTTATTGATGGACTAATGTAGGTAGTGTTGAATTGAAGGTCAGCTGTCCACACCACATCGGTCATATTTTCTGCAATCCTTTTGTACTTTGCGCGACTTTCGCGCAAATGATTGTCTTTTTTTCTTATTTCGGTAAGATCTCTTATGGTTACCACTCTAACGATATCTCCCTCCCATTCCATATTATGAGCCCGAATTTCTGCTATCAGCTCTTCATAGTTTTTTTTCAACAAAGTAGCTTCGTAGGGGTTTGCAATTTCTTTCAGGAGTTTTTTCCTGACAAGTTGGTGATCTTTTTTGTGGAAAAACTCCAATATATGTTTGCCAATAGCTTCACTTTTCTGAAATCCAAGAAGCTTTGCCAATGATAAATTGATATCGATAATTCGCTCCTTTTTGTGCAACAAAATTCCTTCCCTCGTAACATCACTTAGCAGCAGGTTTTTTTTTTGGGATTGCACGAGATTTTCAATCTGCTGTTTTTGCGTTGTGATATCTGTAAAAAAAGCAAACAAGGTAAACTGATTACGATAATAAAAATTTACCTTGTACCATTTCTGGTTATGATTGGAAAAGTGTTCAAACGATCCTGCGTTTTTTTTGCCAATCATTGAAAGATTATCGGATGAAAAAAAACGTGTGATGATATCCTCCTTTTTTCCTGAAATCGCTTGTAAGTCGGTATGTTTTAAATTTGAAATACTTTCAAACTCTTGATTAAAACCGGTTAGATGTAAATCGAAGGGTTCGGTAGTTTTGTTTACATCTTTTGAAAAAACAGCTGCAGGGAATGGCAATTGCCGGATATCAACGGTAGTAGTTTTTACTGCACACATTATCAATCTATTTCTGAAGTTTATGGGATGTAATTTTTTTACCTGCTCAATCTCACCTCGAACAAATAATTTTTAAACTTGCTTTTAATTTCATAATAATTATAAAAGTAGTCAATAAATTACAGATGTTTTTAGGGGAAACACTGTTTTTAAATGCACAGCATATTCAAAAAAAAGGGGTTATAAGGAGAATACAGAAAAACCTGATAAGAATCCTTCAACCTCCGATTTTGGGTTGGAGCATCTTTTCAATAATTCTTTGGAAATCTTCTTTTCTTACAGGTTTGGTCAAATATTCGTCAAGACCAAGTTTCATGTACTTTTTGCGGTCGCCTTCAAAAGCATTGGCACTCAATCCCACAACAGGCGGCAGATCAGCATAATGTTCTTTCAATTGTTGGGTTGCAGTAATACCATCCATAACGGGCATTTGGATATCCATAAGTATCATATCAAAATAATATTGTGGGAAAACTTCAAGAGCCTCTTTGCCATGACTGGCAAGGATTACCCGATGTCCCATATCTTTAAGCATTAAACTAATCACTTTTTGGGTAACCGATTTATCTTCTACCAGAAGAATATGCAAATTATGGGCATGATTTGAAGAATATTTTTGGTCATGTTCATTCTTGTTATCGTAAATGTCTGTTTTTTGAGCAGCAAATGTAAACCACACGGTGGTTCCTTTAGCAGGTTTGCTGGTCAAACCAATATCTCCCTGGTGCAGTTCAACAATTTCCTTACAAAATGATAATCCAAGCCCGATCCCTTTATAACGCTCTGTATCTATATGCTGAACCTGAGAAAAGGGAGAAAAAAGCAGTTGCTGTTTCTCGTTCTCGATTCCAATTCCAGTATCAGAAACGATTATTTTCACCTGGATTTTCCCATTATCCAGTTCTTTCGTTTTTTCCACTTTTAATTCAATAGTCCCTTTAGGTGTAAACATAACAGCGTTTAAGATCAGATTTTTGATCACCTGAAAAATTCTTCGATGATCAAAATGCAGCATATCCTCAAGTTGGTCGTCGATAGAAACATTAAGAACAATAGGTTTCAGGCAAATCGTTTTGTAGTATTCATTGGAATTATCCACTAGTTTACGAATGGAGTAATTCTCGGCTTTGAGTTGTACCTTTCCGGCTTCAAGGTTTGAATAATCAAGAACCTGATCAATAACCGATTTTAGATTATCGGCAGACTGCATCAGTGTATTGATATATTCGTATTGCTTTTTTTCCAGGGGAGTGTTTTTGAGTAATTCAGTAATACCTACAATGGCAGTAAGAGGTGTTCTCATTTCATGACTCATGCTTGCCAAAAAGTTTTGTTTAAACTTGAGGGTATTATGTGCAATCTCAACTTCTTTTTGAAGTCTTTCACGTTCAACTTTATCCTGGATATTATTTCCCACAGATTGGAATTCAACAAATTTACCTTTATCGAAAATGGCATAATTCACCCAATGATACCAAATTTTATGACCATCGGCATGTACTATCTCATGCGTAAATTCATATACTCCCCCCTTGTTTTCAATCAATTTATTGAGATTTTGCAATACAATTTTCTGATCTTTTTTATTGATCCAGTCAATCCATTTCACATCAATCAATTCATCATATTGCCTTTTAAATTCGCGCAGATAGGCAGAATTGACATAAGTAAGTGATGTATCTTTCCGAAAGCGGCAGATCATTTCTTTTTGAGATTGCAATACAGAGTCCAGTCGCTTTTGACTTCTGATTAATTCCTTTTCTGTATGCACTAATTCAGTAATATCCGTAAGAGATATACGATATTGTTTGTTTTCTCCCGACCCGGCATTTTGCATATTTCCCCTTACATTCATATAATGTGGTCTTCCGTTTGAAGAGATTAACTTCAATTCTCTGAGATCGTTTTTACCTTCTTCCAGGAGTTTTTGAAAAAAATGATGATAAAAATCCTGATATTCAGGAGAAATTAATTTTCTGAAATCATAAGGGATATTGAGAATAATATCTGGTTTAAATGATTCGATGAAAATATCATTGTAATGGAGGATTTTGTGATTATCATCAATAATGATATAGGAAACCGGCGCACTCATAAACATTTCCCGGTAATCGTTTCGGGATACTTCCAGTTCCTGCTGCACCCTCCTGAGTTCTTCATTCTGAAACTCCAACTCTACCTGATATACTTTTAACTCTTCTACCAATTCTTCTAAAGATTTGGTATAAGGTTGATTTTCAGAAAATCTTTCTTTTTTATTTAGGGCTTGCTCTATTTTTTTCTTAATATACTCCTTCTTACTTTCTGTTTTTTCCATAATATCTATTCTATGAGCATCAAAGTCTTAACCTAATCTCCTTTGCCCATTTCTACTCTAAACTTTTTACGATATTCATTTTTCAAATTTACTGCCTAAATCAGGAAAAAAGTGTTAAATATTTAGCTTTTTGATGAGGTTTAAAAAATCATCTCTTTTCACGGGTTTAGTAATATATTCATCCATACCCAAATACATATATTTTTCGCGGTCTCCTTCAAATGCGTTTGCACTTAACCCAACCAAAGGAGGTATATCAGTGAATTTTTCTTTCAGTTTCCGGGTTGCTTCAATGCCATCCATCACTGGCATCTGAATATCCATCAATATAAGGTCAAATTTTCTTGTGGGAAAAACTTTCA
>CAYPFV010000137.1:0-9114 GCA_964410015.1 uncultured Bacteroidales bacterium
GCAGGTTTGGGGTCCGCAGAAGCAAGGATACATTTTTGATAAGGTTTCTGCTTACCATTAAAAAGTTTACTTCTTTCGCTGACCGGGGTTTCAAACTCTTTCATTGCCCCATTGTTACCTTGATAAAACAGATTGATTTTATTCTTACAAACCATCTATGCAAACAAATAATCTTTATAAAAATATAGAATTTAAGGTAGAGGGAATGAGTTGTACAAACTGTTCTCTGGGTATTAAAAAGGCTCTTGAGAAGAAAGGCTATAAAAATGTAAATGCTGATTTTACCAATGATGATGTATCTTTTGATTTATCCGAAGGATTAGACAAAGAAAACGCTAAAAAAATTATTCAGGATCTGGGGTATTCAGTTTCGGAAAAGGAAATTGAATCCGGGGAAGAGTCTGCAAAAAAAGTACAGAAGAAATTGAGTCCGATAGAAAAAAAATTCTGGTTTTCTGCAGTCTTTACGGTACCACTTATCTTGGCCATGTTTATTCCTTTAAAGATTCTTCATAACGACTTGTTTCAACTTGCCTTAACTATTCCTGTATTTATAGTGGGTTTTGTTCACTTTGGAAAAAGTGCTTATCATAGTTTGAAAGCAGGGGTTACCAATATGGATGTTTTGATCTTTCTGGGAAGTACTGCTGCTTTTTTTTATAGTTTAGCAGGTACAATCCTTGATCTTGGTCCGAAATATTTGTTTTACGAAACCTCAGCCAGTATCATTACCATTGTTTTACTGGGCAATATGATTGAGCATCGTTCGGTAAAGAAAACAACCTCAGCTATTGATGAACTTACCCGTTTACAAAAAACAAAAGCCAAAAAAATTCACCAGGAAATGCATGAAGGGCAGGAGTACATAGAAGAGATTGACGCCTCAAAACTGGAAAAAGGTGACTTTGTGCTCATCAACACAGGAGATCAGATTCCTGTTGATGGTGAAATATTCTGGGGGTATGGAAGCATTGATGAATCCATGATCTCAGGAGAAAGTATTCCTGTTGACCGCACCAAAGGTGATAAGGTAGTGGGTGGCACTATTCTGGAAAGTGGCAACATTAAAATGAAGGCAATTGCCACGGGTGAAGAAACAGTACTTGCCCAGATCATACAAATGGTCAGGGAGGCTCAAAAGGACAAACCGCAATTGCAAAACTTAGCAGATAAGATAAGCGGTGTTTTTGTTCCCATTGTTGTGGGTATTTCTATACTTACACTTTTGGGATGGTATTTTGGTGCAGGGTTGGAATTCAGAGAATCGTTTTTAAGAGCAGTAGCTGTGCTGGTAATTGCATGCCCATGTGCCCTTGGACTTGCTATCCCTACTGCTGTGGTAGTTGGTTTAGGAAGGACTGCCAAAAAGGGTATTCTTATCAAAGGGGGAAGTGTATTTGATAAGTTTGCAAGAGTTCAGAAAATAGTTTTTGACAAAACCGGAACGCTGACAACAGGTAATTTTAGAATAAAAGATTTAAAGGCATTTGCAGGAAAAACCCAGCAAAGTATTGCTTCTCTTCTATTTAGTATTGAAAAACACTCATCGCATCCCATTGCCAAATCCCTGGTTAAAGAACTACGGGGCAGCGAACCTGTTTTGCTCGATCATATAGAAGAAGAAAAAGGAATTGGTATATCGGCAATTGATAAAAAAGGCAACAGATATACTGTTGGTTCTTATGATACGGTAAGAGACCTCACCGCAGATCGAAACCACAACATATACCTCACCATGAATGGAAAGCTCATCGGGTGGATTGATATTGAAGATGAAGTAAAAAAAGAGGCCAGGGAAATGATGGATTTTTTGAAAAAAAGAAATATTCAACCCGTTCTTCTCAGTGGTGACAGAGAGCATAAGTGTAATGAAATTGCACAGCAGCTGGGCATTGAAGAAGTCTATTCAGAAAAAAGGCCACATGAAAAACTGGAAATTGTAAACCAGCTTTCATCAGATTATAAAATAGCCATGGTAGGTGATGGTATCAATGATGCACCGGCTTTGGCCAAATCTTTTGTGGGTATAAGTATGAGCAATGCCACGCAAGTGGCAGTAAAATCTGCTGAGGTTGTATTGCTCAAAGGGAATCTGTCTTTATTGTCACGTACTTTCGAATCTGCTTATCTTACCCAGCGTACCATCAAAGAGAATCTGTTCTGGGCTTTTATTTACAATGTAATGGCTATTCCGCTTGCTATTACGGGTGTTTTAAGTCCAATGATCGCAGCAGGTACTATGGCACTTTCAGATGTGATTGTGGTATTCAATTCATTGCGTTTGAAGAAAAGAAAAATGAAGGGGTAAACAAAAATTCTTGAAATCTATTCAATGCAAGAATTGAACAGATGTTTGATATGGTATAAAAAAGCAAAGGGCTGCATTTGCAGCCCTTTGTAATTTGAGTTCCTGAATGAGTTTCAGGAAAATAGTTTCTGAACCTGTATCCTTCTAACCATTCATAGAAATAAGGAACTCTTCATTTGTTTTTGTACCTTTCATTCTTGCCTGGAGAAATTCCATTGCTTCAATGGGATTCATATCAGTAAGTAATTTGCGTAATATCCATATTCTGTTCATAATATCTTTATCAAGCAATAAATCCTCGCGCCTTGTTCCGGAGGCAACAATATCGATGGATGGGAATATCCGTTTGTTAGATAAACGACGGTCGAGTTGTAACTCCATGTTACCCGTGCCTTTAAATTCTTCAAAGATCACCTCATCCATTTTCGATCCGGTGTCGATAAGGGCAGTTGCTATGATGGATAACGAGCCTCCCTCTTCAATATTTCTTGCTGCACCAAAAAATCTTTTCGGCTTATGCAATGCATTTGCATCCACACCACCCGATAAAACCTTACCCGATGCAGGAGCAACGGTGTTGAAAGCACGTGCCAAACGAGTTATTGAGTCGAGCAAAATGACTACATCATGACCGCATTCAACCATTCTTTTGGCTTTTTCCAGGGCTATGTTGGCTACTTTTACGTGTCTGTCGGCAGGTTCATCGAACGTAGAAGATATAACTTCTGCTTTTACATTTCGTGCCATTTCTGTAACCTCTTCGGGTCTTTCATCAATAAGCAGTACAATCAAAAACACCTCTGGGTGATTGGCCGCTATGGCATTGGCAACATCCTGCAACAGGATGGTTTTACCTGTTTTGGGTTGTGCAACAATCAAACCCCTTTGTCCTTTACCTATCGGTGCAAACATATCAATAATTCTGGAGGAAACATTGGCTTGCTTATGACCGGTTAAGGCAAATTTTTCTTGTGGAAACAAAGGTGTTAAAAAATCAAATGGCACCCGATCGCGCACTTCTGCCGGATCACGTCCGTTGATTTTCTCTACTTTGATCAATGGGAAATATTTTTCATTCTCTTTAGGAGGTCTGATACCACCGCTGACTGTATCACCTGTTTTCAAACCAAAAAGTTTGATTTGGCTTTGCGATACATAAATATCGTCGGGAGAATTGAGGTAATTATAGTCTGATGAACGAAGAAAACCATATCCGTCAGACATAATTTCTAAAACACCTTCTGCTGTAATGATGCCATCAAATTCATAGGTGGGTTCTTTACCTTTATTTTCCTGAGAACGAGGTTTCTGATTATGTTCTTTGATGGGTTGTGATTTGATCTGATTGGTTGAATGACTGCTTTTAAAACTATTGCTCGCAGAGTTACTTTCTCTGTTGCTTGTTTCTCTGTTGCTGATTGTTTCCCTGTTGCTGATTGGTTCCCTGATGCTGCTTCTTGTTGACTCAATCGGATCTTTGATATCCTTGTTTATTGGATATTTGTCAGAAGTGGTATAGTCCCTGTATTCCGGTTTTATAGGAAGATGTTTTTCAGCATCTTTAATATCTTTATGAATGAAAGGGAATTTTATAGATTCATGACTATTTTCAACATCATTTTCTCCGGGAGAGGATTGAAACTCACCATGATCTGGTTTTGATCTGCCGGTTTCATCTCCGGTTTTTCCTTTAGGTGCATCAACGGAAGATTCTTTGATAGATTGTCTTGCATCAGAAATTATATCGGCAGTTTTACTTTCTTTGCCAGACTTTCCTGTTTGTTTTTCCTGTTTTTCTTTTGAAGAAGATAAGGGAATTCTTTTTCTGGGCCGGCTTGTTTTTTTCTCCGCTTTTTCCTCCTTGTCTGGATTTGAGTTTGGTTTTATCGCTTGCAAATCCAATATCTTATATATAAGCTCCTGCTTTTTATAAGAATCTATTTTTTTGATGTCTAAAGATCGGGCGATCTCTTTTAATTCGGTGAGCAGTTTGCTGTTAAGGGATACAATATCGTACATGAATTGTAAAAATTAAAGTTAGTTACGATTTTTTGTTATTAATGACGTTTGTTTTTTATAATCATTTGATTAATAATGCTTATATACAGATTTCAATCTGACTTCTGATAATTCAAACAATATAAAAATGGAATACAACTGGGATTTGAATTTAGATGAGCACAATTCTACCCAAGAAAAGCAATTCCTGATAAATATGAATTGCAGTTTCAGATTTTTTTGGTTGACAAAGGAAATTTGGTTTAATAATAGAAAATCAAAGAAATTGTTTTTCGAAGGAATTTAGTTGCAAAGATAAGGAATATTGCAATACTCCAAAACTTTATTGAAGAAATTTATTTAATTTTTATCGGCGATAAATCAATTTAGTTTAGGGTACTGTGAATAAAATTCCAGAAATTTCGATGGATATATTTAAAAACGGTTCTGTTATATTCGCTTGCTTTTGTCTGTATATCGAAATAAATATTCAATTAAGCGACTATTTTTTGCGATTAAATGTGTGGTTTTTTTGATTTTACAAAAGTTTTACTTCTTTTTTCTCCTGGTATTGCTGAAACAATTCAAAAATCATGAACAAAAGAAATATGTTTTATTATAATTTTGCAGTTCAAAATCACCCCATTACTTGTCGGAGTTGACCTTTAATATTCTGGTTTATTTCTTGGTATTCCTCAATTGGTTAGGTTCTGTTGCATATATTGTTTTTTTTAAAATGAGTCATTTTTCTCAATTAGTATAAATTATTTTTTAAATAAAATAGATGAATCGCATTTTGTTGCTTATTATTATACTTTCATCTGGTGTTGGTTCTGTTAGTTCACAAACAGGTGATTATGAAGTAACACCCTATGGATTTGTTAGTTATGAGGCAATATTTGATACATACCGTTCGGTGGAAACACGAGACGGAGAAATGTATCTTTTCCCCAAAAAACCTGTATTTGATGACAATGGAGCAGATATAAATAAAAGAAATAAACTTAATATGCTGTCCTTGCAATCCCGGTTTGGTTTCCGGGTTGATGGTCCCGAGGTATGGGGAGCTAAACTCAAAGCCATTCTTGAAGCTGATTTTTTTGGCATTGATCAGTCATCCTCGCGGCTATTGCGTTTGAGACTTGCTTACCTGGAGTTAAAATGGGAAAATACCGGATTGCTTGCAGGTAATGCATTTCATCCCACATTTGTTATGGATTGTTTCCCGGCTAATATATCTTTTGCTGCAGCTGTTCCCTTTCATCCTTTAAACCGCTCACCCCAGATTCGAATTTCGCATAATTTGAGTCAGTCATTATCCGGATCATTATCTCTTCTTATTCATGGATACCACAATACTCCCGGACCTTCTGATGCCCAGCGTAATTCTGGATTACCCGATTCCCAGATTCAACTCCGGTTTGATAAAGGCAATTTTTTACTGGGTGCAACAGCAGGGTATAAATTCCTGTCGCCAAGAGATTCTACAAACGCCGGAATAGCAACATCCAAAACCATTGGTTCTTATAACCTGCAGGCTTTTACAAGAGTTAAGATTCAAAATTTTATTTTTAAATTACAAGGACTATATGGTGAAAATTTTTCTCACTTCATTATGATTGGCGGATATGGTGCTAAAGGCACTAACTCTACCGAAAACCCCTTCGACTGGGATGCTGATTATGATTATGCTAACCTGTGTACTTTTTCTACCTGGGTGGATATGGATTACCAGCACAATGATTTGAATTATGGCATATTTGCCGGTTATACCGAAAATCTTGGATCAACTGACCCATACCTTAAAATACCAGGGTATTCCCGGTTTGATGAACTTCATGCACTTTTCAGGATTTCACCCCGCATTGTTTATGCGTTTCAAAAGTTTTCAGCAGCATTAGAATATTCATTTTATAGTGCTGTTTATACCTTTGATTTTGATGAGAATTATAAAGCGGTTTCAACACTTGACCCGGTGACTAATAATCATGTGATCTTTCAGTTCAAATATGTTTTTTGAAAAGATTAACCCTTAAAAATAAATGGGATACCCCACCTGCAAAAAACCACGCTCTCAGTATAAAAAGCGCGGTTTTTTACTGATAATGAAATGGTATCAGGCAGGATTTTCAAGTAATTGCTGCAGACGTGTTTCTAATTCCACATGATCCAAATTACGGTCAATAATAGTACCATCAGGGCTGATCAGCACATTTTGTGGGATGCTTCTGATCACGTACAAATCGGCAGCATCATTGTTCCATCCTTTCAGATCGCTTACCTGAGGCCAAGGCATTTTGTCTTCTGCTATTCCTTTCTCCCAAGCTTGCTTTTCCCGATCCAGAGAAACACTGAGTATTTCAAAATTATCTGTCTGCAAAGCATTATAAGTATTGACCAGATGTGGGTTTTCTTCGCGGCAATAGGGGCACCATGAGGCCCAGAAATTGATCAGAACATATTTACCTCTGAAATCTGACAGTGAAAGTTGCTCTCCTTCAGGGGTTACAGATGTAAAATCCACAGCAGGGTTTCCTACAGCAACTTTTTCAAGTTTGTCAACACGTTCGCTCAGATCATCGTAATAGCGGGTTCCTGCCAGTGATGGGTCAAAAATATTGAGTACTTCTTTCATTTCTTCATAATCGAGCCCATGGGTTAGTGTGCGCATGGCAATGAAAGCACCAACGGATTTATTTGAATGATTTGCCAAAAAACCTTCGGTCTCTTTTCTGAGTTGCTGTTCTGTGTCTATAACTTTTTGGTTTAATTCCTTCATAAGATCATCATCACCGGTGACTTCTGCCGAGATCATCTCTTGTTGTAAGGCACGAAGTTTCTCATTATAAGGTTCACGTAATTTGTTACTTTCTGTGTAAATATCATGAGAAGATGAACCTTCGACATTAAAATCTGAAGGTTCTTCGGCATTGATTGTGATGGTGATGTCAGCATTTTCAAGAAACAAGGGGAATCTTCCGGCTATTTCCTCAAAGCTCAGGTAAAACATTTCGGGGTTTTCCTGCATACCAGTCATAGTAAATGACTGTTGCTCAATAAAAGCTGAATCGATTGTTACCATTTGTCCACTAATTCGGTCTTGCAGATATACCCATTGATCTGAGGCCCCTTCCAAATTTCCTTTGAGCTTATAACCTTCTTGCTGATTAGCCATTTGACAACCCATAAAAGGAGCAAAGAAAAAAATTATCAATAGTTTTTTCATCATTTTTCTGTATTTGTTTATTGTTAGTAAATGTGGGAATTAGTTGGTTTTCAATTTTTTTTTGCAGTTATTTTACTTACCCCTAAAGTTACAAAAAAGGAAATAATAAATGCTGGAACCAATTCGTAAAGGGTTTCTTTCAGGAATTCAGTTTGATTCCAGATGATAACTGTGATAGCTCCTGTCATGATTCCGGCAATAACGCCGGTCATTGTTGTTTTTTTCCAGAAAAGCGCTAAAACGGATGTTGGACCCAGCGAGGCGCCAAGCCCTGCCCAGGCAAATAGGACCAGCCAAAAAACCAGCTGCTCTGCTATGAATGCGAGCACAAGAGCAGCAGCAACAAGCAACAGAACCAATATCCGGCTTATGAAGACCAGTTTTTTCTGGGGTACGTTTTTATGTCTGAAAATACTTTTTTCATAAATATCTCTTGCCAGAGCAGAGGCAGCAACCAGGAGTTGAGAATCTGCCGTTGACATGATCGCTGCGAAGATAGAGGCGATCACAACACCAAACATTAGCGGGTGCAGATGTTCTGCTGCCAGTGAAGGGTAGAGGTTTTCGGCATCTGATCCTGGTAATATGGAAATATCAGGAAAATAAATTCGTCCTGCCATTCCTGTGGTCAGAGCTCCCAGCGCCATTATGATGTTAGATGCAGTTCCCACAATGGCCACCTGTTTTAGTTTTCCAGGCTCTTTGATTGACATATAGCGTGATATAATGTGTGGGTTTCCAACAGAGCCCAATCCTATTCCCAGAAAGCCGATGAGCGCACCTGCACTGATGGCAAAAAGGTTGGTGAAGCTACCCTTAGTGTTGGAGATGGATGATGCCTGGGCATAAAATTCAGACAAACCACCCAAATGAGCAATGACAAGAACAGGAAGTACAACCAGGGAAATGATCATGATAAAACCCTGAATTGTATCGGTAACGCTTACAGCCAAAAAACCTCCCACAATCGTATAGAACAAAATAATAGATGCCGTAAGTATCAGTCCTTGATTTTGATTGATTTGAAAACCTGCACTGAAGGTTTTGCCGCCTGCAACAAATTGTGCTGATACGTAGGCGAGCATAAACAACACGATGATTGTTGATACAAGTATGCGCAGTTTTCCGGTTTTATCCTGAAAACGGGATTCAAAAAAATCGGGGATTGTTATGCAATCGTATTGTTCACTGAAATTTCGGATACGTGGAGCAAAGTAGAGAAAAAGCAGCAACTCAGCAATAATATATCCTGCTGCAGCCCACAGGGCTGACAGACCCATGGTATAGGCCATACCGGTAAAGCCCAGCAACAACCAGGCACTACGTCCACTCACCACCGAGGATAATGCCACCACGATCATGTTCATTTTTCTGCCGCCGATAAAAAAATTACTGATACCCCGCGAAGAAAAACGTGCTGCAAGTATTCCTACAATCACGATCAAAATCAGATACCCTATGAATACTGCCAGTGCATAATTGTCAATTTTAATCTGAAAAGCCGTGGCATCTTCCATAAATTATATTTTTTCACTGTTATCCGACTAAATTCTGAAATCGGCATTTATTGTTCATAACTAAT
>CAYPFV010000138.1:0-9023 GCA_964410015.1 uncultured Bacteroidales bacterium
CTGCGTCTGTAATTGCAATTAATCTGTCTTTTTTTTCAATAATAATTGAAAAGGAGCCATTTGCATTCAATACATGATCCGAGATTATTTTGCAATCTGAATAAGATAAAAGGTTTTCCACTTCACTTATGCCTAACAAATTTCCTAATAAAAATACCCTTGTTTCATTCTTTGTAAAACTTCTAAAGTTGGGAAAATCACAAATATCTGAATCTATTGAATCAAATTTCTCTTTTTTGTTTTTGCCAACAAATGCTTTGGATTGAAGAGTTCTTACAATTTTCATTTCAATGTTTGATTTTTTTTACAATCAAGTCCAATAACTTATTGGATATTGAGGACAATACCCAAAAAAACTTCCACTTATTTGATGCATTTGATATATTTTTAAAATAGGTTCTGATTGGCTTAAAAGAGCGCTTCTTAGAAAATTCGAATAATAATATATCAGTTGATCTACCAATAATCTTCTGGTTTAGATTTCTTTCCAGAGGAGTCCCTTTGAAAGCATTAAGCAATTGAATTGACGTATTTAAAGATTGTGTATACCTATAGATTTGTTTGGATTGGCTCCATAAACCTCCACTATGTTCACGATAATAAGCAGGCCTGATGTTCTCAACAAAACCTTTTTCACCCTCTAATCTCAATATGTGATATAAAAATCTATCTTCTTGTATAGTTTTAAAAAATTCATCGGGTAGTTTGTCAAATACATTTCTATGCATCATTGTAAGCACTCTGCAGGAGCTTTCTATTTCGGGTTTTTTTTCTAAACTGCGTTTAGACCAAGAATGAAAACAATAAGAATAAGTATCATTCTTTACCATGAAACTATTCTGTTTTTGCAGCTTTAACTCATCAGACCAATAATCATCTCCGGATACACATGCTACATAGACTCCTCTTAAATTATAGGAATTAAAAGCATATTGGAAAATATGAGAAGGTCTCCCCATTATCTTTATATTATTCTCTCTTCTATGCAAAAACAACCTGATTTTATCCGGATATTGCTCAGCGTATTCAATACAAATTTCACGGGTACCATCAGTAGATTCATCATCGCCAATGATAATTTCAAAGGGGAAGTCTGTTTGTTGCATCAGCACACTGTCAATGGCCTGGCGGATGTAATTGGCATGCTGATAGGTAATGATATGGACAGAAACTTTGGGGTTAGGTACATCTTTTAAAACACTGTTGGGGTATTCTGCAACAGGAACCTTTTGATATTTTTCTTTGAATTGCTCAAAGGTGAGCCAATTTTTTTTGTAGTCTTTTAATTTTTCCATGTTTCATTTAAAAGAGTTTACCGTTGTAGCTGTTTTTTTAATCTCTTGGCCACTCATCACCGGACAAATGGGTTAACTCAATACTTCGTGATGTATTTTTTCTGTAATAGGAAAACTCAATTCGTTCCAATCTGTTTAGGATTTTTGTTGGTGTGGAGGAAAGTGGTAATGAAACAGGGACAGGATTTTCCCTGATCAGTAAGGTAAATCTGCAATGCATCCCAGGCGGGTGTACGGATTATGAAGAGATGTCATATGTGGAAAAGTGTTTGTTGTCCGTTGTTGAGCGTTGGGTGTATTTGGTTTGGGTTTTTGATGTTTTCGTTGTAGTATTGAGTGATTTCTCTGCAGCGTTGGTTCTACTGGTCGTTGGTTTTTAGCTTTTCGCGAGGGAAAGTGCCCCGGCCTGCCAGGTATTTCGTTGGTAACATAAAGTCCATTGGCCAGGCGCTTCCCTGGATCAATATTATAGTTGCCCACAAGGCGCGCCTCCGGATGTAGCTCCCTCAGTTTTTCAATCATAGCAATTGCCATAAGCTCATCACCCCGGTTGTTCTTGCTGTGGTTGTTTATTTCTATTGTTAAAGGTTTCATAAGGATGTCATTAAATAAAACAACCTGCTATGTTATTTGATTAAATTCTTTATCCTGGATTTGATGAGCTTGTAATATGCATAAAAAAATAACAACAACGAGTGCCTTATTAAACGCACATTCAGGAGAAGAAAATCTTTGTACATATGTTTCTGAAGATATATAAAAAACAAATCAAGAAATTGCTTTTTTATATGCTTTCTATGTGCCCTTTTTTCTTCTTTTCCTTTTAAAATTGTCTGAATATTTAAGTTTGTTTTTAAGGCATTCAATAGTTTTCTATGATATTCTATCATAGAGTTAATGCCATCTGTATGTTTTCTGTACTTGGCACTTTTAAAATCCAGGTAAGCAGCATCTCCTTTTTTTAAACAGAGAGTGAATAAGAACTTATCTTCATTGAGGCTTTGTAAAAAAACATCTGGGAGTTTATTTAAAAGTTCGGATTTCCTGTACATAACTGTTTGTGTCTGTGGCATCCTGATCTCACTTAACAAGTCATACAATGTCAAACCCTTTTTGTCTTCTTCCTTAAGAGGGTTGAAATTGATTACATCAGAATTTGATCCAATAACAATATAATCAGTAAAGCATAACGAATAGTTGACATTACTGGATAACATATCAAATTGCAATTGTAACTTATTTTTGTCACACCATAAATCATCACCTGATAAACCTGCGATGTATTCACCCCTTAACTGAAATAAATTGTATGCGTACTGGTATAAATGGGAAGGCTTGCCAAATATTTTAATATTGTTCTCCCTCTGATGCAAAAGCAACCGGATCTTTTCCGGATATTTCTCCGCATATTCCATACATATTTCCCGGGTACCATCTGTAGATTCATCATCGCTAATGATGATTTCGAAAGGGAAATCAGTTTGTTGCATCAGCACACTATCTATGGCCTGGCGGATGTAATTTACATGCTGATAGGTAATGATATGGACAGAAACTTTGGGCTCTGGAATTGCCTTCAGCACTTTGTTTGGGTATTCCTCAACAGGTACTATTTGAAACTTCTCTTTGAATTGTTCAAAAGTGAGCCAGTTTTTGTTATAATTTGCCAATGATTTGCTCTAAGTTAAATATTGATAAACCCTAAAAATAGTTGATGGAGAATTTATTATTGACGTATATTATGCCTTCTACCAGTTCATCTTTTACTATTTTCAGTTCAGTATTGTCAGGCTTGTTTATAAAGTCTTTTTTTATTACTACTCTTGGTCTATTTATAAATAGGATGAAATTGCGAATCATATTTCTCAGGAATGAGTTTTTAAAAAATAAGTAAACCTTACTTTCTTTATATTTTTTTACATTCAGAGTGTCTGGTTTTCTTTCTTTGCGAAACTTTACAATTTTATCATCATTTTTTTTGCTTATGTTTCGATTTCTAATATTGAACTTTGAATTCTTGATGTCAAATAATTCTAATAATGAGCTTAAGTCCTCCTTCACAATTTTTTCCATTGCATATACATGCACTCTTTCTGATTCGAAAACATCAAACATGTAATCAAAAAATATATTGTAGTGGAAGATTTTCATTGAGTCATCAATTAATGCGGCATCAGAAAAAGATGTATACTTCTGAGTGAATACATGATTTAATTCATAATAATATGATAGTACCCCATCTAAGGGATTTCTAATTGTAATTAATATATGGTAATCAAAACCTTTTAATATTTCTTTTAAGTTTTTTATTTTTTGTCGCCAATCACCGACCACAATCATTTCTTCTGAAATAACAATATCTTTTCCTTTGTTAATAATAGAAGTAAATATGTCTTTAATATCATCGGCTCCTTTATGAGAATTCAAAAAATAAGAAAATTTTTTAAACTCTGTATGCTGTATTCTTTCTTTCCTGGATTGCAAAACACCCAAATAAATAAATCTCTTCGAAGGAAGTTTTTCAAAGAAATCTTTTTGCAAACTTGTAGTGGCAGTTTTGGGCAAACCAATATGGACATAAATTTTCCCCATCTTAGCAATTGAAATTGTTTACATGTTCAATAATTTGGTTGGTTTCTCTTTTTGTTAAAACAGGGCTCATTGGTAAACTCAATACCTCCGCGTGTATCTTTTCTGTAATGGGCCAAGTCAATGGATTCCATCCCTTGAATGCCTCCTGTTTATGTGGCGGAACAGGATAATGGATTAATGTTTGAATACCATTATCAGTCAGGTATTTCATTAATGCATCACGATGGGTGGTGCGGATGATGAAGAGGTGCCAAACGTGAGAGAGTTCAGGGTTTAGAGTTAAGAGTTTAGAATTTTCTGTTTGCTGTTCATTGTTCGTTGTTTGTTGCCGTGTCTCGGCCTCAGACGAGATTCGTTGTTCGTTGTTGAGGGTTGGGAGGATTATGTTTGGGTTTTTGATGTTTTGGATGTAATATTGGGCAATTTCGCGGCGGCGTTGATTTTCGTGGTCGATGTGTTTTAGTTTTTCGCGGAGGAAGGCGGCCTGTATTTCGTCTAAGCGGCTGTTGATGCCCTGGTATTCGTTGATGTATTTTTGTTTGCTGCCATAATTGGCAAGAGCTCTTATGGTTTCGGCCAATTGGTCGTCATTGGTGGTTACGGCGCCTGCGTCGCCGAGGGCGCCGAGGTTTTTACCGGGGTAGAAGGAATGGCCGGCGGCGTGGCCGAGGGAACCGGTGCGTTGGGGATTTTGTAGGGACAGGGTCAGTTGTAGGGACAGGGCATGCCCTGTCCCTACGGCAACAGGCGCTGCCACGATTTCCGGTATATAATATGCCCCCACCGCCTGGGCATTATCCTCAATTAATTTTAAATCGTATTTGTCAACGATGCGTTGTATTTCGGGGTGCATGGCGCATAGGCCGTACAGGTGTACAATCATGATCCCTTTAGTGCGGGGGGTGATGGCTTCTTCTATTTTGAACGGGTCGATGTTGTAGGTGTTGATGTCGGGTTCTACTAAAACCGGGGTTAGTCTGTTTTCCGTGATCGCCAGTATCGATGCGATGTAGGTATTGGCGGGGACGATGATCTCGTCCCCTTCCTGCATGATGCCCATTTCTATGTATGCGCGCAGGATCAGGCGCAAGGCATCCAGTCCATTGCCTACTCCGATGCAGTGTTTGGTGCCAATAAATTCGGCATACTCCTGCTCAAAGGCTTTTACTTCGTTGCCGAGGAGGTACCAGCCGGAAGACAGAACACGATCAACGGCTTTGTCAAGATTGGGTTGGTGAGCGTCGTTTATTTGTTTTAGTGGAAGAAAAGAAACAGTCTGCGGTGTTTTTTTATTCGTTACTTCGTGCAAAAGCTCACCCGGTGTTAAAACCATGTTAGGATACCTTGTTTTGATCTTTTTGTCCCTTGAAATAACAATCATATCATTACCATACGACTTTGCAGATTCCACTATTAGAGAATCTTCTGTATCAACAAGATTCATCTCTGCGTAAGCCGGTGTTTTAGCAATCTTATAAAGCGAATAAACAGCTTTAAGGAACTTTTTCCGATCAGGCACTTTTTTACTTTCTTCTTCACTCTTTTTTAATGCAATGGTTAACAAATAATCAATAGTAGGTATTGCAGATGCCGCAATGAATATTTCACTATTGTTTTCCCGTAACCATTCGTATGCTTTTACAGACTCAGGATAATTAAAACTCCTTTCTTCAATTGCGAGATCCAGGACAATGTTTATATCAAATAATACCTTCATCCTTTGCTCTTTGTGTGTAATATTCTTCTAATAGTTCTTCATCACTTTCATTAACAGTTATCCCGGTAAGCATTTCATCAAGCAATCTCAATTCGGGATACTTTTGTCTTATTGATGTTACTTCTTCATTTTTTAATTCTGTTTTCTTGTTTCTTCTCCTGGGCATTTGTTTCTCATTTACCTTTATGGTAAATCTATCGGGCAAATCATCCGGTAAATTAAGGATAACATGCTTATTTCCTTGTTTTCTTATTTCGAGTAGCATAGCGTTATAGTTTTGCTTATTGTGTAAAGTTATTGGTTTTACTTTTTATTTTGGATGAGATTAGAACACTGATAACACGATTTTAACAGATGGTGACTGATTTTTTTTTCTGTGTAAATCAGTCTAATCTGTGTCATCTGTGTTCTAAATTCGCACCACAGGTGCCCCATCAACCCATTCATACTCATTCCCATCCTTATCCTTCAAATCCAAAGACAACACCTTTCCCGCTTTTGTAACATAGCCTCTATGCTTTGCCGGGTTGCCATACCATAATGTAAATGATTCAACGGATCGGGTTAAAACACTCCCGGCTCCAATCATGGCATATTCACCAATCTCTATACCAGCAAGGATGGTGGCATTGGCACCTATACTGGCTCCCTTTTTTATTAAAGTTTTAGCAAATTTTTCAGGATATTGCTTTGATCGTGGAAGCAGATCGTTGGTAAAGGTAACATTTGGGCCAATAAACACATCATCTTCAATACGCAAACCATCCCATATCTGTACCCCAGGTTTGATGGTTACGTTGTTACCAATCACCACATCATTTTCAATAAATACATGGCAGTTAAAATTGCAATTGTCGCCGATTACCGCACCAGGAAGTACAACACAAAACTGCCAAATATTTGTGCCCTCCCCAATATTTTTGCTTTGTATGTCTGCCGTGGGGTGTCTCAATTCTTAAAGGTTATAAATTCTTCATATTCCCTGATGTAGTCCTGTGCATCATAAATATGAGAAGCGAGTACTAAGCAAATTGCTCCCGAAGAAAAATTGAGTAATTCTCTCCAAATACCAGGTACTATATGTAACCCAATAAATGGGCGGTCTAAATGCACTATTTTTTTATTCACTCCATCATCCAGCATGATATCAAATGCGCCACTCACTGCAATGACAAACTGTTGTAACTCTTTATGCGCATGTCCTCCACGGTCAGCACCACCCGGAACGTCGTATAAATAATATACCCGTTCAATATCAAAAGGGGCAGTTATTTGGTTTTCAATGGCAGTAATGTTTCCTGCGGGATTATGTACCTTGGGTAATTGCATAATGCTGCAATCGTATATCGTTTTGGGTCGGCTCACTTATCTAGTCATTTTTTGATACAGTTCAAAATCACGTATATAGTCATCTTCATGAAAAAAAGTGGAAGACAAAACCAGGGCAACCGAATTGGTACTAAAATTATCCATATGCCTCCACAGCATGTTGGGGATGTACAACCCGTTATAGGAACGATTCAGATGGTATCTTTTTTCTTCCTGTCCATCATTTACCACCACATCAAAACTACCAGACAGTGCTACCACCAACTCTTCCTGTTCTTTAAAAGCATGTCCTCCTCTTATCTGTCCACCTGGTACATCGTAAATCCAATACACCCGTTTTATCTGAAAAGGTACGTGTTCTTCCTGCTCAATAAACGTGAGGTTGCCGCGGGGGTCGGTTATTTTGGGAAGGTCGATAAGCTGGGTTTGCAAAGTTTCAAATAATTTGCTAATGATATTGAATTACATATTTAGAACAAATAAGGCCGTCTATTTTTGGACATTCAAATAGTCGCTTATAATTTCCTTAATCTTATCGGAAAATTCTTCTTTGGTAAATTTTTTTGCTTCTTCAAATCCTGTTATTGCTATTTTCTCTCTAAGCTTAGTATCATCTATTAGTTTAATCATCTCATTGGCAAGTTCGGTATAACCACCCTTATACAATAAGCCAGTTTCACCATGTCTAATTACTTCACCAGGCCCACCTGTATTGCGTGCAATTACAGGTTTTTTGGCTGCCATAGCTTCAACGGTAACCATCCCAAAACCTTCATGCCGAGAACATACCAATACAGCGTCAATTTCATGAAAATGATCATATATGTTTTGAACGTGCCCATAAAAACCAACACAATGAGAAATACTTAAATCTGCGGCTCTTTTCATTAGTTCTGTTGGATTTCCTTTACCCATAAGAACAAGCCTTACGTTTTTATGGGTCTTGTGAACTTCATGCAAAGCATTAATAGCCTCTAATTGCCCCTTAGCAGGACTAATGCTTCCTATCAAGGCAAAAACAAACATTTGTTTGTCTTTCTTTTCAATATCTTCTAATTTTTTAACATCACAGAAATGATTCTTTCTCACCACTCCGTCATAAATAACCTGAGTATGTACCCCAATTTTTCTATGAGGTAGGTGATGTTTTTTTACAGAATTTGAAACTGCAATTACTGTATCAGCGGTATTGATGATCCATCTGCTGATCGTCTTTCCGAACCTCCAGTGAAATCCGAAATCCAGATCAACAAACTCTCTAAGGTGCCAGATGTGTGGAAGTTTATATTTTCGGGATACAAAATAACCGATATTGCTAATGGTCGAATTGGAGTATATGAGTTTAATGTCGTTGTTTTTAATTATTTCTTCTATCTTACCAGTTAATTTTTTATTGGCAATAATGTTTTTTATCGATGTAGTGATTTTGTTTTTTACTCTTTTCACGTAATATTTTTCATTGCTTCTGTAAATCCATGCTTCAAATGGTAAAACAAAGGTTTTTATATGATTTTCTCGCAATACCCGGTTTAATGGCCCTTCCTTTGAAGTGATTACTACTGAATCAATGTTTCTTTTTTTTAAACCTTTTACAATAGTAAGTAACGATTGATTTGCTCCATAAAGCGCTGCATGTTGGCTAAAAAAAAGAACGCTCATAAAGTAAAAAAGTATCTATTTTCAGATTTGTTGTATGCTTACCATTTTCCTGAACCGTCCTTCATCCCTATTTGTAAGTTCTTCGTAGGATCCACTTTCAATGATCCTGCCATGGTCCATCACATAAATGATATCAGCATTTTTAATGGTGGAGAGTCGATGGGCAATAATCACCACTGTCATGGATCCTTTTAATTCATCAATTCCATTCTGGATATATCTTTCAGATTCGGTATCCAATGCCGAGGTAGCTTCATCAAGGATCAACAGTTTTGGGTTTTTGAAAAGTTCGCGTGCAATGAAAAGTCGTTGGCGTTGCCCACCGGAAAGCCTTACACCCCGATCACCCACAAGGGTTTCAAACCCTTCGGGTAGATCATGGATGAAAATATCAGCATACGCTTTGCGGGCAGCCTCTTCTATTTTCTCCT
>CAYPFV010000139.1:0-8974 GCA_964410015.1 uncultured Bacteroidales bacterium
TACCCAATTTCCGGTACGAGAAAAGATCGTCGTTGAGATGGGTAAGTCTTTTTGATCTTCCGTTTTCGAATATTGCCAGGTCTGCCGGATGATAAGGACTACCCAGCGTATAAGCCATAGATCCGTTTTTTGCCAATGTGAAATCACCCGAGCTGTAAGGTCTGCTGTTTATCAACCCACCCAGGCTTTCCGCCATGCTTTCTATATTCCCATCCAAATCTATCCTGCCCGTTTTGGTTGTCCCCTCATCATGAAACATAAAATAAATATGTTTACTATCCGAACTCCAGAGGATTCTTGAAATGCTTCTGTCAAAATCCGGGGTCAGGTTTTTTTTGCCGGAACCGTCACTGTTCATTACATACAGATTGGTGATTTGGTGTCCTTTGATTTGATCATCAAAACCTGTATAAGCAATCCATTTGCCGTTAGGAGCAAGGGATGGGTTCAGATCGGGTCCATTTCTTTGGGTAAGTTGGGTAACCGAATCTTTTTGAAGATCAAAGCGATATATTTCCGATTCGCGGGGATGGTATATGTAATCTTCTTTCAGGTTTGCTGAAAAATACAATGCCTGACCATCCAAAGACCATTCGGGTTTGCCTTTGATATTTAACCTTGCAGGCATATAATCTGCACCACTATGAGTAATCTTTACTGGTGAACCACCATCAATGCCCATCACAAAAATCTGGTTTTCACCCTGTGGCAGATATCCCTGACCATCGGAGCGATAAATGAGTTCGTCAATAAAAACAGGTGGTTCACTCCATTTGGCACCTGATGGCGGTTTAGGTAACCGGAGCTGGTTTTTATCTTTTTCAGGTACAAACCGGGTAAAGGCAAGTTTGGTATTGTCGTAAGACCAGGACACTTCTCCCGGAGCCGGGGTTGAGTGAGTAAGTGCTGTATATTGTCGGCTATCCATCCACATCAGAAAAAGTTTTTCTTTGTTATCCTGCATATTCGATTTAAATGTGATCATAGTCCCATCAGGTGACCATCGGGGTTGATGGTCGCGCTGCATACCCGTGGTAAGCGGACGGTTTTCAGACCCATCAGCGTTAATGATCCAAAGATTAGACAAATATTGATCTGTTTTTATATCCTTGAAATTTCTCACGTAAATGATTTTGCTTCCATCGGGCGAAATCCGGGGTTCAGATATGTATTCCAGATCAAAAATATCAGTTACCTGAAGAGGTGTTTTTACCTGCGAATGAACATATTGTGTGAATAGCAAGAGTACTACCCATGTGATTTTCTTTTTCATTAAGTACATCGTTTGTTTTGTGTTGGTTTGTAGAATAAGATAAATGGAAACAAAATCAATTTCATGAATTGTAGAATTATAGCAATAATAAAATTATCAAAGAGACGGAGCAAATCCCAAAAGAAATGGATTCAGGATTTAAACATTCTGTTTATGATTTTTGAAAATCAGTCACTCTGTCAACTATATTAGCAGGAACCGGATTTATAATCTGGAATTACACCTGTAAATTGAAGAATAATCCGATCAGCATTTTCTTGTATAAAAGCACACCTGACAGAAAACCACAGAACACCACAAATTAAAGAAAGACGAATAATCACAAACTTGTGTTAGAATGAACCGGTAATACTGAACAGAAAAAGATAGAAAAATTAAATAAACATTTTTACATTTTTTATGTTCTTAATGTTTATTTAATCGCAAAATTTGTTTATACATTTGTTTAATATAATTTTATAGATTTTTCTATCCATACATAAAAGTAAACATAAAGATCAATTTTTCAAAAAATACAAACAGATTCGTTTAAACAAAATCAATGATAACAGAAAGAAAAAACAGATGATTACAGGATATGATTAGATTGTTTAACTACTAAATATTCATTGTATGATAGTTTGTTACAAGAATCATAATCATAACAGGATGTTTATACATTTTACCGTCAGAAAACCGCAATCGAATGATGTTGTTTTGAATAAATAGTAATTGAATAGGATTGAAATTAAATTAAACTACCTATGAACAAACGATTAAGGGCCGATAACCTGGCAATGCTTTACAGAAAGGCAGCGGAAAGATTTGATGGTCTTCCGGCGTTTGCTACAAGAAGAAGTGCATTGAAATGGGATCCTGTTTCGTACGGTGAGTTATATCGTATGGGTTTGGAACTGGCTACAGGATTGATTGAACTGGGTGTAAAGTCGCGTGAGCACGTAGGTTTGTTTGGCGATAACCGGATGGAATGGATTCTGGCAGATTATGCTGTGCAAATATCGGGTGCTGCAGATGTTCCGCGTGGCAGGGATGTTTCGGATGCAGAACTTTCCTACATTATCCACCATGCAGAAATAGAAGTTGCATTTGCCGAGACCGAGGCTTTGCAAAACAGAATTCTTGATCTCAAAAGTCATTTTCCGCGATTGCGGCAGGTAATCCTGATGGATGATAAAGCTACTCCCGCACCAGGTGTTTTAAAACTAAGTCAGGTTCTGGAAACAGGCCGCCAATTAAGGGAGCAAGGAGACCGCAGAGCAGAAGCAAGAATGGAGAACATTCGTCCCGACGACCTTTTTACCCTTATTTATACTTCAGGAACTACCGGTATCCCTAAAGGTGTAATGCTCACCCATGCCAACATGATGTCGCAGGTTCGCAACCTGCCAGGCATTCACGACTGCACCGACCGTATGCTATCGGTTTTGCCCATCTGGCATATTTTTGAACGTGTTATTGAAATGTATACCATCAGTTTTGGTGGCTGTACTTTTTATTCTTCCATTCAAACTTTGGCTGAGGATATGAGAAATGTGGAGCCCACCTTTATGGCTTCTGCGCCAAGATTATGGGAAAAACTATACGAACGTATCATAAAAGGTGTAAAAGCATCGCATCCTGTTCGTCAGATACTTTTCCATATCGGATATTTTCTTGCCAGACAATACAAGGAATCAACCTGGTTTATCACGAATAGCTACCTTAAAATGAAGCCCCACAGCTGGTTTAGACACCTGGCGATATTACCCTTTCATCTGATCCGGTGGGTTCTTGTTCTTCCCTGGTATGGATTTTTTAATGCCGCTGTTTTGGAAAGGGTTCGTTTAGGAGCCGGGGGTGCCTTGCGTATGACCATCTCGGGAGGAGGAGCACTTGCTCCGCAAATCGACAAATTTTTCAATTATGTAGGTATACCTATCCTGGAAGGATATGGTATGACCGAGACCTGCCCGGTTATATCCACCCGGTCAATGGTAGACAGGGTGATAGGAACAGTTGGCCCACCCATCAAAGAAACCGATATAAAAATTGTTGATCCGGAAACTGGTCAGGTATTATTCCCGGATCAATCTCTTCCGGATTTGGGCAGATCAAGAAAAGGCGAAATATGGGTAAAAGGGCCGCAGGTGATGAAAGGATATTTTAAAGAACCTCACTTAACATCTCAGGTAATGGAGGGAGACTGGTTGAAAACCGGCGATATGGGAGCCATTACCCATAACAATCATTTGAAAATTATGGGACGGCTTAAGTCTACCATTGTGCTTTCAAGCGGGGAAAATATAGAGCCTGAACCTATTGAAATGCTACTTCAACAAAGTCAGCTGATTGATCAATGCATGATCGTGGGGCAGGATGAAAAATTCCTCAGCGCTCTGATCGTTCCCGGGATCAATGAGTTTAAAACAAGGGGTTACAGTATAAATACAGCAGCCGAATTGATTGCCAATCCGGAAGCACAGAAGCTCCTCAAAGATGAGATCAGAAAACTCACCTCAACCAGTAACGGATTTAAACGGTACGAGCAAATCAAAGACTTCAGGATACTGCCTGAGGTGTTACAGGTTGGCGATGAGTTAACGAATCTGCATAAAATAAAGCGGCATGTGATCCTGAAAAAATACGATCATATCATCAAAGATTTATTTACCAATGGTTCACCCCAAAAAAACGGAAAAAATGGAATTTAACACACAACTTTTATACGATCATGATAAGATTTTACTCGCCATCATGATTTTTGTAATCATGCTGGGTATGGGTTCCAGTTTGACCGTTGATGATTTTAAAGCAGTGGGCAGACGTCCCAAGGGTGTACTGATCGGTTTTTTGTCTCAGTTCGGACTGATGCCCCTATTAGCTCTGGGATTATCAACTATACTTCAATTGCATCCGGCTTTTGCCATTTCACTGATTCTGGTTGGAAGTTTGCCCGGAGGCACCACCTCCAATATGTTCACATATTTTTCACGAGGATCAGTTGCTCTTAGTATTTCCATGACCACTGCCTCAACGATGCTTGCACTGGTTATGATGCCTCTGATCCTGGAATTTTATACCCGGTCTTTCGTAGCTGAACTATCTGCCTCTCAGGGTAATACTGAATTTATGATTCCTACCGGTAATATCATCAGTTCCCTTGTATTGGTATTATTACCTGTTGTTTTGGGAATGATACTCAGACGAAAATCACCTGTATGGGCAAAAACAGCAGAAGATACTGCTGGTTTTGTAGGCATCATCGTAATTCTTTATTTGATTACAACCTCCTTTACGCGTCATGCTATTTTATTTGCCCAAACTCCCTGGAATATTTATGCAGGAGCGGTGGGGCTGGGTTTGGCAGGTTTCTTCTTCGGGTTCTGGTTTTCACGGTTCTGGGGTGTCTATCCTGTTTTTCAAAGGGCAATTTCTCTGGAAACAGGCATTCAAAACGGACCCGTAGCGTTTGCCGTAATTCTGCTCAGTTTTACCGGCAATGTGCAAAATATGATGCTTTGGCTCGCTATTCTTTACTCCACAACCATTGTGCTGACCTCTTCCATTATTACATTATTTTACAGGCATTACGGAAGGCGCGACTGGGAAATCTACAAGAACACCCAGGTACATAACCGGCTGTTTGGAGACAATTATGTTACCAAATATCCCGATGGGTTCCTCCCAGAAAGATTGGCGAATGACCCCAGTCAGGGTACCATTCCGGCACAGAGAAGAGTAAGGGCATAATGATTCTGAGAAACTTCACTTTATTTGATACCTGAAAGCAAAAGAAATCCAGATCGAACGATTGCATTCGTAACTTTTTATAAAGACAAACAGCAAAAATTCTGAAAAGCAAAAAGAATATGGAAAAAATCTATGTTGTTACAGGCGGAAGTTCAGGAATCGGATTATCATGTATTGAAAAACTGGCAAAGAATGCTGAAAATCATGTGATCTCCTTTTCAAGAAGTACAGACAAAATAAAGCGTGCTATTGATGAGATTAAGCCTAAACCGGCCAATATCAAATTCATAGCAGGTGATGTAACCCAAAAAGATGACTGTGAAATGCTGAGTGAATATATCGGTAAAGATTACGGCAGAATTCACGGTTTGGTTCATGCTGCAGGAGTGCTCACAAAGGGTGGCATTGAGATGGTGGACTATGACCAGTGGAAATTTAATCTGGATGTGAATCTCAATGGTCCTTACCTGCTTACACAATCATTACTAAACCTTTTGAAAGCAGCCAATGGCGCCGCCATTGTGAATGTGTCCTCTGTTGCTTCCATGCGACCTGGCAGCAGTGTTGCTTACTCGGTAAGTAAAGCGGGTCTGGACATGCTTACTGAATTTCTTGCCGGCGATCTGGCACCCTATAAAATCCGGGTCAACTCGGTAAATCCCGGTTTTGTCCGCACCAACATCCACCTTGATAATAACATCGTGGAAGATGAAGATGCTTACAATAAAATGGCAGAAAAAGTTGCCGCCCGCTATCCCCTGGAGCGCATAGGTGAACCCGGTGAAGTGGCCGATCTGATCCTTTACCTGCTCAGTAAAAAGGCAGAATGGATCACCGGGTCAATCTTTAAACTCGATGGTGGAACATTGATCAAAAATGATCTGATACCAGCGAAAAAGTAAGGGCAGATTGCGGATTGTTTTTTTTATCAGAACCAGCAAGAAAACTCTTGCTTTTTGTGTCTTTGATAAAAAATCGTCAAAGACAAGGCCTTCGAAGTTTTTGAATTGATGGAGTTTACTTCTCGTAAGTGACTGGTTCATCTGTTTATAATTTGGCGTTTTCTTGCCAAGACTAATTAAAAAAGGCGATTTAGAGATTATACCCTCTAAATCGCCTTTAATTAATCAATAAAACATTGATCAGGTTAAAATATTTATGTGTGAATTACTTTTTCATAAATCCTGAACTTACATTGAAATCAGAACCTTCAACTTTGATGAGGTAAAGTCCTGATTCAAGGGAAGAAACATTGATTCCGTTTGACAAATCATTTGCCGCAACAACCATCAGCAAACTTCCTGCTGTATTGTAGATGGATACAGTTTTTATGTTTTCTCCTTCGATGTACAGGATATTTTGAACCGGATTCGGGTACATGTTAAAACGATCCGTTGAGATGTCTGAAACATTATTATCAACATGCACAGTAATTGCCGCAATAGCAGTGAATCCGCCATCATTGGTGGTTACCGTTACGTTTGTGGTACCTGCTCCAACGCCGGTAACCAAACCGTTTGCATCAACTGTAACAATGGTTCCATCATCAGAAGACCACATAACTGACTGATCTGTTGCATCTTCCGGAGATACTGTGGCAGTGAGCTGTACCGTTGCGTCTACTACAATGGTTGCAGTTGTCGGGTCAACAGATACACCGCTTACAGCAATGGTAGAAGATTCTGTTACAGTTACGGAAATAGTATCAGCATTGGTAAGGCCCAACAGGTCAGTTGCAACTGCACTGAATGAAACCTCACCCAAAAGATCAGCGGGAATCATGTACTCAAGATCAAAGGGTTCGGCAGCAACAGTGCCTATTGATTCACCATCAAGGAAGAATTCAACATGATCAATGGCAATATCGTCGGTTGCCGCAGCCGAAAGGGTAATATTATCTCCTTGTCCAATCGTAGTGACAGATGGAGTCAAGCTAACAGATGGTTCAGCGTTCAAATCAGAAACCAGGATAAACTTGTCAATTACAATACCAGTTTCACGTGCCCAGATAATCACTTCATGAATTCCGGGGCTTGTTACTTCGTAAGCAATAATGTCGTCTGAATCCAGAATATTTGCCCACTGCCAGTCTGAAGCATCACTGCTTATTTCCGCTCTTGTGAATGAGGTGGTGTCTGTTCCGTTGGAAATGCCTACGTGGTAAGAATTGCTGTTTCCTGATCCAAGTGAATTGGCGCGTGCGTAGTAGTAGTAAGTTCCTGCCTGCTCAAATTCGACATAATAATTTGCATAGAGAGATTCGCTTTGATAACTGGAATTACCAAAGTTATTCCCTTCCGGTAAGGGATGACCACCAGTTCCATATCCAACGTGTCGCCAACCACGGAATTATCTGCTGTTGTGGTGAAAACAGTATATCCACTGTTGCTCATCATCAGTTCAATATGGGCATCTGATGTACTTAAATCGCCGGCATCGTCAACAAGAAAAAGTACGTCTTTGTCTTGTGCCAGTGCAGTTGGTAATCCCAACATGCCAATCAGAAAAACAATTAATAAAAGTTGCATGTGTTTTTTCATAGATCTTTCTATTTTTGATTTGATAATTGATTGATTGCTACAATACTACTGCTAAATCAAAAATTAATTAGCATGAAGTTGTTTCAATCATACAGGGTGCTTTTGATAAGGGTGGGATTATTTATTTTGTTATGCAGGTTGAATGTTGCATAAAAGCAGGAAGGATGTTGAAAGTGGGTTCTTTTTGATGTGTTTTAATGTGCAGAATAACAATTGATTATGTTTGTTTCTGAAGGTTTTTAAGGGATAAGGAAATGGTCAATTGTGATGAAAAACACAGGGGGTGTCAGTTGCCAATTTTATGTGATACATTGCAGGGAAATTTGGATGCATTTCTGCATTATCATCTCTTATGAATCTTTTCTTGTCGTCGTTTTACAGTGAAAAATCCAATCACAATTTTTTCTTAAGATAAACCATATCAATCAGTTGTATTCTGGATATTCTGGACCAAACTGACCCCTCTGTGCCTGGTGAAAATTACATCAGAAATCATCTGTGTCAACCAGCATTTTAAATACCTGTAATTTTTTTTACTTTATTTTCTAAATCAGGTAAGTTGTCCTTAATAATCTGCCAGACTTCTTCGGCGTCAATCCCAAAATAATTGTGTGCGATTATGTTTCGAAATCCCTGAATTTTAATCCAATCAATCTGCCACTCAGTTGAACTTTTGAATTCCTCCGATAATTTATCTGCCATCTCACCGATGACGACAAAATTCATCATCACCGCATCGAAAGATTTTGAATCGGAGTATAAATCATCAGCATCCTGAAAGGAATCTGTGTACTGCTTAATTTTCTCTATAGAGTCAATCATATTTACCAAGCACACAAAATCTTTATGAATTATTTCAGACATATAGAATCTCGGAATGGATATGATCTTTAAAAATTGGTTTCATGTATTTTAGTCGGCAAATATCTACTTTCCTGTCAAACCGTGATTGAATCTCTTCTTTTAGCTTTTGTTTTAGTGAATACAAATCCGGGGTATTGGGTTCAAATTCTATCACCAGGTCAATATCGCTTGAATCACTTTGCTCACCGCGCGACATAGAACCAAATAATCCAATCTTTGTCAGATGGTAATCATGAATTAATCTGTCCTTATTGGCACTCAAATAATTTAATATGTGGTTTGCATCAACCATAGTATCTGTTTAGTTATTCAAATATACGTGTTTATCTTTAAATGACTATCGGGAAAGATGAACAGATTTACCGATGAAACATTCATGATTAAGCATTTAAAACAATTCTATTGAGCATGTCTAAGTACACGAGGATGATTAATTTGGATGCTCCATCTTGTCCAGTAAAAATGGTTTCCAATCACAATTTTTTCTTAAGATAAACCATATCAATCAGTTGTATTCCATCTTCAACAATGGGGTGGTCGTAATTGTCTGTAAAAAAATTCTTTATCC
>CAYPFV010000140.1:0-8854 GCA_964410015.1 uncultured Bacteroidales bacterium
GCTGGATCAATATTTATCACTGGATTGCTGAGCAATTAACAAAGTTAAGATATCTTGAAGTATTTCAGGATAAATTGCCCTGTCATCCTCTGTTGATCCTACCCCCCAACCCCCCATCTTATATGCTTGAATCATTGGATGTTTTAGGATATGATTCGGATAGAAGGATAATTTGGGAGGGTAAAACCACCAGCGTAAAAAACTTGTTGGTACCTACCTTTCCTGAAATAACCCCTGCTATGGTTATGTGGCTCAGGGAAAGAATTGTTTTAAAAGTTACAGGCAATAGCTTTCAAAAAGAAAACACAAGGGTATTTATTTCCCGGAATGATGCCAATAAGCGAATGATTGTGAATCAGGATGAAGTTGATAAACTTTTGCTTAAGTACAATTTTAAAAAACATCCCCTTAGCGGAATGTCTTTCAGGGAACAGGTTCTGCTATTCGCCCATGCCGAAGTTGTGCTGGCACCTCATGGTGCAGGTTTGGTCAATATCTTGTGGGGTGATAATCTAAAAGTAATTGAAATGTTTGGGTATGTTGTCAAATCTACATACGCCAGGCTTTCAGATGCAGCCGGACACAAGTACATACCGGTATTGGGCAAATGCGAAACCAACAATCATGCAGCCAATTTTCAAGTTGATATCATCGAACTTGAAGATATTTTTAAAAAACTTGATATAGAATCTTCTATATGACAAAAATTTCAGCAGTACTTCTCAATTGGAAACGTCCTGAAGGGGTAGAAAAGATTTGTAAACATCTCTTACAATCTGATTTGATAGGAGAAATCATCATCTGGAACAACAATGCGGATATGTCTATGTCTTTTGATAATGAGAAGACCAGAATTATAAATTGTTCTGAAGATTTTGGTCTTTTTACCCGTTTTGCAGCTGCTTCATTATCAAAATACCCTTGCATTCTCTACCATGACGATGATATCATGGCTCCGGAAACAACATTAAAGGAATTGTTTAAACACTGGCAAAAGCAACCCTATTCCTGTCATACCTCTTTTGGTCGAAATCCGAAAAATGGACAATACTCTAAAAACACCCAGTATGGACCGGTGGAGATTAGCCTTACCCGGTATGTATTGATTCATAGGTCGGTATGTGTGCATGCATTGTCAAAAGTACCCTTGTTTGAAGATATCAAAGGCATCCCTGTGGGTAATGGGGAAGATATCATTTTATCTTATGCCGCCATGGATTACTCGGGCAAGCTCAATCGGGCCTATAAGCTTGAAACCAAAGATTTATATCATAAAGACGAACATGCCATTAGTCATCGCTTTCCGGAGCATGATGCCCATCGTAGCCGCATGATTCAACGGGCTTACAAAGTATTTAAACCGAAGGTGCATCTTAAATTATGGAACCGGATATATCAGTTTTTTGTGAAAGTACGTATCGTGTTTCAGCGTGATATTTTGAAGAAACAAATAACCCACTAATCATTGATTAAACAGTGATATATTCTCAGAAGAAAAGATCCAGTTTCATAATCCCGGCCCGGTTTGATCCGGATATACCCGTGTTTTTTCAGAAGCATTTGAAAGCTTTGGGTTTGTTTCTGTTTCTTATTTTTGTCATTCTATATTTAATACTTCGTTCTTCTCTGATCTTTTTACCTTGGGTTGTAGCTGCCTTTTTCCTTGTTTATGCTTTTTTTAAAGGTTTGACAAATCATGAAAGGAAATACAATGCATATCCTGACAAGCAATTTGAAAAAATATTGTTTCGTAAAAGTCTTATTTTGCGAATTATTGGTGTATTGATTATCGGCATATTTGCTCAGTTGACAATAGGAAGATGGGAATACGTAGGAGCTATTGATGCCATTCGCTATATAACAATTTCTTTACAAGTAGCAGATGTTTTTTGGGAACAGGGTATTTCCCATATATACCCACACCTGATGAACGAATACGAGCATATCGATAATATTGGAGTTCCATTGGTGATCGGGATATTCTATGCCCTTACTTTTAAGTCTGTTCTATTGGCAAAAGTTTTTATTGCTATCCTGGGCTCCTGGAGTGTGGTTTTTATTTACCGTGCCGCTTCGTATCTGGTTGATCAGCCGACAGCACGCCTGGCAGCCTGGATGGCCGCATTTTTGCCTTTGTCCATGTTTTATGATGCCATCATCATGAAGGAGTCTTTTGTGGTATTTTGTACTTCGTTTGTTATATATGCTGCTCTGAAAATGAACTATACAGGCAAGGTACAACTTAAAACTGTGCTATTGATGGGTTTGGCAATTTCCTTCCTTTTTTTAATCCGTACCGCTGCAGGGTCGATTCTCTTACTAACGCTGGTTTCCTTTTTTTTCTTCAACAAAATACGGGGTAACCCTTTGTATTCATGGATTGTTGGTGGATTAGCCATTGGGGTGTTCCTAATATTTTTGAATGTTACCAGCTCAGAGGAATATTATTTGGAACGTATCGAAGGAGGGACGGAGCATGGTGACCAAAGAATTGCGTCCATTGAAGAGGGCACAACATGGGCCAATCTTGCCCTGGGGCCGGTGTTTCTTCTGATATCCCATTTTGCTCCCTTTCCATCTATGGTGGACATCGGATTTCCTTATCCTTTCGACCATTATTTTACCAATTATGAGATACCGGGTTTGGTTTCCTGGAATATTCTGGCAATTTTTGTTTTATTGGGTTTTTGGCATATGATCAAATATAATTTCCGCCGTTCTTTAATGATTTTAGGCTATACCATTGGTTTTACCATTATTCTGGGTATCACGGCCATGTTTACCCAGGTGCGCCTGGGATGGAATATCATGCCCATGATGATGATACCGGCTGCCATAGGACTGAAAAACTACAGAAGCATTAATTGGTTTTATGCAGCTTTGATTACAGCGGGTCTTTTGATTATTGCCTGGAATGTTTTCAGAGCCATTGGCCGGGGAGTGTTATAAAAATAAAAACCGCTAAGACACCAAGAAAATAATCAACCGCTAAGACGCAAAGACGCCACGAAAAAACCCTTCGCGCCCTGGCGCCTTCGCGGTAAAATATAAAACAGCATCAAAGCGCCATTAAGGTAAAAATTTCATCAACCGCAAAGTCGCTAAGACGCTAAGAAAAACCGCTTTTGCGTCCAGCGCCTTAGCGAAAAAAATAAACAGATGCAGGTTTTGTTTGTAAGTTCAGGAAACACGCATGGGGGTATAAGCCCGGTGGTAAAAAAGCAGGGAGAAACCCTTGCTGCCCGAAATGTTTCCATAACCTACTTCACCATCACCGGTAAAGGGATTCGGGGGTATCTGAAGGCAGTTGGTTCCATCAAAAAATTCCTTCGCAAAAATAGTTTTGATCTCATTCATGTTCATTATGGCATGAGCGGGTTATCGCTTTTTCTGGCGAGACCATCCCTGCCATCCGTCATCTCTTTCATGGGCGATGATATCATGGGTTCCAATAAACCCGATGGCAGTCTGAGTTTAAAGAGCAAAGTTTTTGTGGGCATCAATACATGGCTGGCAAAAAACTATTTCAGGCAGGTGCTTGTAAAATCAGAACAAATGAGGGTAAGAGTCCCCTTTAAAAATGTAACGGTTATCCCCAATGGGGTTGATACCAAACAGTTTTTCCCTGAATCCATGTCTGAAACGCGAAAGAAGTTAAACCTGGCAGCAGATAAGCGCATTGTTGTGTTTGTTTCTAATCCGCAAAGACCGGAAAAAAATATTGCCCTGGCACAAAAAGCGGTTGCTATGTTGAATGATTCCAATGTGGAGTTGATTACGGTTTACAACCAATCACACGATGAGGTAAGGCACTGGATGAATGCTGCCGATGTATTGGTGCTAACCTCTTTTCATGAGGGCAGCCCCAATGTTATCAAAGAAGCCATGGCCTGTAACCTTCCCATTGTATCCACTGAAGTGGGTGATGTGAGGCAGGTGATAGACCGACTTGATGGTTGTTTCCTTGCAGGGTATGAGGCGGCGGAGTTTTCGCAGAAGGTTAAGCTGGCATTGGATTTTTCAATTAAAACAGGCAGAACCAGGGGTAGAGAACGCATTCTGGAACTTGGTCTGGATAGTGAAAGTATAGCGAAGCGGATTGTTGATGTTTATGAGCGGATTTTGAAATAAGGCGTGAAGAAAATGTAATGAACCGCCAAGACGCTAAGGCGCTAAGAAAAATACCTTTGCGTCTTCGCGCCTTCGCGGTTACCAAAAAATAAAGCGCCCAAGTGTAACTTCACGATAAAAATATATCAACCACTAAGACGCTAAGACGCTAAGAAAAAAACCTTCGCGTCCTCGCGCCTTCGCGGTAAAAAAATCATAGCGCCTTCGTGCCTTCGCGGTTAACAAAATAACATAACCCTTCGCGTCCTCGCGCCTTAGCGGTTACAAAAAAATCATGACCAAAGACCAATACGAACACTACGCAAAACAAATCTTCGAATCAGCCCTCGAAGTGCATAAAATCATGGGTCCGGGTTTACTGGAATCTGTATATGAATATTGCCTCTGGAAAGAGTTAAATATGCGTGGTGTATATACCGAACGTCAGGTACCTGTTCCATTATTTTATAAAAATGATGATTTAGGCAAAGAGTATAGAATAGATATCTTGGTGGAGAAAGAAATTATCATAGAGCTTAAAGTTGCGGAAAGCATAATCCCACTGTATGAAGCACAAATCATTTCCTACTTAAAACTGACAGATAAGAGAATGGGGTTTCTGATTAACTTTAATACACCATTGCTAAAGCAGGGGTTTAGGCGGTTTGTGAATGGGTATTTTGTTTGAAAATCAACTGCTAAGGCGCTAAGAATATTAAATAAACAGTTCAGACGCTAAGGCGCGAAGAAAGAATAATCAACCGCCAAGACGCTAAGGCGCTAAGTAAATAACTTCGCATCCTTGCGCCTTCGCGGTAAAAAAATCAACCTTCAGGAAGTTAAGACGCCAAAGAAATAATCAACCGCCAAGACGCAAAGACGCAAAGAAAAAAACCTTCGCGCCCTCGCGCCTTCGCGGTTACCAAAAAAACATAGCGCCCCAGCACCTTCACGGTAAAAATAAATCAACCGCTAAGTCGCTAAGGTACCAAGTGAATAAATCAACCGCTAAGACGCAAAGACGCAAAGAAAAAAACCTTCGCGTCCTGGCGCCTTCGCGGTTACCAAAAAACATAACCCTTCGCGCCCTCGCGCCTTCGCGGTTACAAAAAAACAATAAAATGTGCGGAATAAGCGGCATAATAAACTTCAACAACCAACCGGCAGAAGAATCCCTCATCCGGAAAATGATGCAGGCCATGAAGCATCGCGGTCCCGATGATGAGGGAATTTTCATTCATGAAAATACCGGTCTGGGTTTCGTAAGGTTAAGCATCATTGATCTCTCCATAGATGGTCATCAACCCATGGTTTCTGATGATCAAAGGTATGTGATGGTTTTTAATGGTGAAATATTTAATTATATCGAGCTAAAATCTGAACTAGAGCAAAAAGGATATACATTCAGAACAAAAACCGATACAGAAGTACTATTAACTGCATATATTGAATGGGGAGAAGATTGCCTGCATAAATTGAATGGCATGTGGGCATTTGCCATATATGATAGAGATACAAAAAAAGCTTTCATTTCAAGAGATCGATTTGGTGTAAAACCGTTCTATTATCATTTTGATGATGAGCGTTTTATTTTTGCTTCGGAGGTAACACCCATATTACAAGTCTTAACCAATCAACCGTCTCCAAATGATGAAGCGATATACGACTACCTCGTTTATAATCGAACCGATCAGACAGAGAACACCTTCTTTCAGGGAATAAAGAAACTTCAGCATGGTCATTCTATGACTATAGCTGACGGTCAGGTCCAGATAAAAAGATGGTATGATCTGAAACAAAATCTGAAAAAACCTTTTTCATCCAGTTCTGAGTATGCTGAAATGCTGAGCTCTTCTGTTAGTTTACGCCTGAGAAGCGATGTTCCGGTAGGTGTATGCTTAAGTGGTGGTCTGGATTCATCAGCCATTGTCTCATTGTTGCTCAAAAAAAATAACCTGGGTGCAGTAAATACATTTTCAGCTGTTTACAACAAAGGTGATAAAGGAGATGAATCTGACTTTATTGATTTGTATAAAGATCAGGTAAAGAACATGCATTTCATTTTTCCTACTGGTGAATCTCTGTTGTCTGATATTAAGCGTTTTGTAACAGCCCATGCAGAACCAATACCATCCACTTCGCCCTATGCTCAATTCAAAGTTATGGAACTGGCAAAAGGCAAGGTAGTAGTTACCCTGGATGGGCAAGGTGCAGATGAACAACTTGCTGGTTATCATTATTTTTTTGGTGTATTTTTCAAGGATTTGTTTCTAAAACTTAAATGGTTTTCTCTGATAAAGGAAATCTTTTATTATATCACCAGACACAAGTCAATTCTAGGCTTACAAACTTTTATTTTTTATATGCTTCCATCAGGGTTAAGAAAAAACAACCGGATAAAATCACGGGGTTATATAAATACCGAATTTCTAAAAAAATTTAAAAATAACACTGTTATTTCAGATGGATTATACAATGCCAATAATTTGAATGAGGCCCTTTTAAATCATTTTGAGTTCAAACTTGAGCATCTACTTAAATGGGAAGACAGAAACTCAATGCATTTTTCTATTGAGGCACGTACTCCTTTTCTCGATTATCGGTTGGTAGAACGTACGCTTTCTTTACCATCAGATCAACTTATCAAGCATGGGGTAACAAAACACATATTAAGAGAAGCAATGAAAGGTGTTCTTCCTGAGGCCATAAGATTGCGGCAAGATAAAATTGGCTTTAGTACACCCGAAGCAAAGTGGTTTAGAAATCAGGAGTTTTACAATCTTATTAAGGATGTGTTTTCTTCTGATAGTTTCCGATCGCGCGGTTATATTGATCATATCATGGCCCTGGATTTGTTGGAGAAACATATTAATGGAAAGGGTGATTATTCTCGTGAAATTTGGAAAATGCTTCACCTTGAGTTGTGGTTTAGAGAATTTATTGACCAAAGTAAAACTGAAAACTAATGCGAATATTCATCGACATCGGTCACCCCGCCCACGTTCATTACTTCAGAAATTTCATCCAACTCATGCAGGCAAAAGGGCATGAGTTTTTTGTTTCTGCCAGAAATAAAGAGGTTATTCATACGCTGCTTCAACAATATAATATTGCTTTTTATAACCGGGGCAAAGGGGCTACCGGTATGGCCGGTAAGTTTTGGTATATTTTCAAAGCAGATGTGCTGCTCCTGATAAAAGCAAGAACATTTAAACCAGATCTTTTTATAAGTTTTGCATCTCCATACGCTGCTCATGTGGCCTGGCTGATGAAAAAGCCACATATCGTACTCGATGACACGGAAAGTGCTTCGCTCAATCATAAGCTTTACCTCCCCTTTTCAAAAGTTGCCATGAATCCGGTCAGTTTTAAAAAAAATATGGGTGAAAAGCAGGTGCGGTTCAACAGTTTTATGGAGTTATCTTATCTGCACCCCAAATATTTCCAACCTTCAGATAATATTTTTCACCACCTAAAGATTAACCCAGAAGAAAAATACTGTATTTTGCGTTTTGTGAGTTGGCATGCCAATCATGATGTGGGTCAGAAGGGGATGGATTTTTATACCAAACTCAAACTGGTAGATATGTTGGACAAAGAAATGAAAGTCTTTATTTCTTCTGAAGGCGAATTACCGGAGCAATTAAGAAAATACCAGATCACCATTCCTCCGGAAAAGTTACATGATGCATTAGCTTTTGCTGACCTTTATATCGGTGAAGGCGCAACCACCGCCTCAGAATGTGTCATGCTGGGTACTCCTGCCATCTATATCAACAGTCTTTCCGCCGGCACCCTCGAGGAGCAGAAAAAATCAGGTTTGCTGCACAACCTGCGCGACACTACTGATCTTTTTACCACTCTGGAGAAAATTTTAGCAGACCCCGGTTACAAAAAGCAAATACAAAACAAACGGGATCAGCTGCTGTCCGATAAAATTGATCCAACAGCCTTCCTCGTCTGGTTCATTGAAAACTACCCCGCAAGTTTTGAAACAATGAAAACAGATTCGGATTATCAATATCGGTTTAGGTAAATGGTAATTTTTTAGTGGTAAGTGGTAAGTATGAAAGTAGTAAGTTGTAAGTAGTGTGGGGGGAAAAGTTGGATTTGAGGATTGGCTTTTGGCGGTTGGGGATTGGCCTTTTGCAGTTGGGGATTGACCTTTGGCAATTGGATAAATGTATCGGCAATAAGCAATGCGCCAATAGCAAATAGCGAAAAGCAAACTGCCAATAGCAAACTGCCAAAAAGCTAATAGCAAACTGCTAACAGCAAACAGCAAACTCTTTCCCTCGCATATAAAGAAAAAAGAATTAACAATTTATCGTCCATACCTTCGCCCTACCAACTCCCTTTCAACTCCCTTTCAACTCCCTTTCAGGTTCGAATAAAACCATCATATTATCTGTTTAACATCTGTTAGACTTCGTTCACGTTAGGAGATCATACGTCTGTGGTCGGTATCTGTTCCCTGGCAGAAGGGGCGGGATGTACGAGTAGTTCAACTCGTCAGACGACTTTGAGTCGTCAGACGAGTAATGATCACAACCGCTCACCACTCCTCAACCCCCTCACCCATCTAAACCTCTCTCAACCTCAACCTCAACCTGCTCAACCTCTTCAACTATCTAAACCACATTATATTGAAGCATGGGGAAGGTGAAAAAGCATAAAACACCGAAAGGAAAAAAGACTCATTTTAAAATTTTGTATCTTTGATAAAATGATTTGTAATGAACAT
>CAYPFV010000141.1:0-8840 GCA_964410015.1 uncultured Bacteroidales bacterium
TATGGGTTCAGAGGATCTGATGTAGGCTATATTATCAATTTCGAGAAGCATTTCCTGCAATCGGAAGTTATTAAACTGAACCTCAACTACAGAAGCACACAAAATATTGTAAGTGCCAGCAACGAAGTAATAAAGCATAATAAATTCAGCATTGCCAAAAAATTGCTGGCATCAAAAAAATCTGAGCATAAAATAACGGTTTATGCCGGAAATAATATTGACGAAAATATTGATTTTTGTGTGAAAAGAGTTGAAGAACTTGCTCAAAAAGACATTAAATACGATCAGATACTGTTTCTTTATCGCAGAAATAAAATGTTCAATCCCTACCGTATGGCATTTAAAAATGCAAGCCTTCGTGTTTCTGGTAAAACCATTCACGCTTCTAAAGGACTTGAAGCTGATTATGTGTTTATCATCGGACTTACAGAAGGTTATGGTGGGTTTCCTGATATATGGATGGAAGACCGCATATTTCAAACCATCAAAAAAGCCAACCACAATCTGCTGATGGAGGAAGAGAGAAGGTTGTTTTACGTGGCGCTGACAAGAGCCCGGGAAAAACTTTTCCTGATCACCGAAAAAGGAAATGAATCTCCCTTCATCAGCGAAATTCCCGAAATTTTTACAGTGAAAACATCTGAATCGGTTTTTTCTGATCAAAAAGAAGTTTTTACCTGCAGCAACTGCTTCAGCGAACTGGAAAATCTCTTCGTTTACTGCCCTTATTGCGGATCAAAAATATCTCATGAATAGTCTTTTTGTGATCTGTTATCATACAATTATTCATTGACATTTATTTTTATAAGGGTAACTCTGGTGCTACTTTACGGGTTTCCGGGGTATAAAAGAAGCATCCTTTTGCTCTTCTCCCTGAAGGATAAAAACAAAAGGATGCTTGGATCATTTTATAAAAGAATTGAGAAAGATTTTATCAACCTTTACCTATGGCTTTCACTTTAAATCCGATTTCTTCTAATTCTTTATGGTTGAGCAGGTTTCTGCCATCAAAAAGGAAAGCTGGTTTTTTCATGTTCTGATAAATCTTTTTCCAGTCCAGATCTTTAAACTCATCCCATTCTGTAATAACAGCGATGGCGTGTGCATCTTTACAGGCCTCATAAGCATCCTGGTGTACACTTAGCATTTCCTGGTTTTCCTGGGCCGGACGGGTTTGCAGATAATTCAGATCTTCGATCATGCTTTTTTCAGGCACCTGCGGATCGTAAACACTTACATTGGCCAAATCGCTAAGCAGGTAGTCTGCTACGTAAATAGCAGCCGATTCACGTGTATCGTTGGTATCTTTTTTAAAGGCCCATCCCAGCAAAGTGATCTTTTTTCCGGATACTGTATTAAATAACGTGTGAATGATATTCTGCGCAAATCTTCTTTTCTGATAATCATTCATCAGGATAACCTGCTCCCAGTAATTGGCAACTTCGGGCAATCCGAAATATTCACAAAGATAAACCAGATTCAAAATGTCTTTTTGGAAACAAGAACCACCAAAACCAACAGAAGATTTCAAAAACTTCGGTCCTATACGGGAATCACTTCCAATAGCATAGGCAACTTCATCTACATCGGCACCAGTAACTTCACACAAAGCAGAAATGCTGTTGATAGAAGAAATTCGTTGTGCCAAAAAAGCATTAGCAGTGAGTTTGCTGAGCTCTGAACTCCAAAGACGCGTTTGAATGATTCTTTCGCGGGGCACCCAATGGGCGTATATTGATGTTAATGCCTCTATGGCTTCTAATCCTCCGGGTGTTTGATCGCCACCAATCAAAACACGATCAGGATTATGTAAATCATTGATGGCAGTACCTTCAGCCAAAAATTCAGGATTCGAAAGAACCTGAAACTTTACTCCATTACCTTCCTCACTTAAAATAGCTTTGATGGATTGAGCAGTTCTTACCGGAAGGGTGGATTTTTCTACAACAATTTTATCTGTTGTGCTTACTTCAGCAATCTGACGAGCACTCAGCTCGATAAATTTTAAATCAGCCGCACGTCCTTTTCCCAAACCATAAGTTTTGGTGGGTGTATTTACACTAATAAAGATCATATCTGCTTCCCGGATGCAATCTTCAATATCTGTGCTAAAAAACAGGTTTCTCCCTAAGGCTTCTTTCACTACTTCAAGCAATCCGGGTTCATAAACAGGCAGTTGATCTGTTTTCCATGCAGCAATACGGCTGGGATTAATATCAACAACGTTTACCTTTATTTCAGGACATTTTTGGGCGATAACCGCCATGGTAGGGCCGCCAACATATCCGGCACCAATGCAACAAATGTTTTTGATTTCTTTACTCATATGTTTTTTGATTTTTTAATGATGGCACAAAGGTAAGTTTTTTTGCAGCCTGCCAATGTAAAAAATGATCAAACATACAGATTGGAAAAAACAAAAAAAACAAATTTCTGCCTTAATCCATCGAAACAAACACAAGATGCTGTATTTCACTTACTTAAAAACAGAAAATTATTGCGTTATTTGAAAATAACATCTGTTTTTTTTTAACATAGTATCAGTTAACCACAACAGCACAAATCAAACCTCATAAAACAGGAACGCCTGCATTTACAAACGGCAGGCATTCCAATAAAAAACGTAAGCAACCAGAGAAACCACTGTAATAATTATTTTTTTGACATTTCTGCAAAATATTTATAGAAATACGGTATGGTTTCAATGCCCTTGTAAAATTGTGATAAGGCATAATTTTCATTGGGCGAATGAATGGCATCTGAATCGAGGCCAAAACCCATTAAAATCGATTTGGTTCCCAAAACCTCTTCAAAGAGTGAAATAATGGGTATACTGCCACCACTTCTGACAGGGATGGGTTTTACACCATAGGTTGCTTCAAAAGCTTTGCTGGCGGCCTGATAGGCAAGCGTATTGGTAGGTGCAACGTACCCTTCTCCCCCATGCAAAAATTCAACCTTAACACGCACAGAATCAGGAGCAATGGACTCAAAATAATCTTTGAAAAGTTTTTCCACTTTTTTGGATTTCTGATGGGGAACAAGGCGCATGCTTATTTTTGCGTTGGCTTTGGAAGGGAGTATCGTTTTGGCACCTTTTTCTGTATATCCTCCCCAAATGCCATTTACATCCAAACTGGGTCTGATACCCGTTCTTTCAGGAGTTGAGAATCCTTTTTCTCCATTTTCGGCAGGTATGTTGATGTGACGTCTAAATTCTTCCGGATCAAAAGGTGCCCTGGCCATCTGTTCTCTTTCCTCTTCAGACAGTTCTTCCACATCATCATAAAAGCCAGGAATGGCGATCTTATTGTCTTCGTCGCGAAGTTTGGCAATCATTTCACAGAGTACATTTACCGGATTATCAACTGCTCCGCCATATAGTCCCGAATGCAGATCATGACTGGGACCTGTAACTTCCACCTCCATATATGCAAGCCCACGTAATCCTGTGGTTATAGAGGGTTTATCAGCCGCAAGCATAGATGTATCAGATACCAGAATCACATCTGCCCTGAGGCGCTCTTTATTATCCTTGCAAAATTGTCCCAAACTTGGTGACCCGATCTCCTCCTCCCCTTCTATCATAAACTTAACATTGCATTCGAGCTTACCTGACTGCATCAAATAATCAAATGCTTTGAAATGCATGAACATTTGCCCCTTATCATCATTGGCACCACGGGCATATATACGACCTTCACGTATTTCTGGTTCAAAAGGTGGGCTTTTCCACAGATCGAAAGGTTCGGCGGGTTGCACATCATAATGTCCATATACCAGAACCGTCGGCAGATTCTGATCCAGTATTTTTTCACCATATACAACCGGATGTCCTTCAGTTTCTATCACCTCAGCATTATCAACACCTTGCTTGATCAAATAATTTTTTACCCATTGCGCAGCCTTCAGCATATCCTCTTTGTGATTATCTTTACTGCTTACAGATGGTATTCTGATCAACTCAAACAAGTCAGACAAAAAATTCTCTTTGTTCTTCTCAATAAATTCTTTTAAATCTTGCATATCTAATGTATTTTGATTTTTATAATTAAATTACTGAATTGGCATCAACAACTTTATCGCGTATTTAAAGGATTATGATCCGGCAATGAATGGGCAAACATACATATTTTTTTACAATCGGAATAAGCCTTCCATGTTATAAAATGCCTTTTTCGGTGTTTTTTCAATTCGTTCAGGAAAAAAAAATGCACTGCATGGCAAAAATCTAAAAACCCGGAAAAATTTAATAATAGATTTTACCTTTCACGGTAACCAAAAGTAAAACTATTGGACAGACGGAAAATATACAAAAATATCAAAATGAATTTATAATTTTACAAATTGACAAGTAACCCTGAATAAATAAAAAATTCAACATATCATAACCGAATAACTGCATTTCTGCAATTAAATGAAATTTAAAATGAACATAGGCAACCTTTTCAAGAGAAGAAATGGCGCAGGAAGGATTACTACCATCTACATTTTTTTTGGTGTACTTTGGATACTATTTTCCGACAAACTGGTTGCTTTCTTATTAGATGATCCTGCATCCATCACACAAATACAAACTTATAAAGGATGGTTTTTTGTTTTGGCCAGTGGAGCTTTGATATATTCAATAGTTTCACCGGTTTTAAAAAATCTGGAAAAAGCTCAAACCAGCATCAAAGAAAAGGAAATCATACAAAAAGATTTGCTCAACAGACACTATCAACCACTATGGCAGACTGATGAACTGGGGCATTGCATTTTTTCCAATCAAAAATGGATGAATCTTACCGGAATTAGTTTACCACCTCACAAACCTTTTTCATGGATCACAGCTGCGCATCCGGATGATAAAACAGACTGTATCCAGAAATTTACCGATGGTTTTTTAAGTAAAGAAGCTTTCTCTTTTTCTTACCGGATTCTTACAAAAGAAAAAAAATACCGGTGGTTTGTTAATTCCTGCTTCCCCTATCATAATGCTCAAAATGATTTTTTGGGTATGATATGTCTTTTATTTGATATCCACGATAGCAAAAAACTTGAAATAGAGTATAAGCAAAACTTTATCTGGTACAAAAATCTGTTTTGGATCCACCCCAGTCCGATGCTTATATATAATACCAACAATCTGAAAATTCTGGATGTGAATGAGACAGCACTGCAAAAATATGGCTTTACACGTAAGGAATTTCTACAATTAACCTTTGATGACCTTCTGTTGAAGAAAAATAATGACAAAAACTTATCTGACCATCTTTATGATGAAACCTATAAATTTGAAAAAACATCAAATACAATACACAAAACAAAATCTGGTGAAACTTTTCATGCCCAGGTATCAGGGCATGAAATACCAGATATTTCTGAAAAAAACAAAAGACTAATACTAATCAGAGATATTACAAAGGAATTACGTATTCAACAGGAAAAAGAATTTCAATCTTACTTTCTGGAACTGATCATTAACAACATCCCCTTTCCTCTCTTCTATAAAGATGAAAAGGGGGTTTACAAGGGATGTAACATTTCCTTCTGCAATTTTTTAAACAAAAGCAAACAGGAGATCATCGGACGCACCGTTTTTGATATTTTTGATCCTAAAATGGCGCAGGAATTTCATCAAAAAGACGTTGAGTTATTGAAAAACAAGACATCACAACAATACGAAACCTTATTAAAATTTCCTGATGGCAGAAAAATGAATGCTGTTTTTCATAAAAAGGTATTTATGAGTCAGGAAAAACAACCCATGGGCATTATTGGGGTTTATTTTGACATTACCGAAAGGGTAAATGCAGAAGCGGTCATCCAAAGGCAAATGGAAGAACTGTCAAAAATAAACACTGAACTGGAAAGATTTTCCTATACCGTATCGCACGACTTGCGCAGTCCATTGATTACCATTCAGGGATTTTTAAGTTTGCTGCGTGAAGATATTAAAGACGGGAATTTCAAAAGGATAGAAGAAAATATGAGTAGAATTGAAGATGCCACTGAAAAAATGCATCAGCTTATCGAAGGAATTCTCTCATATTCCCGCCTTGGTAAACAAGATAATTGTTTTCAGCAGGTATCCATGAGTAAAATAGCGAAAGAGGCAGCCAGTCTTTTACACGGAATTTCAAAAATCAAAAATTGCAAAATAGACATCCATCCTGATATGGGAAACGAAATGGCTGATAAAACACAAATCAGAGAACTCTTCCAAAACCTGATTGAAAATGCTATTAAATTTTCTGGAACAAAAAAAGACAATATCGTAAGCATATTCAGCAGATATGAAAATGGCAAAAACACCTATTGTGTCAAAGACCAGGGCATAGGAATAAATCCTGAAAACCAGCAGAAAATATTTGAACTGTTCAGCAGATGTAATAATGATGTTTCAGGAAACGGACTTGGTTTAGCTCTGGTAAAACACATTATTGATAAACATCATGGCACTATATGGGTTGAATCGGAAGGCGCTGATAAGGGGTCTGTTTTCTGCTTTACACTCAATGCTGAGGATCGGGTAAATACGGTATAATTAAAGCAGCAACAAAGAAAAAAGTATTATCTGATCTTAAGAATTTGATCAAAAAAATGTGTAGGTTAGCCCCCTGAAAAATCAGAAAGAAAAAAATCAATGGATAAATACGTTCAAATTATTGCATCAGAAACAGGCCTGCAGGAAAAAGGGATTCGCTCCACCCTTGCATTACTGGAAGATGGAGCAACAGTTCCTTTTATTTCACGCTACAGAAAGGAGATGACAGGTTCTCTTGACGAGGTGCAGATCACAACCATCCGCGACAGATTTCAGCAACTTGAAGAACTGAATAAAAGACGTGAAGCAATTCTTAAAAGCATTGATGAACAGGAAAAGCTCACCCCCGAGATCAAAAAACAGATTGATGCAGCCATGACAATGGTAGAACTGGAGGATCTTTATCTTCCTTTCCGTCCGAAACGAAAAACCCGCGCTACCATTGCCATTGCTAAAGGTCTGGAACCGCTGGCAAAAACACTCTTTCAACAACACAAAAATGAAATTGAAACGGAGGCAATCAAATTTGTGAGCGAAGAAAAAGATGTAACGGATGCTGAACAGGCACTGGCAGGAGCCAGAGATATTATTGCTGAGTGGATCAATGAAGATACAAGGGCACGCCAGAAAATCAGAAAATTGAATGAAAGAAAGGGCGAACTCATCTGCAAAGTCATCAAGGAAAAAGAAGAAGAAGGGAAAAAATATAAAAGTTGGTTTGACTGGAGGGAACCGCTGAAAAAAGCACCATCTCACAGAATATTAGCCATTTTCAGAGGTGAAAATGAAGGATATTTAAAAGTATCTCTTCAACCTGATAATGAAGAAGCAATTCAAATGCTTGAGAGTCTTTTTTTAAAAGGAAACAATGAATCCACAAGGCAGGTGGCACTTGCAGTAAAAGATGCTTATAAAAGACTAATGGCACCTTCTATGGAAACGGAAATGCGTAATTTATATAAACAAAAAGCCGATCAGGAAGCCATCAGCGTTTTTGCTGAAAACCTTCGCCAATTGCTTCTTTCACCACCACTTGGACAAAAAAATATTCTGGCTATTGATCCCGGATTACGAACCGGTTGTAAGATAGTTTGTCTTGATAAACAAGGAAAACTATTGCACAACGAAACCATCTACCCGCATCCACCTGTAAATAAAAAAAAGGAGGCGGCTTCTAAAATACAAAGTCTTGTAAATGCATATAAAATAGATGCCATTGCTATTGGTAATGGCACTGGCGGGAGAGAAACAGAAAATCTTATCAGGAGTATCCGTTTTACCAAAGATATATTTGCTGTTATGGTAAATGAAAGTGGGGCTTCTGTATACAGTGCCTCCACTATTGCCCGCGAGGAATTTCCGGATTACGATGTAACGGTGCGAGGGGCAGTAAGTATCGGCAGAAGATTGGCTGACCCATTGGCGGAACTTGTAAAAATAGATCCTAAATCAATAGGGGTAGGTCAGTATCAGCATGATGTAGACCAGAAACTACTGAAAAAAAGCTTGGATGACGTGGTGGTCAGTTGTGTAAACTTGGTAGGTGTGGAATTGAATACAGCCAGCAAAGAATTATTGACTTATGTTTCGGGGGTAGGTGCAAGTCTGGCAAAAAACATTGTGGATTACAGAAATGAGAATGGACCTTTTGAATCAAGAGAGCAATTGAAGAAAGTACCCCGTTTTGGGTTAAAAGCTTTCGAACAGTCGGCTGGGTTTATAAGGGTACAGCAGAGCAAAAATCCTCTGGATAAAAGTGCTGTGCATCCGGAAAGCTACCCGATTGTAAATGCTATCGCAAAAGATTTGGGAGCAACCATTGAACAACTTATGGATCAGAAAACATTGCAGAAACAAATTCAACCCGAAAAATTTATTACCGAAAAAGCAGGTTTGCCAACCCTGAAAGATATTTTGGCGGAATTGGCCAAACCAGGCAGAGACCCCAGGAAAGAAATAGAGTTTTTTGAATTTGACAAAAGCATCCGCAGCATCCACGATTTGCGTCCGGGTATGAAATTACCGGGCATTGTTACCAATATTACTGCTTTTGGTGCTTTTGTGGATGTGGGAGCGCATCAGGACGGGCTGGTGCACATTAGTCAGATGGCAGACAGATATATAAGCAATCCGGCGGAAGTTGTAACGCTCAATCAAAAGGTTATGGTTACCATTCTCGAAGTGGATATACCAAGAAAGAGGATACAAATGAGTATGAAAGAATAATACAAGAGTCTGCTCCGAAAAGTCCTTTTTAATTAATTAGAGTCTGTCCATAAAGTCAATTTTCTGATAATAAATGACATACATA
>CAYPFV010000142.1:0-8672 GCA_964410015.1 uncultured Bacteroidales bacterium
CCCGCATTATAATCATGTGCGTGTGTGTCAAAAACTTTGTCATGGCTCGGTTCATTTACCAAAAATTTTCTTTATGTTATTAAAATGGCAGATCACCATCTCCTTCCCCCATATCGTTTACCAGCGGTTCATCTTTTGATACAGAGGAATTGTTTTGGTTGTCATTTGATCTCTGGGGAGAACCCAAAAAAGTCATTTGATTACCAATAATTTCGGTAATATACTTTTTAACTCCATCCTTATCGTCATAACTTCTGGTTCTGATTCTTCCTTCCAGGTATATTTTGTCACCTTTTTTAAGGTACTTTTCTGACAGATCGGCAAGTTGATTCCAAACACTAATGTTATGCCATTCGGTTTGTTCGGTTCTGTTACCGTCTTTACCTTTGAAAAATTCAGTAGTTGCAAGTGAAAAATTTGCTACTTTAGAACCACTTTCAAGGTTTCTGATATCAGGGTCTTTCCCTAAATTTCCAATTAAAATTACTTTATTAACTCCAGCCATATCCTCAATTTTTAATTAAAAAATAAAATGAATTAATTTTAAATTTAAGGCTAAAAAATAAAATATACAAATGAAATGGTGTTAAATTGGTATTTTTTTTATATACTTCCTTGTCGTTTTATTGCCTGGCAAATGTAAAAATTAATTGGCAGTGCATTGCAAAAGGGGTTTTCCGATTTGTCAGATTTTATTCTTTGAAGACTAAGTTCCGCATATATTTTGCCTCAGAGTTTAATCTGTTTGCTATTTGTTTTCAAAATATGAAGGTAAAAGTTATAATTTAGCTAAAAAATACACGTTTGAAAAAAGAAAAGCCTAATACTTTGAAATAAAAAACTATGATAAAAAGAATTACGATACTCTTGTGGCTGTGGATATTGATTTTGCCATTTGCAGGTTTTTTGTTTGCTCAACCGGCAGAGGAACGTTTTCTGTCTCTTGAAGAGGTTATTACCATTGCCAGGGAGCGATCACCCGATGCTTTGGCCGCCCGGCACCGGTATCGGGGTAGTTATTGGGAATTCCGGTCTTTTAAAGCCGGATATTTGCCTGGTTTAACACTTGATGCCACACTACCCAATCTAAACCGAAACATACAAGCAATTACCCTACCCGATGGAAGTGATGTTTTTGTTCGTCGAAGTTTGGCCTCTTCCTCGGCCAATTTATCTTTAAGTCAACGGATTGGACCCACCGGTGGACGCATTTTTATGAGCTCTGGACTGGAGAGGATTGACCTTATCAGGGAAGATTCAGAAAACCAAACTTCTTATCTTTCAACACCTGTTAACATTGGATTTACCCAACCTATATTTGGTTACAACCCTTTTAAATGGGAAAGGAAAATTGAACCTCTGCGATTCGAGGAAGCGCGCAAGAGATATATTGAAGACCTTGAAACCATTTCAGTGCGTGCCAACACATTATTTTTTGACTTGTTGTTGGCGCAAATCAATATAGAAATCAATACCGTTAATCTCGAAAACAACGACACCCTTTACCAAATATCAAAAGGTCGTTTTTCGTTAGGAAAAATTGCAGAAAACGAACTCCTTCAGATGGAGTTAAATGTTTTAAATTCTGAAGCACAATTAGAGCAGGCCAGAATTGATTATGAAGCAGCACTCTTTAGTTTTCGCTCTTATTTGGGTTTGGAAAATATTGATAATCTCACCTTGCTGGTTCCCGATGAAAAACATAATCTGGTTATTGAAGTGCAGGAAGCCCTGGCACAGGCCCGCCAAAACCGATCGGATATACTTGCTCTGGAAAGAAGTAAAATTGAAGCAGACAGTGAAGTGAGCAGGGCAAAATCAGAAAACAGATTCAATGCCAATTTGTTTGCTGTTTATGGGTTAACCCAAACATCTGATGATTTTTCTGATGCCTACCTAAATCCCTTGGATCAGCAACAACTCCGTGTGGGTGTTCAGGTGCCTATTCTGGACTGGGGGGTTGGAAAAGGCAGACTCAGAGTGGCAGAATCGAACCGTGAACTGGTGAATACAACCGTTCAACAATCATTGATTGACTTTGAACAGGAGGTATTTCTGAGGGTTATGGAATTTAATATGCTTGAAAGACAACTCCTGATCGCTTCCAAAGCAGATACCATTGCTGCCAAAAGATATGAGGTTTCACGACAAAGGTATCTGATTGGCCGGATAGATATTTTAGAACTCAACATCGCCCTGCAGGAAAAAGACCAGGCAAAACAGCGATACCTTGCTGCTTTAAGGAATTACTGGAGGGGGTATTATGAAATGCGCCGCCTGACACTATATGATTTTAAGGAAGACCAACCCATTACCCTGAACTTTGATCAACTATAGCCAAAATTTGCCAGTATAAAAATATTGTTATACTTTATTTCTGGTTATCAATCCATTTTCCATTTATTACAAAGTACTGTTTTTTATGCTTAACTTTTCTGATACTACTATCCACAAGATCATCGTTCACCATATTGGAAACCCTTCTCATGATGAACCCCTGCATTGCTCCAAAGAGGAATTTCCTCTGCAGGACAGTGAGCTCGAAAAAATACTATCTCGTTTTTTTCTATACCCATTTCAAAAAAGCGATCCGGGGTTTTTTAACTTTAAACATGATAGTGATCTGAATCTTAATGAAATGTATCACTACACCACACGTATGTTCAATCCACAGGAAAATTTTCAGTTGTTATCGGTAAATATTGCTAAGCATTTGTACGAAAAGTCTGACCATCCCAAAATTAAATCAGGAGAATTGTATGTGGTATATCTTCACAATTGCGTTGTTGATGATGAGGTTACCGATGGTATTGGTATCTTTAAATCTGAAAACAAAGATCTTTTTTTAAAGGTTTATGCCACAGGCGAAAAATACAGTATCGAATATCAGGATGGTATTAATATCAACAAACTGGATAAGGGTTGCCTGATTTTCAACACAGAAAAAAATCTTGGTTATAAAATATGCATTCTGGATAAAACCAACCACGATGAATCGCGGTTTTGGAAAGATGAGTTTTTGAAAATCGCCCCACGCGATGATGATTTTTATCATACCAAAACAACCATGAATATGGCTCGCCAATTTTGTAATACTGTTTTGGCAGAGAACGAAGAGCTTTCAACAAACAAACAACTGGAGGTAAAAGATAAAGTTCTTCAGTATTTTTCTGAAAATGAATTTTTTGACCATGAATCTTTTGAAAAGCAGGTTTTTGAAGAGTCCCAGGTGGTTGATTCTTACAGAGATTTTAGAAAACAGTTTGCCGAACAAAATGATCTGACAACGAAAGATGCATTTGATATTACGGAGAAAGCTGTAAAAAAAGAGAAGAAATTTTTTAAAAGTGTGATCAAACTCGATAAAAATTTTCATATTTATGTGCATGGCAATCCCAATATGATAGAAAAAGGGTTTGATGATGCCAGAGGAAAGTTCTACTACAGGTTGTTTTTTGATCAAGAGCAATAATCAAAAACCGAATAATTATGCAAAACAGATTTTTTATCTGTTTATAATTTGATTAATTCGGTCAGATGCCTGCCCCGTTCTTTTCTTACGGGAGAGCTCGCCAAAACTCCGGTTTGTATTTTTGTCCATGCTACGAAATCTAATCATCCGCGTTTGGGTGTCAATACTTTTGTCATAGCTCGGTTCATCATAACAAAGTTGTTTTTTAAAGGTATGATGGAACCTCCATTTTGATGATTATTATATCATTATATTTGTGAGGAATAACACATGGAGGTATCATAAGGAACGAAAGACCTGGTTAGGAAAAACAAACAAATCACAGGATTTTTCGTTTCAATGTTTTCAAAAGATTTGTCGAGATTGAGAAATTACTGTTTTCTTACATTAATTAAGAAATTTAAAAACCCGGAATTACGGAGATTTTTTTACTTTTGCAAATTGTTTTGAATATGTTATAAAACAGTTGGTTAATCTAAAAAAGTTCTGATAGTGGAAAAATTTTATCATTACTTTTATATATTATACATAAAAATAAGAAACCTATATGGCATCATACAACCTGAATCACTTAAGAGAACTGGAATCGGAATCTATTTTCGTGATCAGAGAGGTTGCTGCACAATTTGAAAGTCCCGTACTGCTCTTCTCAGGAGGAAAAGACTCCATAGTTATGTTACATTTGGCGATCAAAGCGTTTCGTCCAGCCAAAATTCCCTTTCCCCTTTTGCATATCGACACAGGACATAATTTTCCGGAAACGTTAAAATTTCGGGATGATCTGGTGAAAAGGATAGGAGCTAAGCTTATTGTGGGAAGTGTACAAGATTCAATCAATAAAGGAAGAGTCAACGAAGATAAAGAGATAAACGGAAGTAGAAATATTTTACAAACCGTTACCCTGCTTGATACCATTGAGGAATATGGTTTTGATGCAGCTTTGGGGGGTGGGCGCCGCGATGAAGAGAAAGCCAGGGCAAAAGAGCGTTTTTTTTCACACCGAGATGAGTTCGGACAATGGGACCCTAAAAATCAACGTCCTGAGTTATGGAATATCTTTAATGGGAAAAAGAAACCCGGAGAACACTTCAGGGTTTTTCCCCTGAGCAATTGGACAGAAATGGATGTTTGGCAATATGTATTGCTGGAAAACATTGAAATGCCCTCGCTTTATTTTTCACATCCACGCGATGTTGTGAACCGAAAAGGAGTATTGCTGGCCAAAAGCCAATTTATATCGCTCAATGAATCAGAAAAATGGGAAAAACATCATGTACGCTTCCGTACCATAGGTGATATGAGTTGCACCGGTGCCTGCCTTTCTGCTGCAGCAAGTATTGAGGATATCATTCTGGAAGTAGCTGCTGCCAGAGAAACCGAACGCGGCACAAGGGCCGACGACAAAACTTCTGAAACTTCTATGGAAGACAGAAAAAAAGAAGGTTATTTTTAATCTGAACCTACTCACCCTTTTGATACTAATGGTAATTAATTTTTTATATACTTCATGAATTATTTGTAAATTGGGAGAAAAATTCCCCGGATATAACAAATATTCTAAGTGATGGATTCACTGAAAAAAATATCAAAACATAAAAATGAGCAATTCTAATGGTAATGGTTACCTGGATATGGAACTGTTGCGGTTTACCACCGCAGGAAGTGTAGATGATGGGAAAAGTACTCTGATAGGCCGGCTTCTTTATGATAGCAAATCCATTTTCGAAGACCAGTATGAGTCTATCAGGAAAACCAGTGAAAGAAGAGGGGAAGAAACTGTTAATCTTGCTCTTTTAACCGATGGACTGAGAGCCGAACGCGAACAGGGTATAACCATTGATGTGGCTTATCGCTACTTCGCTACTCCCAAAAGGAAATTTATTATTGCCGATACTCCCGGTCATATACAATACACCCGGAATATGGTAACCGGTGCTTCTACTGCAAATCTGGCCATCATTCTCATTGATGCACGAAAAGGAGTTATAGAACAAACCAAAAGGCACGCTTATATTGCTTCTCTTCTCAGGATACCTCATATGGTTATTTGTATCAATAAAATGGATTTGATGGATTATAAACAGGAGGTGTTTGAAGATATTAAAAGACAATTTCAGGATTTTGCATCCAAACTTGACATACAGGATATCCGGTTTTTACCCATCAGTGCTTTGTATGGCGATAATATTGTGGAAAAGACACAGAAAATGACCTGGTATCAGGGGCCTTCTTTGTTGCATTTGCTTGAAAATATTCATATTGGCAGCGATCTTAATTTAAAAGATATCCGTTTTCCGGTGCAATACGTATTGCGTCCTAATAGTAAAGAATATCATGATTACCGCGGGTATTCAGGGAGAATTGCCGGCGGAGTCATCAAAAAAGGAGATGCTGTGAAAGTTTTTCCTTCCGGATATTCATCCAGAATCAAAACAATTGAGGGCTGTCAGGGAGATATGGAAGAAGCATTTACGCCCATGTCGGTAAGCATTACTCTGGAAGATGATATTGATATCAGCAGGGGAGATATGATCGTGGGAGAGGATACCAAGGTATCAGTTGGGCAGGATGTGGAAATGATGGTGTGCTGGATGAATATCCAGAAACTTCAGGTGAGAAAAAAATATATCATTAAGCATACCACACTAGATGCTAAATGTATGATCAAAAAAGTAAACTATAAGGTTGATGTAAATACTCTGGATAAAATACCGGGAGATGAAGACGTGGGTATGAACGATATTGCCAGAATTACAGTGAAAACAACCCAACCCATCGTGTACGACAAATATGCCGAAAACCGGATAACCGGAAGTGTAATACTGGTGGATGAAGCAACCAATGAAACCTTGGCTGCCGGTATGATCATATAATCATTGGATTAAAACGGTGGGACGGAACCTCCAATTTACTGATTTCTATATCCTTGTGTGTGTGCACATGGAGGGTTTACGCTATTTTTTGATGAATACTTCTTTTGCCAATAAATGATTTTTGCCATGAAGCAGTATCATGTAAATACCTGATGTTAAACCCGAAATATCTTGTTCTAAAACCGGTGACATAATTATTTTTCGCTCTATAACAGTTTTGCCTCCAATATCTTTAATTTGCATAGTAAGATTCTTCTCTGCTGGTATATTTTTCATCCGGATGTTTAGTTGTTCATCAGCGGGGTTGGGGAAAACAAGTACCTTTTTTTCTTGATTTGCTACTGGAACCGAAACGTCCACATTCGTTTCAATGTGCAGTTCACCATTAAGTACCGTCCAGTATTGCCATTCGCCACCAATACCAGAATTCCGGTTGTTGAGGTCAAACAAATTATTGGCTTCTTGGTTCCCCTGTATTACATAAGCGGTTACTGCCTGCCCGTTGTTGTCCCAATGAAGAGGTTCACCGTTTTCGCACACTTCGGGCAGAGCATTGGAGCGAAGGAAATAAGCTTTATCATCGTAGTCCGGGTCACCATATACCCTTGCAAACCCATTTTCATCCACAGCCACAGCGGTGTATTCATTCACACCTATTCCGAATGCGGGCATGTCCCAATCTTTTCTTATACGCGCTAAAAATGCCATATGCCGCCCCTCCCGGTCGCGTTGATGATAATGTGAATCGGTAATAATATTTTCCATCCAGGGAACCTCCAGGAAATCGTTGGCAAGGGTAACCCGGTAATGGTAGGGATTTCCAAGTGCCTCTTCTGATACAACCGAACCTTCCTCAGCAGTAAATACCACCTCGCCCAGCACTGCCAGACCGGCACTGGTGCCTCCGATGGGTTTCATGTCGGATACATGCGCATTGAGGGCAGCTTGCAGACAGGTGTTTTTCCATTCATCATAATAATACCACTGGTCGCCTCCGGCAATAAAGATCATCTCTGCGTTTGCCACGGTCTGGCAAACTGTATCGGTATCGGCTTCATCGCTGCCCACAATCAGGATGGAAGTGACAGAATTCAAATCAACCCCCAGTTCTGAATAGATATAATCATTGTATCCATCGCTACCCGATGCACGCAAAACAACCACATCGCCACCATTGGCTCTTGTTGCCAGCCATTGCATCCCATCATCATTATCGCCACCACCGCCTGATAGCAGAATACCAAAATCGGGTGTGGTATCCATGTCTGCTGTATTACCGGTGTAGAAAAACTGCTGGGTAAAGGCTGGTGCTATGATTGTGGTAAGAAAAATGAAAAACAGGTAGCTCTTTGATCGCATAGTGTGTTTTTTGAAAATTTGATTTATTTTGCGATGAATAAAAAAGAAACAAAGAGAATCCATTGAATGTTTGTACTTTTCTTAGTCAGAATATCAAAAAAATTCTCTGGTATTTGCTATTTGGAAAGGGAGTTGTTATTTCAGTTTCCAGTTTATACCTAGAAGCATTCCCACATTGTTGTAGAGGTGTCCATGATCAGCGGCAAGGGTTGCAGTAAACCGGATATTTTCCATTTGTGCTGGTTGCCAATGTGTCTCGAGCATAAAGTACCACTGATTGCGCGAAGGATTGAAAAAATAATCTTCCTGATTGAGTTCAGGATTGCGGCTGCCCCAGTAGGTCCCGAGATTTAAACCTGCATAGGTGCCAAAATACCTGACATAAGAGGATAAAAAACGGTATCCCACCTCTTTAGAAAAAAAACCTTCTACCCCAAGATGGTAAGAGAGGTTGCGGTTGCTGGCAAATAGTTGTGTGCTATAAGGGTTTGCTTCCGGATCAATTCTTGAAAGATCTGCTGTTGTTAAAAAGAACGGACTTCCCATTGAGTTTCCCTGGTAGGACAATCCTGACCGATAAATGCTGTTGTTGAAATAATTATCTCTGGCGCCATATCGTTCACCGCAGTTTCGTTCTTCGCAGAACCATGGCCAATCCCCCTCTCTTTTGTCAGACATGCCCGGTCCCGATTGTTTTCGAGTATCTGAATATTCGAATAATACAGAGGTAATCCACCTTTGAGGGAATGGATTTTTCAGCAGCAAACCAAACAAACCATCTCCAAGATTTCTGAATCGTTGTCCCGATCCATCGGTAAAAAGGTGCTGATAATAAAAGTGTAGATCGGTTTCTTTAATAGGTATCATAAAACCACTATCGTAGGTGCCAGTGTGAAACCCCAGTTTGTTGTTACGCTCATTAGAAGGCGAATCTTCATCTCCCGCTCTTATGGTCACTACCCTTAAAA
>CAYPFV010000143.1:0-8518 GCA_964410015.1 uncultured Bacteroidales bacterium
ATCTGTGTAAATCTGTGTAATCTGTGGATAATTTACTTTTCAGAGTGGACTCAAAAATAGTTTTTAAGAAGATCCTTTTGATCCACTTTACCTGAAATTATACCTGTTCTAATCCGGAAATATTTTATATGTTAATAAATAAAATGGCACGGATTTTGACATTTTGATGAATAACTCACCTCAAAATTCAAAAGATATGAAAAATCTAATAATCCAGTTCGTTTTTGCTTTCCTGCTGATATTGGGAAACAGTACCCTGGCGCAGAACAATTCAAATGAATATCTTGGATTGCCAGGCGACAATCTGAATTTGTATGCCGTGATGGACATCTTTCGTGAATCGGAAACTCTCGAAGAATTTGAAAGACAGATCAATGATCCGGAAGCAATGATCAACAATCTTGATCTTAACGGCGACAACTACGTAGACTACATCATGGTTTACGACTATGTTGACGGTAACATTCACAATATCGTGCTTAGGGTTGCTCTTAATAAAAATGAGCAACAGGATGTGGCCGTTTTTATTGTAGAAAAGATGGGCGATAACTCAGTTCAGATTCAACTAATTGGTGACGAAGCTTTGTATGGTTCAGACTATATCATTGAACCAGCCTATGCCGAAAGACCAAATCCCGGATACAAAGGAACTCCAAGTCAATCGCAGAATACAAATGTTGTCTATACCACCTATTATGAGGTTGCTACCTGGCCTGTGATTTTATATATCTCAAGACAGGTTTACCGGCCATGGCGTTCTGCATGGTACTACGGATACTATCCGTCTTACTGGCGTGCCTGGAATCCTTACTATTATCATTATTATTATGGATATCATTATCATTGGCATACTCACTATTATGTTTATTATCGTCCTTCACGCCGCTATCGCTGTGATCATTACCACACGGTTTATCATACCCGTGTTCGTGAAGCTTCACCCCGGGTACATACGATGGTAAGAAACGGTGATTATGAGAAAACCTATACACGTCCTGAAAAAAGAAGTGAAGGAGAAAAACTATTTGCACAAAGGCATCCGGAAAGATATGAAACATCTAAAAGTAGTCATTCGCTAAACCGGGAAAATATTGAAGCAATCCCCGCAGCAGCGAATCCTCAGCGAGAGAGCACCGACCAGGAGATGAAACGAACTTCTTCACCATCAGAAACTCAAAGGTCAGCTAGTAGAGATGAACCAAAGCAATATCAAAGACCTGATGTAAACAGAAGTAATGCCAGCAAAGGAAACGCTGTGAAGCAAACCAGCAGCAGACCAGCAGTTTCATCTGAACATAGTGAATCTAAAGTAAACTCAAAAAGCGAAAACAGAAGCCCAGCAGTTAAAAGTTCTTCAACTCCTACCCGGCAAACCAAAACAGCGCCTGATAAAAGAGTGAACCGCTCAACACCAGAAAGAAATTCAGGTGTTAGGCAATCTTCGCCAAGAAAGTCTTCACCAGTTTATTCAAAGCCTGCCCGGCAGGAAAGTTCTGCACCAACGGTGAAAAATAAAAGACCTTCGTTCAGTGTTGGTTCTTCAGGCACCAATACCAGAAGTTCTGGTACTACTATAAAAAGAAACAACACTCAAAGCAAATCGGGAAGCACACAGGAGAGCAACAGTAACTCAAGAAAAAGATAGAGAGATCAGAAACAAATATTTTACCTGCCTTTGTGCTTCAAAATCACTTCTTTTATGCAGCCCTTTTAATGAGGGCTGCGTTTTTTTATAAAGATTTAAAGTGATTGAATCTCTTGTTTTGACAAACCCGTCATTTCAACAATTTCGCGCAATGGTTTGCCTGAATCCTTGAGCAGTTTTGCTGTTTTGTGCATTGGGTCACCCACCTTAAAATTTCAGGTCAATTAGCGATTTTTGTAATTCGCTGACATTTAGCAGTTTGGTTTTTACTTCTTTTGGTTTGGGAAGAGTATACCTTAATTGTCTTATTTTTTTAATTTCTGCTATTGCTTTTTCTGGGGAAATGGTGATCTTGTTTACACGAAGAAGTCTTTCTGATTCTTTATATATTTTGTATGCTGTAAAACATATACCAATATGCGCCTCAATTCTACTTTTAAGTCTATGGTATATTGGTCTTATCCTTAAATCTGTTTTGGAAATGCGGAATGCCTTTTCCACCATCCAGAGTTGACTGTAATATTCAATGGTCATATTTTTAGAAAGTTTGGTGTTGGTTCCGAATCCCTTTAATCCATCCCATTGAGCATCCTTCTGGTATTTTTCATTGGAATTCCACTGATCTAAAAATGGATATATTGAATGTACGCTGATATCTATATTTAAATGTTGCTTGAAGTAAGTAACAGTTTTTAATTTGCTATTAGGATTTACTAATCTACACAAAACCAGACTCATAAATAAATCGGGGCACCCACTTTCTGGAAACCCGATTTATTGATAAATTTTACCTAATACTAAATTGGCTCCAACAATCTGTAAATCTTGATTTGAGATACTACCTACGAAGTTTTCCACTGCCAAATCTTCGGGTTCTGTAAACATGGATGACATTCCTCTTATTCTCTCCAGTTATGTGTTTCAAGCATAAAGAGTAACTCTTCCTCACGCTGAGTCCTGGCACAACCAACAGTTTTTATAAGCTTGTTCTTTCGACCAACTTTGCTCAATATTTGAATACTGGTACTTCTACTGTTATTCCTCTTTTTGCGTATAAACATGGGGCAAAAACAGGTCGGGTCACCCAAAATTGCAAATTTAGAACCATAAATCTCTGATAATCAAACCCAATTTTTTGGGTGTCGTTGTGGTGCTCAAAACAGGAAAAGCAGAGAATAATAATTCTCTGCTTTTTTATTTCAGATATGTGCAATCCTGATTTTAATTTCTAAAAGGGAATAAAAAATATTAAGAGGTAATGCATATTCTTTTAGTTAGATTCCTATTTATTTAGCAGCAAGATTTACCTTCAGATTTACATTGTCGCGGATCATGTTATCTCCCAGGTCATCGAAAAAGCTGCCACTTCCAAAACGCACATCATATTTGGCGCGGTCGAAATCAAAATCAGCAAATGCACTTACCTGATCACCAGATACGCTTATCCTTGCAGGAAAAGAAATACCATGAGTGATTTCCTTGATAGTGAGATTTCCGTTGATGGTGTAGTTTGCTTCTCCTTCTGCAGCGCCTTCAATAGGTTTAATGTTTGCCATTTGGAAAGTTGCTTCGGGAAAAGTTGCCACAGAGAAAAAATCATCTGATTCCAAATGTCCTTTTAATCTGGCATTACTCTCGGGATCTTCAATGTCAAGAACACTAATACCGTTCATGTCAATGATGAAATTTCCTCCAACAGGCTGGTCATCAACCATATAAATCTCACCTGATTTGAGTTCAATAGTTCCGTTGTGTCCTGATCCGGTAACTTTTGTACCTTCCCATTCTAACGTGCTGCTGTTTATATCAACAGCTTTCACTACTGCATTTTCAGGCTTTTCACCTGGTTCAAGCGATGCTGAAATTTCTGCAGCCTTGTCATTGGAACTACCACCGCAAGATGCTAAAATGAGCATTCCTGCCAATGTTCCGATTAAAAACTTGACCTTTTTCATTTTTTTCATTTTTGTTTTGTTTTTGTTAATTATTGTAAATAGATAAAATTCATTACTTCATGGATTTGTAGTAGGGATTTAAATTTTCAAATTCAAAACAAAAACAACAATCCAATGAAAATGTTTGAAGAAAAAAAAGTTTAGGGAATTGTACAAAGGGGAGCTTTAGGCGAAATTTTGATGTTTGCAATACTTTCTCATTCTTAATAACCGTATTTACTTTTCCATAGTTTTCTAAGCCGTTCTCTCATTTCTTTTTCTCTTGGGTTGTTTCCTGGTTCAAAAAAGGTTGATCCTGCAATTTTTTCAGGTAAGAACTCTTGTTCAACAAAGTTTCCGGGAAAGTCATGTGCATATTGGTAGTTTTTCCCATATCCGATCTGGTTCATCAGTTTTGTGGGAGCATTTCTGATGTGAAGGGGAACCGGGAGGTCTCCGGTAGTTTTAAGAGTTTTTTGTGCTTTGCCAATGGCAAGGTAAGATGCATTGCTTTTGACAGCGCATGCCAGGTAGGTGGTTATCTGGCTAAGTATAATCCTGGATTCGGGCATGCCGATAATACTTACTGCCTGAAAACCTTCGGTAGCCAACAGCAAGGCATTTGGATTAGCATTTCCTATGTCTTCTGATGCCAGGATTACCAATCTTCTGGCAATGAATTTTGGGTCTTCTCCACCTTCAAGCATACGGGCAAGGTAATAAACAGCTGCATTCGGATCGCTACCTCTTATAGATTTTATAAAGGCGGATATGATATCATAATGCATATCTGCGTTCTTGTCGTAAGCCGAAAGATTTTGTTGTATGACTTGCTGCACAATCTTATCAGTAATTACTATAGTTTTTTCCGGGTTTCCTGTTACTACCAGTTCAAGAGCATTCAACAATTTTCGGGCATCTCCCCCACTGATACGCAGCAGTGCATTATGCTCTTGGATACTAATCTTTTTTTGAAGAGACTTTTGAAGATATTTTTGTGCTTTTGCCAGCAGATCAAGGAGCTCTTTGGTTTCCAATCCTTTTAAAATATATACCTGACAGCGCGATAAAAGGGGTGAGATCACTTCAAAAGAGGGGTTTTCCGTTGTTGCACCTATCAGGGTGATTATCCCTTTTTCCACTGCACCCAACAAGGAATCCTGTTGCGATTTACTAAACCGGTGAATCTCATCTATAAACAGAATAGCATTCCCACCTGCTTTTTGTGCTGTATCTATTACCCCTCTTACTTCTTTCACTCCCGAGCTAATGGCGCTAAGGGTGAAAAACAATTTGTTTAACTCTTTAGAAATTAAGAATGCAAGGGTTGTTTTCCCCACACCCGGCGGTCCCCAGAGAATCATAGAGGGAATGTTGCCCGATTCAATACTTTTACGCAAAACAGCATTGTCTCCTACAAGATGTTTCTGACCAAGGTAGTTTTCCAGTTTTTCGGGTCGTAAAATCTCTGCAAGAGGTTTGTTCATAGTTTTTCCCGGGTTTGTGTATTATTGTATATTTAAGCTCAAATCAAGTGATTTAACCGAGTGGGTAAGAGAACCCAGCGATATGACATCAACTCCTGTCTCTGCCACAGTTGCTATATTGGTCTCGTTTATATCGCCGGATGCTTCCAATATACATTTATTTTTGTTTATTCTTACGATCTCTTTCATGGTTCTTATATTCATATTATCCAGCATGATAATGTCGGCACCCGCTTCTGTTGCTTCCAAAAATTCGTTCAGGTTGGTAACTTCAACTTCTATCCGGGATGTATGTGGAGTCATCTTTTTTGCCTTTTTTACAGCCTCGGTTATACTTCCTACTGCCTTAATATGATTATCCTTGATCATAACAGCATCTGAAAGATTTAAACGATGGTTGAAACAACCACCCATAAGAACGGCATATTTCTCAAGCATGCGCAATCCCGGTGTTGTTTTTCGCGTATCTACAATTTTTGTATTGGTATCTTTTACCAGTTGACTGATTTTTTTCGCCTTAGTTGAAATACCCGACATTCTTTGCAGAAAATTCAAAGCGGTTCTTTCTGCTTTCAGTATAGATATGAGTTTGCCTGATATCTCCAGGATATGCTCTCCCGGTTCTACTGTGTCGCTATCTTCTTTGTGTTTTTTAATGACAAGATGTTTGTCAACGGTGTTGAAAACCATTTCCGCCACATCAATTCCTGAGATTATTCCACTATCTTTTGCGGTTATGATTGCGTTACCCATTTTTTCAGCGGGTACGAGCAAATCGCTGGTTATGTCAATGTAGGGAACATCTTCGGCAAGTGCCCTTTCTATGAGATTTGCGAGTGTTACAAAATTGATCATCATTTTTATGCAAATATGGAAGTGTTTAGGTCTGACCGGTAATAAACACCAACATTAGATTTTCTTTTCAAAGATGCTGCGATCACCATCAAACAAACTTTTGCTTTGTTAATGGTTTCTTTGGATTGCAAAGAAGGTTCTCTTTTGTCGATGATTTTGAGCAGATTTAATATTTGATTGATTTTAGTTTTTGCTTTTTCCAGATGATGATAATCCCTGTCGAGAGACACATAAGTACTCATAATATGTTTCATTTGAGTATCCATCCAGGTAATTCTTTTGTTTTCCTGATTTTTGATCACCGGAAGGTGGTTTTGAAATGAATCTTCAATTTTCTGGTGTGCTATGGGCGTTTTTTTCGTTTGCTCCTTGAGTTGTTGGTTTACTGCATTAGCAGTGCGTATCGAAAAAACAGCGGCTTCGAGCAGCGAATTGCTTGCCAGTCTGTTGGCACCATGCACTCCTGTAAAGGCACATTCGCCACAGGCGTATAAACCTTCTCTTCCAGTTCTGCCGAAATAATCTGTTTTTATACCACCAATAGCATAATGAGCTACAGGAGATACAGGTATCCAGTTTTGAGTAATGTTAATACCTTTATTTTTGCATTTTTCGTAAATCATTGGAAACCTGTTCCGTATGAACTCAGGGTCTTTGTGTGTAACATCCAGATAAACAAAAGAAGATTTATGTTTTTTCATTTCCTTTAAAATGGCTCTTGCCACTACATCGCGGGGGGCAAGGTCTTCCATAGGATGATAACCGGGCATAAACCTCTGACCTTTTATATTTCTTAAAACACCTCCTTCGCCTCTTACAGCTTCTGATATCAAAAGCATATGACCGTTTTTGTTTTCATATAATGCCGTTGGGTGAAACTGCACAAACTCCATATCAGCCACTTTACAACCTTTTTCCTGTGCCATTACTAAACCATCACCCGAAGCTACCGAGGAGTTGGTAGTGGTTTTATAGATTTTGCCCAAACCACCTGTTGCGAGTATTACAGCATTGGATATACAGACTTCCCTTTTTCCGGTTTTGTCATAGGCTGCAACTCCTGTTATCCTGCCATCAGTTTCCAGTAATTGATATGCAAAACAATGCTCTTTAAAGTGTATGTTTTTTTTACTTAGTGCGCTTTCATACAAGGCATCTATAACAGATTTTCCGGTTTCATCTTTTACGTGCAATATACTATTTTGGGTATGTCCGCCTTCGCGTGTTAAATGAAATTCTCCCCAGGGTGTCCGGTCAAAATTAACTCCTTCCTTAAGCAATGCGTTTAACACCTCGGTAGTTTCCGTGGTCATGATCTTTAATGCATCATAATTGTTTTTATAGCAACCTGCCTCCAGGGTATCGTTGTAGTGCACATCCTTATCCCCTTTCAGTGCTATACCACCCTGGGCAAGATAACTATTGCTTTCTTTAACTTTATCTTTTGTCAGAAGGGTAACCGAATAACTGCTTTTTATATTCAGCGCTGTTAATAACCCGGATATTCCAGTTCCTATAATTAATACATCGGAAAATATCATGAAATTTTTATTGTTTTATTTGCTTATTTTTTCGGTTGCGTATCTGCAAAGATACAAAGATTAATATCCCTGACAATGAATCCGGTAATCCGGTTGGTGCGGGTTGAACAATTCTAATGCTAAAAGTTCACATATGTTCTATCTTTTAAAACTTGAGAAATTATATATTGAAAGTAAATAAATTTTCAAATCAGATATAAAATCATTCAACATTGTAGTCATGAATTTGACTTTTTGAGTCTGAAATGAAATCAAGATGAACCGCACCATGGCATTTCTATTGACACACACGCGGATGATTATTGGCCTAATTGCAAAGCGAGTAGCGCTGAAATTATGTTAGAAAACTTCTATAAAAATAAAAACACTCGGATAAACATCACAATACCAAATACAACCAATGCTAAACCCACGAGCTTGTTTGCCCAGGTGAGTATCAGTATATTCAGGTATCTTCTAATTTTACTGGCAATAATGCTTTTTGTAATATCAGTAACAAAAACACTTATCAGTGCAGCCATAAAAAAATATACAAGTTCTTTGGTTCCTACCCCATATTTAGCACTGATAAAACTCACTACACCGAGCCAAAATATCAACAAAAACGGATTAAGTATGTTTAGAAAAAAACCTTTGAGCACAAAAGCAGCATATCCCCCACCGGTTATGCTTACTTTCACTTCGATACCCCTCTTGCTGTTCATCTTATATTTTTTAAAAAAAGTAGCAAATCCAAAAGCAATGAGTATAAAACCACCAAATATCCCAACCATAAATTGGTTTTCAGTGCTTTTGAGAAATTGCATAGCCCCAAGATAACTGAGTGCAATGAGGGTTAAATCGCTAAGGACGATACCAAGAGCGAAAAATATGCCTGATTGTCTTCCGTAATAGATGCTAGTTTGAATGAGTGCAATAAATGAGGGACCAATCAAAAAGGCAAGAGTAAAACCCAGGATAATACCCTCAAAAACTGATGACGGCATAATATATTCATCTGATTATAATTTGATTAAATAGGTCAGATGGAGCTCGCCAACAGTCTGACTGCATGCT
>CAYPFV010000144.1:0-8508 GCA_964410015.1 uncultured Bacteroidales bacterium
CATGTGCGTGTGTGTCAAAAACTTTGTCATGGCCCGGTTCATCTGTTTATAATTTGATTAAATAGGTCAGATGGAGCTCGCTAACAGTCTGACTGCATGCTTTACATTCCGGCATTATAATCATGTGCGTGTGTGTCAAAAACTTTGTCATGGCCCGGTTCATCTGTTTATAATTTTATTAATTATGGTTTTTTTCTGTAATGTCCGATTTCGGTGTATTGTTTATTAAGTCGCATTGATAGCATGTTTTTGGTTGTTGCAATATGAGGGATATTGGTGTCCGATTTGCACTCATTTTGGGAATCTTGCACACAAAAAAGAATACCTTTTGCAAGATTAATCAAAACATTAAAAAAGGGATATATACTGAAATATATCCCTTCTGAAATTCATATTTTATGCTCATTGTGCTTCGGTTAGGACAAAGCATATCTTTTAAAATCGATAACGGTTAGATCCTTGTCGTACCCAGCAAGCATTTGTTTTACAGTTTTTTTACTATCTTTAATAAAATCCTGATTGAGCAATGTACTTTCTTTGTAGAATTTATTTAATTTTCCTAATGCAATTTTTTCCAAAAGATCTTCTGGTTTTCCTTCCTGGCGTGCCTGTTCTTTGCCAATTTCAATTTCTCTTTCGATTATATCAGCAGGGACGGCATCTTTATCAAGGGCAACTGGCGACATAGCAGCAATTTGCATAACAACATCCTTGCCAGCGGAATCGAGATCATTGACATCAGCTTTGTTAAAGGCGGCAATAGCGGCAACCCGGTTACCCGGGTGTATGTATGCATATGCAGCTTCACCGGTAATAATGTCAAACTGAGCCAGTTCAAGTTTTTCGCCTGTTTTTCCGATCATATCTGTAACATGCTCGTTTACAGGTCTACCCTCAGTAACAGTTGCATTGAGTTCTTCTGCGCTTTTACATCCTTTTTCCATTCCCAGGTCAAGTAATTTTTTTGTAAAATCAATTGTTTCCTGATTTTTTCCAACAAAATCGGTTTCGCAGTTGAACATAATGATTGCGGCAGATTTTTTATCATCAGAAACTTTGGCCAGCACTACCCCTTCATTGGCAGTTCTGTCTGCTCTGTTGGTAGCTAATTTCTGGCCTTTTTTTCTGAGAACATCAATAGCTTTTTCAAAGTCACCGTTTGTTTCAACGAGAGCTTTTTTGCAATCCATCATACCTGCGCCAGTTTGTTTGCGCAGTTTATTCACTTCAGCAGCAGTTATATTTGCCATTGTATTATGTTTAATTTAAGGATTTAAAAATGTGGGATTAAATTATTTTCTGGGTCTTTTTCCTGCAACTCCTCCTCTTGGTGACTTCACCTGCTTTTTGGTTCCAGGTTTTTCAGAGTCATCTTCGTCTCTGGGTTTTACCTTTCTTCTGAGTTTGGCTGCATCAGACTGATCGTCTTCCAGTTCTTCTGCTTCAGCAATAGATGATCCTTGCACAATTTTTTCCTGTTCTTCTTCCATATCTCTTTCTTCTTCTGCGATTTTGTCTTTTTCAAGTTTTCTTTCTGTCAGTCCTTCCTGTATGGCATCAACCATTGTTTTGAGGATTATAGAAATAGACTTTGAAGCATCATCATTTGCAGGTATAGCAAAATCAACCTCATTGGGGTTTGAGTTTGTATCTACGATAGCAAAAGTGGGGATATTAAGTTTGTGTGCTTCAGCAACAGCAATATGTTCTTTCATGATATCCACAATAAAAACTGCTGCGGGCAATCTTGAAAGATCGGCAATAGAACCAAATTGTTTTTCCAGTTTAGCCCTTTCACGTGTAATTTGAAGTCTTTCTTTTTTTGAGATATTTTCGAATGTTCCATCTGTGGACATTTTGTCGATGGCAGACATTTTCTTCACTGCTTTTCTGATTGTGGCAAAATTGGTAAGCATTCCCCCGGGCCATCTTTCAGTTACGTAGGGCATATTGACTGGTTTCACGATTTGAGATACAACGTCTTTAGCTTGTTTTTTTGTTGCCACAAATAGAATTTTTTTACCAGATTTGGCAATTTGTTTGAGAGCACTGGCAGCTTCATCAATTTTGGCAATGGTTTTATTCAGGTCTATAATATGTATCCCGTTTCTTTCCATAAAGATATAGGGAGCCATATTAGGGTTCCACTTTCTTTTGAGGTGTCCGAAATGCACACCGGCGTCTAAAAGTTCATTATAGTTGGTTCTAGCCATTTTAAAAATATTTTCCTGATAAGATTAACGTTTACTGAATTGGAATTTCTTCCTTGCTTTTCTCTGACCTGGTTTTTTTCTTTCAACCATGCGTGGGTCTCTTCTCATTAAACCTTTAGATTTAAGAGCAGGTCTCCACTCCCCATTGATCTCGACCAATGCTCTGGAAATTGCCAGTCTTAGTGCTTCTGCCTGTCCTTTGATACCGCCCCCGTCAAGGTTTACTTTAACATCATATTTACCCAGGTTGCCGGTTATTTCAAAAGGTTGGTTTACAACGTACTGAAGAATACTTGTGGTAAAATAGTCGTTGAGTTTTTTCTTATTGATGGTAATTTCACCGTTGCCGGGTTGCAGATAAACCCTTGCCACGGCAGTTTTTCTACGTCCAATTTTGTTGATAACTTCCATGCTTATTTGATTGAATTAAGGTTTATTTTGGTAGGTTGCTGAGCTTCGTGTGGATGTTCGGGTCCGGCATAAATATGAACATTGTTGATGAGTGCATCTCCGAGGCGGTTTTTGGGAAGCATACCCCTTACCGACTTTCTAACAATCTCGGTAGGTTTTTTTGCCCTCATTTGTTTTACTGAAGTAAAACGCTGACCTCCCGGATACCCGGTGTGGCGGATGTATTGTTTCTGATTCCACTTATCGCCTGTGAGTTGTATTTTTTCGGCATTAATGATTACTACATTATCTCCGCAATCTACATGGGGTGTAAAGTTTACTTTATGTTTACCGCGAATCATTTTCGCTACTTTACTGGCCAAACGCCCCAAAACCTGATTTTCGGCATCAACAAGTACCCAATCTTTCGTTACAGTTTGCTTATTGGCAGAAACTGTTTTATAACTTAATGTATTCATCTTTTGCTTAATTTGCTGTATTTGTTATTTTTAAAGCACTCATTATTCTTAAAAGGGGTGCAAAATTAAGATTATTTTTTTACTCACCCAAATTTATCAATATTAATTTGTTGATAAATTTTCGCAAGGATATATTGATTTAATGCTCTTTTTTTTGCAGGGTGCAAAGGTAGTTATTATTTCTGTTTGTTTATCACTTGTTTATAAATTTATTCTTTCAACACTAAGCCTGCAATCTTTTTTTGGGGGCAGGATTTCCATCAGTTTTAACGATCCAGTGGAATATTTAATAATAAACATATTTTGAACATTTGCCTCCAAGAATATTCTGAATCGACTAATAAATTTATTAAATCCTGCTTAGGGCAATCACCCAGATTGTTGATTTGATAAAACGGTTGCTTTTGTTTTTATTGTTGTGTTGAATTGAAAAATAATAAAAAGGATTTTCAGGTAACCAGATTCTGGTTTAGTTCTGTCTTTTGGCGTGTAAATCTGCTCAACACTTCAGGAAACCCCAAAAGAAAAGATCTGTAAGTAATAATGATTACCAAAGGAATAAAAGCATTGTTGTAATCCTGAGGGATGAAGTTCCAGAATACAACGATTAAAAAAGATAAAGCCGACACCAGTTTGAAATAAAGTTTAACTGCATATCGTTCAGAAGAAAAATAATATGCCCAAATAAAATAAAGATGAGTTGGCAGGGTCCATAAAATATTCAAATTCGTTTTGGTGGCAACATGATCTGTAAAAAACCAAAGAAATATTACCAACAGACCTGTGATTGCAATAAGGGTAAAATAGGTAAGATCGAAATATATTCGAAATTTTTTAAACCATATAGTAAGTAGTGAAACAATGAACAAAGCCCAAAAGACTTTTACCGGTGTAAAGAATCCGGCGGGAGAGAGAGATTCGGATTTTTCGAGCATTACCTGATTTTGATAAACCAATGGATTTCCATCGGGTAAACCAGTAAAAGCAAAAGAGATAAGCATTTCATCGGGCAAAAACATAAAATCAGAAGGTGTGGCAATTTTATCAGCGGGTAATCCAAGCGCCAGATCAATACCAAAGGCACTCCATGGTTTATTAGTCAGAAAAGGTTGAAGCATGTCCCTGAAGGATCTTACTTTATTGAACTGTGGCTCATAAATAAATTCATGATTAAAACCTGTCCTGACACGGTCCAGTGCTTCAGGAGATTGGACGTAATAGTCTGGCCAAGAAGGCATTATAATGGTATCTAAGAGATCACGAATTCTGGTAGCACAATTGTCATAAAAAAAATCGTAATGATAATAAGCATTATCGGGTTTTGCATTTTCCAAAAGAAAATCGTAAACTTCTTGTTTTTCGTTGGTTGTGAGATTAAATGCCTGCTCAAAAATTGCCCTTCCCTCACGCTGATATTCCAGAATAAAATAATGAGTTGGATAAGCAGAAAGTTTATAGAGCAGTTTACCCCGGATAAATTTAAGATAAAAATTGGGCGTATCGAAATCAAAGGTGCCATAATTGAAAACCATATCTAATTGGTTTTCGGGATCAACAACCCTTACAGCACTATGCCCGAATACAGAATAGAGTTCATCGCCTGGGCTGGCAGTTAAAAGTGTAATTTTGGACTCATCTGATAATGTTTGGGAAACTGACTTTTCAGAAATAATAAAAACAAAAAAAACCCAACATGTTGCAAACAAAAAATTTTTTATCATACCATGTACAAAATTGTAATAGTTATAGATTAAAAAATGAACTACATGATCATGAAGTTATGATCAGAAAAACAAGCAAAAGGATAGTAATTTTATCACTGGATTGTTTTCAGGATTGATTTTATCCTTTTTTACTTGCGAAGATATAAATAGAAAAGAAATCCTTTGTTAGCTATACTTTAAATGATAGTTTTTCTTATTAGCCCAAATTGTTGCATAAAATCTTGATTGCTATACTGATTTGTTCAAAATTATCTTTTCCTTGTCCAACGAATTACTATTTTGATGCAATCATAGGATGGTATTCACCTTTAGGTCCAGAGGGAATTAGGTTTCTGATTTCGTGGGCAATAACAATACTGGTTCGGGTGGCATCCAGTCCGTATCCTTTCCCATTCAAAATATTTTCATAAGTTCGGGTATGCAGATCGGTAAATCCACCGCTAAATTCAAACTCTTCACCATCAACCTTAATAGATCTGAAAGTTGATTGTCCTTTTTGAGCAATATCAGAAGGCAGGTTTTTTCTATCGACACTAAGAAACCATCTAACCCTAGCTGACTTTAGTTGCAAAAAGCCTGCTGCTTTATGTCCATCGTTTATATGAACAATATTTTGTGTGGGTTCACCAAATATCCAGGTCAACATATCAAAAAAATGTATACCAATATTGGTGGCAATGCCTCCTGATTTTTGAATATCACCTTTCCAGGAATAGAAATACCATGATCCTCTTGAGGTAATGTAGGTAAGGTCTATATCAAAAATTTTACCGGCAGGTGCCTGCTTAATTTTTTCCTTTAGTTTTGTTACTGCGTGATGATGACGAAGTTGAAGAATATTAAAAATTCTTTTTCCTGTTTCTTTTTCAATTTGAGCAAGAGCGTCAATATTCCAGGGGTTTAATACCAGCGGTTTTTCACAAATTGCATTAGCCTGGTTTCTCAATGCCATTCTAATATGCGAATCATGCAAATAATTGGGCGAACAAATACTAACATAGTCAATAGCCGATTTTCCAGTACGGCGTAATTTATCGAGGTGGCGGTCGAAACGCTCTGGTTCGATAAAAAAATCTGCATCAGGGAAAAAACTATCTATTATTCCAACGCTATCAAATGGATCGAGTGCTGCCAACAATTGATTTCCCGTATCTTTGATTGCTTTCATGTGCCGGGGAGCGATATATCCGGCAGCTCCAATCAGTCCGAATTTAACCATTTGTTTTTATTTTTTTATTGAATTTATCCTCATTTGATTAATTGTTACTTTCAGAATGGATAATCTTATAGTGATATTAACCGATAGTACTCCAGGAACCAAAAATCAACCACTTTCTGAAAAGAAAAGGCACATATAACTATATTTAATACTAAATTAAAGATCAATCAAAGTATTTAATAAAGGTTTGTTATAATTTTGTGTTGGAATTAAATTTCTGGCAAAGGTATAAAAAAACTTTTTCGGATTATTTTAATGCTCAAATGCTATTTAAATTGTTGGGAATGTGATAATACTATTTGGAAAAAATGCATTAATTTTGAAGCAGAATGGATAGCTTTTAAAAATTAAAATCATTATTTAGAGTAAGCAAAAAATTTATTTTGAACCATAGATTGGATCAAAAACCTTCTATCAGGTGTTTATTGAAATGATCAAAAATAGAAATACAATTTAGAAGAGTTAAAAACATCTATAATTCAAAAAAAATTTGCGTTAGTCTCAAAATGTATTAATTTTGCCAGACTTTTCAATAGGGGTATGACAGAAAAAAAATGGTATGTCGTTTATACACGACCAAGATATGAAAAAAGAGTTGAAAAATTTTTATCTGAAAAAAATATTGAATGTTATTTGCCTTTGGTAAAAAGTTTACGAAAATGGAGTGACCGGAAAAAGTGGGTAAAACTACCTCTGTTTAGTTCTTATGTTTTTATAAAAATAAATGAAAAAGAGCATTTTGATGTATTGAATACCCAGGGTGTAGTAAGGTTTGTATCTTTTGAAGGCATACCAGCGGTTATAGATGAAAAACAAATTGAAGAAATAAAATGGCTTTTATCTAATGAAGTAGAAACAGAAACTGTTGATAAAAAACTGGAGCCCGGGACAATGGTTGAGATCATTAAAGGACCACTCAGGGGTTTTAAGGCAGAAATGGTTTATTATAACAATAAAAAAAATATACTAATCCGTCTTGAACAGCTGGGGAAAGTAATTCTGGTAAAGGTTAATGAAAAACAAGTTGTTAAAATTTAAACAAGAAGGAATTTTAAATACTTGTTTTTTACGTGAAACACTGATTATTTACATTTTTTATAAATCTAATTTTGTAACCTTTGTTGAGTAGATTTACAGTGAAAATATAAGGAGCCAAACCACCAAATTACAAAACCAAAACAGTAATTTATGGAAAAAGGAGTTTACGTTGGGGAAATGTTGGAGATGCCAGTAAAGGTAAAATCCAAACAACTATCAAACATCGAAAAAATCATTATTGAAGAATCCGGAGAAGATGCCTTCAACCTTATATGCAATTTTGCAGATGTTAACGATAAAAAAACACAGATATTATCCACTACAACTTTATTTAATATTCATAAGTTGTCTAAACGTGAAATTGGAACGATCATTAATCTTAAAAGGATCAATGACATACGTCGGATAAACAAGTATTTTGAAGCCGTTAATGAAAATATTCCACGCAATTCAAATTTCATTGGATGTGTTGAAACACTCGAATTAAGAGAAAAAAGACTGCTCAACAAATTCCCTGGAATAATTAACCGCATGTATTATTTGGGCGATTATATTTTTAAAAGAGTAATACCCAAATTACCGGTAACCAAGCAAATATATTTTGCACTTACGGGTGGAAGAAACCGTGTAATCAGCCGGGCAGAAACATTAGGGAGGTTATATTCCTGTGGTTTTGAGATTGTGCATGAAGAAACCAAAAACTATCTGCTGTATTTTGTGGCCAAAAAGGTTGCCAGACCAGTATATGACCTATCCCCATCTTACGGACCGGTGTTTGGTATGACACGAACAGGCAAAAACGGAAAACCCATCAAGGTTTACAAATTCCGAACAATGTATCCATACTCAGAATATCTGCAAAAGTATGTATATGAAAAAAATAACCTGGACGAAGGGGGCAAATTTAAAGATGACTTCAGGGTAACTGAATTTGGTAAAATCATGCGCAAATTATGGATAGATGAACTACCCATGTTGTTTAATGTACTTAAAAGGGATATTAAACTGGTGGGGGTACGACCTATCAGCAAGCACTATTTGAGTCTGTATCCCGAAGCGGTTGCCAAGATACGTCACAGAATACGTCCTGGTCTTATTCCTCCCTATTATGCAGATCTTCCGGGTAGCTTTGACGAAATAGTTGAATCAGAGAAAAAATATCTTGAAAACTATGAAAAATTTGGTTGGATAACGGACATCAAGTATTTCTTCACTGCTGTTTTTAATATCATTTTCAAAAGTGCTAGAAGTAAATAAACCAAAAATCCAAAAAATCAATCATCTTTTACTATTAAAATTCATCTTTATTTTTGACTTGCAGCAGATCGTTAGTCTGAGATTATACAAATGATGGTTTACCAATTTTGTTGGTAACAGAAATTATGATTTAATTTCAGTAGTGTCCGACTAAAAATATAATAATGAAAAAAAATGGGGCTACTTCC
>CAYPFV010000145.1:0-8211 GCA_964410015.1 uncultured Bacteroidales bacterium
TATCCTCCATTTTTTCCTCGCTTCCGTTAGAAAACATCATGTTTCCAATAGCATCAGGCTCTTTATCCAGATCAAGCATGGGCGATTTAGTGCTATCAATGGTTACTTCCAGAATCTTAACCAAAGAATCAACCGTTTTTTGTTTTATATCTTCCAATTGGTTTTGACTGGCCAAACCTTCTTTGATAAGTTCACTTCCAAACCATTGTATAGAGTCTGCCTGTGTCCAGGCTTCAATTTCCTCTTTCATACGGTAAGAAGAAGCATCGGAAGGAGAGTGTCCTGAAATGCGATAAGTGAGTGTATCCAACAAAACAGGACCTTTTTTCTCTTCGAGTATTTGTTTTTTTCTCTTGAAAGCATCAATTACAGCCAAAGGATTGTATCCGTCAATTCTTTCGGCATGCATCATTTCGGGGTTTACCCCTGCACCAACTCTGGCAAGCATTTCAAACCCCATGGTTTCTCCGTGGGTTTGCCCGCCCATACCATAAAGGTTATTCATGAAATTAAAAATAACTGGTATACCACCTTTATAAGGTTCTTCCCAGAGTTTTTTAAACTGATCCATCGTAGAAAAAGTAATTGCTTCCCACACGGGTCCGCACCCCATAGAAGCATCTCCTATATTCGCCACAACAATACCGGGTTTTTGATTTACTTTTTTATAAAGGGCAGCGCCAACCGAGATATCTCCCGATCCGCCAACAATAGCATTATTAGGATAAATGCCAAACGGAGTAAAAAAAGCATGCATCGACCCGCCTAATCCTTTGTTGAATCCGTTTTCCCGTGCAAATATTTCGGCAAGTGTACCATAAAGCAAAAATTTAATCCCCAAATCCCTGGCACTATCTTCAAAAAAGTTTTCCACCACACTCAATATCTTTCCGTCAAAGTAATCAGACATGATGTTGTATAGCGTTTTTTCATCCAGTTTATGAATGGCTGAAAGTCCTTTGGCTAAAATCTCACCATGGCTTCTGTGTGATCCAAAAATAAAATCATCGGTGCTTAAATGGTATGCCATACCTACCGCTGCCGCTTCCTGACCTATACTCAGGTGGGCTGGTCCTGGATGATTATAGGCAATTCCCATGTATTCGTTTTTTGTTTTTATCTGCATGAGCATCGATTCAAACTCACGAATAACCACCATATCATGATATATTCTCAAAAGATCTTCTGAAGTATACTCATTCTTTTCCTCCGCAACTGTTTTGTTGTATTGATTGACAGGGATGGTGCCAAAACTGATCTCATGAGGTTTCCGTAGTTCTTTGGGGTCTAAAAATTGTACCTTAGGCATATGTTATCGTTTTTAAAATGTTATTTCAATTTGTATAAAGTTGATTGCATTAAATTTCAAGGGTTTCGATGCTTATTTTCACGTCCTGGAGGAATGCCGAAGCAGGGGCACCGTCAACAGCGCGGTGGTCGTAAGTAAGCGACAAACCGATATGAGGAATAAAACCGATGGTACCATCACCGGTATCGGCAGGTTTGTAGGTAATGGTGTTAACACCCAAAATACCGGTTTGCGGCAGATTTAATACAGGTGTAAACATCTCGATACCGAATCCGCCCAGGTTGCTTACAGTAAATCCTGCTGCCTCTGATGATAAAAGATCGGGGTCTATATTTCCCTGGCGGCAATCTGCAGCAAGTGTTTTCAAGCGTCTGGACAAACCCTCAATATTATAGTCATTGGCATTCCGAAGAGCCGGTACCATCAATCCTCTTTCGGTATCAACGGCTATACCCAGATTTACAGAATCAAACAATTTTAATGAATCGCCCATAAAATGTGCATTCATTACAGGATGTTTTTTTAGTGTCTTTATCAATGCATAACATACCAGATCATTAATGGTAACATTCACATTCGATGGGTTTTCGGCGACCCGTTGCTTATATTTTTTCCGGATCTTAAGTAACTGACGGGCATCAGCACTAAGGTGATGAGTTAGTTGTGCCGAATTTTGAAGTGATTCATACATTTTAGAGGCAATAATCTTTCTCAGGTTGCTTATTTTTTCTATACGATGATCCCCTGTTGATTCATACTTACCAGTGGTATGCTTAATAGTTTGCCCCAGGGAGGCAACATCCTGTTTTACCTGCTTCTCTTCCCATGATACCTGACTTTGTGCGGAAGTTCTGTACTCTTCTTTCTCTGCTGCTTCTGCTGCTCTTTCAACATCCCACTTTATGATCCTGCCTTTAGGACCTGTTCCTTTTATGCCATTGAAGGAAACACCAAGTTTCCCGGCAATTTTCCTTGCCAGCGGTGAAATTTTAATCTTTTTATCTGCCTTCTCTGATACATCAGCAGCCAACACAGGATGAACCTTTTCAGATGGTTTATTGTGTTTTTGCACGTCATCAGAGGATTTTTCATCACCCAGGGAACTTTTCTGTTCATCAGCATCCTCATCATTTTTAACACTTTCAGGGGGTTCACCTTCCTGCCCTATCACAGCTACTTTTTCCAAAACGGGCACTTCATCTCCTTCTTCATAAAAAATATCCAGGAGAATTCCTTCCTGCTTGGCTTCTTCTTCAAAAGCGGCTTTATCGGTTTCATATGAAAACAAAATATCTCCTTTTTCCACTTTTTCTCCCTTTGACTTGTGCCACTGCGTTATGATACAGGTTTCAACACTTTGCCCTTGCCGGGGCATAATTACATTTACAGCCATAAAACAATTTTATATCAACTTGTTTATACATGTTTTATAAAAATCACTATTATCCCAAAATTAACAGGATTAATAACAATACAGCTAAATTAGTTTTTATCACTTGTATTTACAAGTTTTAATTTTTAATTTTACGAAAATTTTACCACCATCATCAAAATATAAATGTTGCACAACAAATGATCCGGTCAATCGTGCCATAACAATAACTATGGACACCCACGCGGATAACCATGATTTCACAAAAAAAAGCATAAAAACAGATATTGTGGGCGAGTTTCATCTGAGGGATTGAATAAAATTGTTGTGAAAAAAAATGCCCATGCAAATCATATAAATAATGTAAAGGAAAGACTTACAGATTTTAAGCATTTACTGAAAACAAAATTTGGATTAAAAACTAAGAATGAAAAGACCATCAAGAAAATTGAAAGAAACCCAGAATATACCACAGCATCGCCGTCTATACGAACTGATTAGAAAACACATTGAGGATGGGGTGTATAAAGAGGGTGACCTTTTGCCTTCAGAAAATGATTTTTGCCGGATTCATGGTGTTACGCGCCCAACGGTGCGTCTGGCATTGCTGAAACTGGTGAATGAGGGATATATCAGAAAACAACAGGGAAAAGGAAGTATTGTATCCAAAATACCCAAAGGAATTGGCATATTGTCGGTAATGGGCACTACCCATGCATTAAAAAATCATAACCTGAAAACAACCATCATAGACAAACCCCAACTGAAAAAATGGCCTTCAGATTTTATGTTCCCCCTTTCTGATTTGGAAATTGAATCAGGTTGTATTTACATGACCCGCTTAAGATTGCTCAACAACAAACCTATCTTTTATGATATAAGTTATATACCCAATATTAACCTGCCCCGGTTTACGATCAGAAATTTCGAGAATAAATCTTTGCTGGATATCATGAGAAAAGCCTATCAGATTGAAGTAAAAGGCGGAGAGCAAAAGATAAAGGCACTAATTGCACAGGAAAACATATGTGAATATTTGCAACTCGAATGCCAGCATCCGGTGCTACATCTCGAAAGAAAACTAATGACCAACAAACCAGAACTTAATATTTATTCATCTATCTTTTGCAACACTGAAGATCATGCTATCTACGGCACATTTTAAAGGAATATACGCATGTTTTTTTTTCAATTTAACCAAACATACCAACCCCAAAAAGCTGACTTTTGCATTTACATATTAACCGGGTAAATATAATTGTATCAGAAGAAGACCAGAATTATAGGTTAAAATTAAAAAAATGCATACCGGTTTATTTCATTCCTCACAGAAATGAAGAAAGGATTGAAACAAACCATAAATTTTTTGTCCGGGAAAAGTAATCCGATGGTAATGAAACACGTGCTCTCAACACAAATAATGAATGCCTTGGTTTAAAACCACAAGAAACATTTTGATTGCTTTAATTTTCCTGTGAAAAGTATCTTTGAATTTTTTAAACCATTTTAATTATCTGTAAAGTCAGCGTCATCAGCGTTCTAATATTAATTTTGGAAAATTATAAACAGATGAACTGGTAATTTATATTTTTATTTAATGTGCTTTTTTGACCTTTCCCTTTGTAAACCTGGATTATACTTCCAGGTGAATTGCCGAACCGTTATTTTGTTTTTCGTCTTTCTTTTTCTTATCATTTTTTTCTGAATCATGCGATTTTGAGATACTAAACAATGCACCCAAAAATGTTCCTGCTGCAAATCCCACAATCAATCCTAATAATTCTTTTGTTTTTGCCATAACAATCTGTTTTTAAATATGATTAATTTTAAAAATTATTGATTCTGATTTTGTTTTGAAGTAGGGAGTTTATGGAAAAAAATAGTTGTTTTATTTAATAAACAATCTAATTACCAAAATGATTAACCAACCTCGAATATTCACATGACATATTGGTTCGGATATTTTTCTCCATTTTTATAATCATCTTAGCCACAGTCCTGTAAAATTATTGTTTATGTAATGTTTTTCCGTCAGTTTTTCAGAAGTAGCAGCAATTGCCGGGCATAATTTTTTAGGTACCAGTAATTATTTATATTTTTTTCGTTCGTGTTTTTTCAGTTTTTGTCTTTGTAAAATTGTAAATTTGACTCATAAATAAAAACCTTTAAAAACAAAAGAAGATGGCAAAAGAAGAATTTATTCCTTTCGAGGTGATCGAGCAATTTATGATTGAAATACTTATGAAAGCAGGTTTGCCCGAGGAAGACTCAAAGATTGTTACAGATGTTCTCATGCAGGCAGATAAGCTTGGTTTCGATTCTCATGGTGTAAACAGGTTAAAACCCATTTATCTTGACCGTATTAACGATGGGATTCTTAATCCGGTCACTGAAATGGAAATTGTGAAAGAAAGTCCAACAACTGCCGTGATAGATGGTCATAATGGTATGGGACATGTTATTGCCTATAAATCAATGAAAATGGCGATTGAAAAAGCCAAAAAATATGGTATGGGCATGGTTGCTGTAAGAAATTCCACTCACTATGGTTTTGCAGGATACTATCCTCTGATGGCAGTGAAAGAAAATATGATCGGAATAACCGGTACCAATGCACGCCCATCAATTGCCCCTACATTTGGAGTTGAAAACATGCTGGGGACAAATCCGCTTACTTTTGGTATTCCTTCTGATGAAGACTTTCCTTTTTTACTGGATTGCGCTACCTCTATAACCCAGCGCGGAAAAGTTGAAGTGTATGCAAGACAAGGAAAAGAAATGCCTAAAGGATGGGTAATTGATGAAAACGGGGAATCCAAAACCAATTCGAAAGAGGTATTGGAAGACCTGATCGCAGGCAGAGCAGCTTTTACACCACTGGGTGGAGTAGGCGAAGATACCGGAGGATATAAAGGGTATGGATACGCTACTGTTGTTGAGATACTTTCAGCTGCACTGCAGCAGGGAGCTTACCTGAAAATGCTAACCGGATTAAAAGATGGCAAAAAAGTACCGTACAACCTGGGGCACTTCTTTATTGTAATGGATATCAATGCCTTTACCGAAGTTGATGATTTCAAAAAAACAACCGGGAGTATTTTAAGAGAACTCAGGGCAGCGAAAAAAATGCCAGGACAAAACAGAATATACACCGCCGGAGAAAAAGAACATGATACCTGGATGTACAGAAAAGATAAAGGTGTGCCCTTTAATGATGCTCTTTTTGATGAATTTGCCGGTTTATGCAAAAATTATGGATTAGAAAACTACCTGGCACATTTTGAAAAATAGTATTCAAACCTCACATCTTATATAAAAAAGATATTTATCAAAAAACCTCTGCTCCAAAAAAAGCAGAGGTTTTTATTGAAAACAATTGCCATGATATATAAAGTCTTATTTCTTTGCTCAAAATCATCCCATATCAATATTGATTCCGATCTCTTTCAAAAGAATCGAGGCATTAAAAGTATTGCATACCCCCTCTTTTAGTTTGTAGTCAAAACGCATCTCTTCATTGTTTTCAATGGTGATGTCGAAATAATAATTGCGAATTTGTTGCTGATACTGTTTTTGCATATCTGCCAATTCAAGATTATGTGTAGCAATTACTGATGGTATCTTATTTTCAACCAGCTCACGGGTTATGGCAATGCTACCACGGGCTTTATCAGCAGAATTAGTACCTCTTAATAATTCATCGAGCAAAAGCAAAACATTTTTATCTTGTTTTGAACTGTCTAATAATTTCTTTAACCGTTTAATCTCGCGATAAAAAGTAGATGTATTTTCAGATAAAGAATCGGTGATGGTAAGGTAAGTCATGATGCGGAACATACTGATTGTGAATTGAGAAGCACAAACCGGGGCACCTGCATGGGCCAGAATAATGTTTGTTCCTATTGTTCTTAAAAACGTGCTTTTGCCTGCCATGTTTGATCCGGTAATGATAGATGTTGTTGCGGGTTTTTTCATGGTAAATGAATTGGTTACCCGTTCGTTTTCAGGAATAAGCGGATGCCCCATATCGCTTGCCTGAAAGCAAAAATCGCCCTCTGTGATTCTGGGGTAAACCCATGAGTGGTTTTGCTGAATATTGGCTAAACTCAGCAAACTCTCCACCTGCCCAATTACATCAAACCACACCCGGGTTTTTTCTGCATATTGTTTAAACCATCCTGCATTACGCATGGTTACAAACAAATCCCATGCAAAAAAATAGTTTAAAATTGCTGCAGTAAGCATATTAAGTGTATATTCTGACTCACGGGAGCGTTTATGCAATGTCTCAATAATTTTGGAAGATGATACTCCGTCAGCAGATAATTTTTTCTGCAGGTTTTTCAGATAAACCGAACGCCATTGTTTTTTTTCAAAAACTGATAATATTTTTCGGTATTCGTTGAGTATACCTTCGCGCCCCACGAGTTGCGCTTTGATGGTTTTAATAAATTTTCCGGTTCGGGAAAGCAGAATCATATTAAAAAAAACAGGAATCAGAAGCATCCATCCACCGGGTTTCAAAAAAGGAATACCAATCAAACTTAAAGCTAAAACAATGTAAGAACTAACCAGCAAATAACGATAATGAACCGGTGGTTGAATGGTATTTTTGATTTCTGGTAGTAACTCTTTTGAGAAATCTTTCATGCACTTTTTAAAAAGCATCTGCCTTAGATTCAAACTCCAATCTTTCTCTGTTGCCAACTCTTTTACCATTTCCTGTCTTTCAAGGATAGATTCTCTGGAATGGCATGAACGTAAAATATCTGCAAGTTTTTGATTGCCCACCCCAGTTGCGCAGCGATTGATATACTGAAACAAACTGTTTTCTCCAAAAATATCCATATCCAGAGAAAAATCATGATCTGCATCAACAAATACATTTCCGTTATAATATTGGTTTCCCCTGAAATGAAGAACATTGATCTCATTCTCAAGTAGTTCTTTGAGGGTATGAGTTTCACTAATGCTTTTCCTTGTTTTTTGATGTGCTGAAAGCACTGCAATAAATATTAACAACAAAATCAGAGGTAATAAAAAACTAAAGACTGTTGCCAAAGAAACAGCCCAAACCAATCCTGCCGAAAAAGAGAGAAACGACAATAACCTCAGCAGCGAAAGTTTATTATCTTTTTGATTGAGAACATGGATTTTATTATCAATTTCCTTAACTTGTTTCTGGTAGTTTGGCAGCATAATGAAATATTATAGGATAAAAATTCCAAATGTAGACATTTTTGCCGGAAGTATTTTCTGCTTATAAAAGGCTTAATACCGGTGTAGGTTAGTTTCATTCTAAACTATAAACTCAATGTTAAAGAATTTCCCTCTGACAATGTATAGGTATTGAATGACTATCTGTGCCTGATCCCAGCGAAAAGGTGTAAAATGCAATCATCTCTGAATTTAATACCTATCGTGGTTTGCATTGCTTCAATCGGGCATATCCAACAGGCTGATGTTTTAAATGATAGAGTCCACTCCGAAAACTTGTTTTCGGCAAATCTGTGTTCATTTTCTTTTTTTA
>CAYPFV010000146.1:0-8095 GCA_964410015.1 uncultured Bacteroidales bacterium
TATCAGCACTTGCACAAAAACCTGTATTAACCGCCGAAAAATTATGGGAACTCGACCGGTTAGGCGGTGCCCAGGTTTCACCCGATGGACAATCTGTTCTTTTTACCCTGACCAGTTATGATGCAGAAGAAAATACATCTACCCGTGATGTTTATGTTCTGCCAGCTTCAGGAGGGGAACCCCAAAAACTCAATCGTGAAGAGTACAAACCATTTAATGTGTTATGGCGCCCTGATGGAGAAAAAATTGGTTTCCTCAGTTCCAAAGACGGAACGGTACAGTTGTGGGAAATGAATCCCAATGGTTCACGTCCTGCCAAAATCTCTGATATTGAAGGGGGAGTTTCAGGTTTTAAGTATAGTCCGGACATGCAGCATGTATTTTTTGTAAAAGAGGTGAAAGTAGAGAAAAGTCCGCACGATATGCACCCCGATCTGCCCAAAAGCAATGCTCTGATCTACGATGACCTGATGTACAGGCACTGGGACTCGTGGCACAATTATTCATATAGTCATGTTTTTCTGGCTACTTACAACAATGGTAAAATTGGTTCAGCAAAAGATATTATGGAAGGAGAACCCTACGACTCCCCGCTGAAACCCTTTGGTGGTATCGGACAAATAAATTTTACACCCGACGGCAAGTCTCTTGCATATACCTGTAAAAAATTAAAAGGAAAAGAGTATGCTGAAAGTACCAACTCTGATATTTATCTTTATAACATAGAAACAGGCAATACCCAAAATCTTACTGATTTTAATGAAGGGTATGACAGATACCCGGTTTTTTCGCCCGATGGAAAATACATGGCATGGGAAAGCATGAAAACACCCGGTTTTGAAGCAGACAAAAACCGCATTATGATCATGGATATGCAGACAGGCACGTATTCAGATTTTTCTGAAGGATTTGATCAGAGTTCTTCCGGTTTTCAATGGTCGTCCAACAGTAAAAAACTGTATTTTGTCAGTGGTCATCACGCTACTTATCAGATGTATAGTCTTGATATTGGAAACAGCGAAATAACTCAGATCACACAAGGGCAGCATAACTATAACTCCGTAATGGTGGCAGGCGATCATTTGCTGGGAGCAAAAATGAGTATGCGCTCTCCGGTTGAATTGTTTCGAATTGATCCTTCCAATGGGAATGAAACACAGATTACCACGGTAAACAAAGAAATACTGGAAAGCATAGAGTTGGCAAACGTAGAGGAAAGGTGGATAAAAACAACCGATGGAAAAGACATGCTTGTATGGGTGATTTATCCGCCTCATTTCGATGAAAATAAAAAATATCCTGCACTGCTCTATTGTGGCGGTGGTCCTCAAAGCGCCGTCAGTCAGTTTTTCTCCTATCGTTGGAATTTTCAAATGATGGCAGCCAATGATTATGTGGTGATTGCTCCCAACCGCAGGGGATTGCCTACATTTGGGCAGGAATGGAACGACCAGATCAGCCAGGACTATGGCGGGCAAAACATGCAGGATCTGCTCACCGCTGCCCGCACCCTTAGCAAGGAACCCTTTATCGATGAAGATCGTTTGGGTGCTGTAGGCGCCAGCTATGGAGGGTTTTCAGTGTTTTGGCTTGCGGGTAACCACGATGGATTATTTAAATCTTTCATCGCTCATTGTGGCATGTTTAACTTTGAAAGTTGGTACGGAACCACCGAGGAGATGTTTTTTGCCAATCAAGACCTGGGTGGCGCTTATTGGGAATATCCACAACCTCATAGCTATGACTTTTCTCCCCATTTGTTCGTCGAGAACTGGGACACACCCATCATGGTTATTCATGGGGCAAAAGATTTCAGGGTTCCCATATCAGAAGGTATACAGGCATTTAATGCAGCCCAAATGCAGAATGTGCCCAGCAGGTTTCTGGTTTTCCCGGAAGAAAACCACTGGGTGCTCTCAGCACAAAATGGTATTTTGTGGCAACGCGAGTTTTTTAAATGGCTCGATAAATGGCTGAAACAAGAGTGATGCTGCTTGTCTTTAAAATCAATTAGCTGATCTGTTATATTTGGGGTTAAATTTTAAAAATTGTAAAAACCATCCAATCTATCTGGCAAATGACTGTTTTCAAAAAAGACATAAAACAGATATCAGTCATCGGAAACAAACACTAAATAAAAGTATCTGTTATCCGTTGCATATAATATATCAACTATAACTTTTTTATGAAACGGATAGTTAACATTAACACAAGTGTTCTCTTTTTTTCTCTCGAAAAACACATGATTAAAAAATTATTCCGGGTTGTATTCATTCTTGTACCGTTGCTCATTGCCTCCGAAGTTATAGCATCAGGAAATGTTATTTATCCATCAGATACTATTCCGGTAAGCGATACATTGCCTTCTCCGGGGAATGATCCAATAATGATTTCCCCGGAAATGGAAAACGATACTATAGATCTTTCAACCGGAAAGGAGGAAGCCACTGAAGAAAAACCTGCATCTGCCATTCCCTGGTACACAGAAGATCAACTGCAAAACCCCTTTTCTCTCAAACCCAATTATATAGATACAACCTTGCATTATTTCCAGCATTATGATTTAGCTGCAAGATCAGGGTTGTTTTACGGGCAAAAGGGAAATATTGGGCTAACATACCGCCAACTGGTGTATGATCCGGTATTGGATGATGAACCGGATTTCGGACAGTATCATAATTATGGACTTTATATTTTCAGGCACGAAAATCTACGCTTCTACCGTCCAGAGTATGTTTTTACAGATCTTTCTCTCGTTATCGGCTCAGAAAGGGAGCAATTGTTCTATGCTCTCCATAACCAAAAAATTCAGGAAAATTTTTTTATGGGTTTTCAGTATCGTGTGATAAATTCACCCGGATCATACAGCAGCCTGGGGGCACGCAACAACAACATTTACCTTACCGGCGATTATTTAAGCGAAAACAAAAGATACCAGGTTCTTGGCAGCTTTATCCTCAACCAACCCAAAAGTCAGGAAAGTGGCGGATTGCGAAATCCTGATGCTTTTGAAGAAGACCCGGTGCGCGATAGTGTATTCCTGTATACGGCAGAATCAAGATACAGGGATATATCCATCAATTTACGCCATTTTTATCAAACCGGATTTTATACCGGAGGTGATTCGGTTAGTAAAGGACGTTTTGTGAACCTTGGACGTATCAATCATAATTTCACTTATCAGCGTTTTGCTTTTATCTATGAAGAAACTGCGCCCCCTTATCCTTTTTATGAAAACCAGGCTGTTCATGAAATGGGAACTTTTGATTCTACTGTGGTAAATAAAGTTGAGAATCTTATCTCCTGGTCTAATTTTCCCCTGGAAAGCGGAAGGGGAAATTTTCCTTTCAATTTTAAACTTTATTTGAAACATACATTTTATTCAGCAAAACAGCCCGACTATTCCTCCGATTTTTCAATGACAGATTCATTGGGGGATCCCCTCTTTTATTATAGTGACGATAGGTTTAATCAGTTTGTGCCGGGAGCTGAACTGAGATCGGATGAAAACAGGTTGATCTCTTTTGGTGGATATACCAACCTGATTGTAGGAGGATATAACGATGAAGATGCACATGCTGGCGGATATATTCATTTCGGACGCCCGGAACAGAAATATAGTCTCGAGGGTCGTTTGCGCTTTTCCTCCATGGAAGCACCTTACTTTTTCAACCGGTTTTCGGGCAATTATATACAATGGGAAAATGATTTCGATAAGATGCAGATCGTAAATATTCGCGGTCGTTTGCAATCACCATGGGTTGATCTTGAAGGAAACTATTATTTACTCAACAATATTGTGTATATGGGAGAAGAGGCAATGCCTGTGCAAAACAATAACGCCATGAGTTTTTTCAGTCTGGGTGCTTACAGCGACCTGGAGGGTCGCTTTCTTGGATTGAGAAACCACGTTTTGTTTCAGCAGGCTACCAGTGAGCGGTTCGAACGTTTTCCAGGAATTATCAGCTACCATTCTTTTTATGTGAAGATGAACTGGTTTGAAGGGGCACTTATTCACCGCGCAGGTATTGATTTTCATTTTAATACCGGTTATAAAGCCATGTCGTTTATGCCGGTAGTGAGGGAGTTTTATGCCCAAAACACCAGTGTAATGCGTCCAAAATATATGGTTGATGTATTTTGGAACGCTAAGATCAAACGTGCACGTTTGTTTGTAAAATATCAGCATATGTTGGGATTAATACCAGATTTCCCACCTCATTATGATATCCCTTATTATCCGCATCCTGAAGGAATGTTTAAGTTTGGAGTGTCCTGGATGTTTTATAATTGATCCTGAGGTAGAAAATAAATACGTAATTATGGCGAAAACATACTACGAGAAAAATAAGGACAAAATTCTGTCGAATCTAAAAGAGCGCTATCAGAAAGACAAAGAATTCAGGGATAAAGCCAAAGAAACTTACCGCAACAGGTACCAAACAGACCCTGAATACAGAGACAAGACAAAGCAAAGAGCAAGGGAACGGTATCATACGGATGAGAAATACAAGCAGGCAACCATTGAACGGGCAAGAAAACGGAGAGGTAAAAAACAGAATAATGATCTGTAGCAGCCTGAATTTATAAAGTATACCTATCAGCACTTTGTGATGTGGACTAAAGGGTTTCGGATGCAATTAATAATTCAATGCTGCAGGAAAATGTCAAATAATGTGTTATTATTGTTTCAACACATCAGTAATCTCTTTAAAATCAGTGAAAATCATTAGATTCATCTCGAATTAGTAACGAGACAAAAATCTTGTATTTACATTTTTTTACCAAAGACACAGAATAGATTAGTTTTCTTGCGGAAGCGCTGAAGTCTGTATCACTATTTTTATCAGATTTTCCTATTAATGCTTTACTGAAAAATAATTGAATCTATATGTATGCCATGTTGAATAAGCGACTGCTTTAAGGAATCAATCACCTTGCCGGTAGTCGCTTTATCCATTACCAAATCTCCCTGGTTCGATTTAATATAGTTTTTGTGCTCTCCTTTGTATAAGATGGTAAAAGTTTTCTCAAATCATCCACTACTTTATGCTTATCTTTATTATCCGTGTCAAAAAATTTATAAAAAATAAGAGAAGCCAACAATACTTGCCTGATTATTTGTTGGAGTTAACGTTTTAAGTTTTTTAATTTTGTAAAATAAACCAGCAAAACAATGCCCATGAGAAGAAAAGTGTTTGTAGCAATCCTGATCTTATCCCTTTTGTTCTTTGCTCCGTTGTTGGGGGTTATTATCGAAGGGGAATCTGTATCCTCTTTCTTGCAATTTCCGCCAAGAACTGAATTTGTCAATCATGGAGGATTCTCACTCCTTTTCTTTTTTGTTGTTTTACTCTTCGGTATTGTTGTTTTAATTCCGTTTATTTATAAGATCATAAAAAGCAAATCGGGTCATGATGTCCAAAAAATAAAGTTAAAGAAATTCCCATTTTGGGGTTGGAGTGGTGTTTTTTTATTGGTTGGCGGTTGGGTTGTTGCATGGAACCGTTTTGAGTGGGCGAATGATATTCAGATTTTTACTTTCGTGCCTTTGTGGGTTGGATATGTTATTTTGATCAATGCTTTTACGTTTATGCGTGCTGGCGCCAGTCTGATCACGCATTCATCAAAATATCTGCTATGGTTGTTTCTCTTTAGTGCTGTTTTCTGGTGGTATTATGAGTACCTCAATCAGTTTACAGATAACTGGTATTATGTTGGTTTGGGTAATCTGGATGATTTTAGTTATTTTCTGTATGCAACACTTTCTTTTTCAACCGTATTGCCTGCTGTTATAAGCACCTGGTTTTTTTTAAGAACATTTCCGCGGATCAGCTCCGGGTTAGAAGATTTTAGTCCTTTAAAATTAGTGACAAACAAGACATTTTGGTGGATCATCTTGTTGATAAGTGTTATTACTTTGTCTGCTGCCTATTTGTATCCACGTTATTTATTCCCTTTTATCTGGTTATCTCCAATGCTTATCATTGTCGCAGGTGTTTCCATTGGAGGAGGGAAAACCATCTTCAGTCAGATAGAAACAGGCAACTGGAAAGATATTTTCTTACTTGCCATAGCGGCACTGTGGTGCGGTTTTTTCTGGGAAATGTGGAATTACTACAGTTTGATAAAATGGGAATACTCTATCCCTTTTGTTCACCGCTACCTGGTTTTTGAAATGCCTGTTTTAGGATATTTGGGATATCTGCCTTTTGGTATTCAGTGCGGAATCATCGGAATTTTCATAAGTAAGATAACGAAGACGAATATGGTATTTTACCCTAAGCATGTCTGAAAGTAGTTTTTGTGCTAAAAACACATTATTGCAGGGTGATTGAAAATGGTTGAGATAGGTTAGTTTTTGCAATGATTGTTAACGGCATAGAAAGCCAATATATTCTTTATGTTGCTCTTTGTATGGCGTATCGCCCGAATCTTCTTTTTATATGGTCGATGGTTTGATATAAGTTGGCCAGTTCTGCGGTATCTTCAAACATGTTGAGTTGTTGTGCACCATTTACCAGGTGGCTGAACCTCACACCCACCAACCTGATGAGCATACGTCGTGTATAGAGTTTATGGAAAAGTTCGCGGGCAATATGGATCAACACATGGTCAAAGGCGGTATAAGGTATTTTTTTTTGCAAGCTGTGGGTGTCAAAATTAGAATAGCGTATTTTTATTGTGATACATGCAGTAAGTTTATTGGACGATCGCAGGTCGTAGCATAGCGCTTCTACCATTTTGGTGATGAGTTTTTCAATTTGCCTGATATCGATGGTGTCCTGCTCAAAAGTGTGTTCCGAGCTCATCGATTTTTGTTCCCATTGGGTGTAAACCGGTGTTTCGTCTATTCCCCTGGCTCTTTTCCAGATAATAATTCCGTTTTTGCCCATCAGTTTTTCCATCATTTCTATGGGCATTTGCTGAAGTACACCTACTTTATCAATACCCAGATTGCGCAGGTTGATATAGGTTTTTTCTCCGATCATAGGTATTTTTCTGATTGAAAGGGGGGCAAGAAAGGATATTATCTGGTTGTGCTGTACAAAAAGTTCTCCATTGGGTTTTGCTTCTCCTGTTGCTACTTTGGCTACGGTTTTATTGGCAGACAAACCGAAAGACACAGGCAACCCTGTTTCCCTGATAATGGTGTCGCGCAGCTGGTGACTCCATTTGTAGCAACCAAAAAATCTGTCCATACCACTAATGTCGATATAATGTTCATCTATGGATGCCTTTTCGTATGCCGGTGCCTTCTCGGCAATGATCTGGGTTACCGTAGAAGAATACTTGCTGTAAGTTTCCATATCGCCACGTATTACCACGGCATCGGGGCACAGTTGCAATGCCATTTTCATGGGCATGGCAGATCGCACACCAAAATGCCGGCTTTCATAACTGCAACTGGCTACTACTCCTCTGCCCGAAGTGCTTCCTATGATCACAGGTTTTCCTTCTAGTTTGCTGTTGAGCAATCGTTCTACCGACACAAAAAAAGTGTCCATGTCCAAATGTACTATATCTCTGCCTGGTACTTCTGTCATAAGATTTGCTCTGTTTGTATTTGCAGGTGTTATAATTTTTATGCAGGACGAATTCTTTGTTTATGCCCTCACCAGTTTTATTTGATCGTTTTAAAATCAAAAATAATGATTGAAAGATAATCAAAAATATTTATCTTTGTTCTTGAATTTCGTTAAAAAAAAGTATCTGTTTTGTTTTGTATCTCTGTGTATCCTTTAATAGATACCGGTTTTTGCCAGAGATATCCGGCAGATGTTTGTTTTTATTGTATGTAAGAAAAATACGTTTTCTTGCTGATATGAGTTAATTGATATATTTTTTGAAATGATTTATTTTGCCAGCAACATAAAATTATTGCGTAAGCGGCGCAAGCGCACCCAGGAAGATGTATCTTTTACAACGGGTATAAAACGTCCTACCCTTAGCGGTTATGAGAATAGCGGGGTATTGCCCAGTGTTGAGAATCTGCTGGTTTTGTCAGACTATTTTGGCGTGTCGGCCGATACTTTGCTTCGGGTTGACCTGGGCACGCTTTCCGATTATCAGCTTTCTCAACTGGAAAGGGGCA